>JBIOXZ010000044.1:0-31583 GCA_044869895.1 Actinomycetota bacterium | reverse complement strand
CCTCCGCTCCGCCAGGCGGGTCCGGAAGGCCTCCTCCAGGTCCTCACCCCACACCGAGGGCCTATACGCGACGGCCAGGCCGGAGCCCGACAGGCCGGCGAACTCCTCCTGGGCGCCGGGAGACAGCCGGGCCACGGCATCGGCCCGGAGGCGAAGGAGCGCGGATCCATTCTCGACCAGCTCGGCGTCCCAGGCCTCGAGGTCCTTCGGCGCGCCCCGTCCCTCCCACTCCTTCAGGAGTCGATTGCGCTGGCGAAGGGTCCGGTCGTACGCGGTGAGGGCCGACTCCTTGAGGGGCCACAGGGAGGTGACTGCCTCGTCCATGAACCGGCGCCGTTGCGACGGATCGCCCCGAACGACATCGAGATCCTCCGGCCCGAAGAACGCCGCCCGGACCTGCCGGCGGAGATCGCGCTTGCGCCGCACCGGGGACCGGTTGACCTGAACCTTGTTCGCCCCGTGCCCGGGGATCTCCACCTCGACCAGCACCCGGCCGCCGGCGGTCTCGATCTCCCCGCGAAGGTATGCCGCATCGGCTCCTCGCCGGACCATCGGCTCGGTGCTCGAGGCTCGCGGCGAGACCAGGAAGAACAGGAACGCGATGCCCTCGAGGAGGTTTGTCTTCCCCTCTCCGTTGGCCCCGACCACCGCGACCAATCCATCCGGGACATCATCGACCCGGGTCTTCGGGTGGTTACGGAAGTCCGTGAGCTCCACCCACAGAAGCCGCAAAGCAGGGTCCCGGGGTGGATCAGCCGACCGGCGTCGGCAGACGCACCGGCATCACGAGATACGTGAACTCGTCGCTCTCGCCTCGGATCAGGCCGGGCTTCAATCCGTCACGAACCTCGAGCCGCACGCTCTCCCCGGTCGCCGCGGCCAGTCCATCCGCCAAGTAATTGGGGTTGAACGCCGCCGTGATGTCCTCGCCCTCATACCGGGCCTCCACCCCCTCGACCGCCTGGCCGAGGTCCGGCGATGAGGACGACAGCTTCACTCCCAACGCGTTGAACTCCAGGCGAACCGGAGAGGTGTCGCGAGCCAACAGTCCCACGCGGCGAACCGCGTCCATCAGCTGCTGTCGAGACACCGTGAGCCTGCTCTCGTATGACTCGGGCAGGAGCTGCCGATAGTTCGGGAACTCCCCCTCGATCAACCGAGAGGTCAGCGTGAGGCTCCCGATCTGGAAAGCCACCTGGCTCTCGTCGAGCGACAGTCGGACCTCGCCCTTCTCCAGGCCGGCCGCGGCCCGACCGGCTTCCGACATCGCGCGCTCGGGAACGATGGCCCTTCCCTCCCCACTTGCCGTGGCCACCAGGTCACGGACCGCCAGCCGATACGAGTCGGTCGAGACCATGGTCACGCCTTCCCGGCTGACCTCGATCAGGACGCCCGTCAGAACGGGACGCGCCTCATCCCTGGACGCCGCCCTGGCCACCTGGCTGACCGCCTCGGCGAACCTGGCCGCCTCCCCCACTACCGTTGTCCCCGACGGCGGCTGGATCGCCGGGAAGTCCTCCGCCGGCAGGAGGCGCAGCGCTCCTTCGTACGCGGCGCAGCGGATCCAGGCCTGGCTCTGATCCGACTCGAACTCGACCGGCGCATCCGACAGGCTCTTCACCGTATCGGCCAGCAGCCGAGCCGGGACAAGCGCCACGCCCTCTTCCTGAGCGTGGACTTCGATCGTGAGCCGCGCCGACACCTCCAGGTCGGTGGTTGTGAGCGTCAGGGTGCCGGCCGATCCCGCCTCCATCAGCACTCCCGTGAGCGCCGGGATTCCCGGACGCGACGAGACCCCCCGCTGGACCGTCTGGAGCCCTTCCGACAGCAGATCGCGGTCGCACCGGAATTTCACCTGTCCACCCCCTTGCTGCTTCTACGAGTTCGTTCTTTCTTCTCTAGTAGTAGTAGGGCCTGGGGAAAAGTGGATCTCATATCTATTGCCCGAGCGTAGCGCAGAGTTCGGACATGTGGACGCCGTGGGGAGAACGGTGGATAGTGATGGGCCGGAGGCAAGGGCCAACCGCGACTCCCAGGGTTTCCCCCGCCCCGCTCACAGCGCCCTCGTCCGGTTCCTGATGATCCGGGAGAGGTCCTGAACCTGCCGGTAGACGGGCTCGCGGTCCCGCATGTTCTTGTCGATCTTGTTGATGCCGTGCAGGGCGGTCGTGTGGTCGCGGTCGAACAGCTCGCCGATCTTCGGCAGGGTCATCCCCGTCGTCTCCCGGATCAGGTACATGGCCACGTGGCGGGCGTTCGTGAGCGGTCTGGAACGGCTCTTGGAGATCAGGTCGTCCACCGAGAGACCGTAGTACCGGGCCGTCTCGTCCAGGATCACCTGCGGAGGGATCTCGGCCTCGGCTTGGGGCAGCAGGTCCTCGAGTGCGTGCTCTGCGACCTCCTGCGAGATGGGCTGGCCGGTGAGGTCGCTCCAGGCGACAACTCGGACCAGAGCCCCTTCGAGCTCCCGGATGTTCTGGTCGAACTTGGAAGCCACGAACTCGATCACGTCCTCGGGGAACAGGACCGACTCGCGCTGCGCCCTCAGCTGGAGGATGGCGATGCGGGTCTCCAGGTCGGGGGGCTGGACGTCCACGCACAAGCCCAGGCGGAACCGGCTTTGCAGGCGTTCCTCCATCCCCAGCTCCTGCGGCGGCCGGTCGGAAGCGATGACGATCTGCCGCTCCTTCTCGTGCAGCGCGTTGAAGGTGTGGAAGAACTCGGTCTGGGTCTCCTCCCGCTTGGCCAGGAACTGGATGTCGTCGACCAACAGGACGTCGATGTCGCGGTACCGAGCGGCGAACTGATATCCCTGGCGCTCGCGGACCGCCTTGATGAACTCGGCCATGAAACTCTCGGACGTCACGTACTTCACCCGCAGTCTGGGGGCCAAGCGGTGCATGTGATGCGCGATGGCCACGAGCAGATGGGTCTTTCCCAAGCCGACTCCCCCATAGATGAACAGCGGGTTGTACGCCTTGGACGGCGGAGCCTCGGCCACGGCCATCGCGGCGGCATGGGCGAACCGGTTGCTGGGGCCGGCCACGAAGGTCTCGAACGTGAAGTTGGGGAAGGGCAGTGCCCGAGCACCCCGTTCGGGCTCGGCGCCGGCCTCGCGCGCCGGCCGAGGGGCAGGGGCCGGAGCCTGGACCTGGGAGACCAGGCCGCGCTCGGGCTCCCGCGCGGCTCCGAGTCGCACGCGCACCGGCTGCCCCACGAAATCGGTCGCCGCACCCTGGATCAGATCCAGATAGTGCTTGGCCAGCCAGTCGCGAACGTAGTCGGAGGGCGCCGTCACCTCGAGCACGCCATCGTGGAGGCTCGTGGCGCGCACGCCGACGAACCACATCGAGAATGAGCTCTCCGGTAGCTGATCCCGCGCTCGCTCCACCACGCGGGCCCAGGTTCGCTCTGCGGCTTCTTCGAAGGACGCGACTGCCATACCTAATCCACAGGGCCTTTCCCCAACTGTGGAAACCTTGGGGGAAGGCGAGCGGCTCGCGCCTGGACCCCGGCGACGTGTCCGCTGTGAAGCGCCGCGGACTATAGCACCGGACTTTTCCACCGGACCCGTTCGACGGTGGCTTTTGACGCACTTTCTCTCGGAGAGGAGCCTTTGTTCGGTGATGATGGAGTCCCGTATACTTCGCCCGCGCCGAGGCGGGCGCTCTCCACGGAACAGGATCGAGTCGAATGTCGAAGCGAACCTTCCAACCGAACAACCGCCGTCGCAAGAAGACCCACGGGTTCCGCCTGCGGATGCGCAGCCGAGCGGGGCGCGCGATCCTGGCCAGACGCAGAGCCAAGGGCCGTTCCCGGCTCTCCGCGTAGGCGCAGGTCACGCGCGATCCCGCCGTCGGCAGAGTCCTCTCCTCCGGCAAACGGTTGAACGGAGCCCGAATGGTAGTGTTGGTCGCGCCCGGGTCGGGGACAACGGCCTTCGTGGCCGGCCGGCGGGTCGGTGGGGCCGTCCCCCGGAACCGGGCCCGCCGCATCATGAAGGCCGCGTGGCGAGAGGTAGCGCCGCGGGCTCGAAACGAATACGACATCGCGTTCGTGGCCAGGGGAGCCATCCGCGGGAGCAAGACACAGGACCTGGTGGCCGAGATGGAGGAGTTGTTGACTCGCGCGGGCGTGATGAAGGGGTGAGGTCCATCCGCGGGCTCCTGTGGATGGCGGGGGCACCGGTGCGGTGGGCCCTGCTCGCCGTGATCCGCCTGTACCAGCTGACCCTCTCGGGATGGCTGGGGGGGCAATGCCGTTTCTACCCCTCGTGCTCCCAGTACGCCAAGGAGGCCATCAAGGTCCACGGGGCATGGAGAGGTTCGGCCCTTGCCGCGTGGCGGATCCTGCGGTGCGGGCCGTTCACGGGCGGGGGGTTCGATCCGGTCCGGCCAAGGCCATCGGAACCCGCTGTGTATGAAGCTGTCATACGCGGGGAGCACGTCTCGGAGATGTCCCGGGTGGATCCGTGATCGCCGCGTATCCCTGGTCCCCGTACTTCCAGGGACTGCTCGACGGGCTTGGTTGGCTGATCGCCCAGATCTACGACTTCATCCCGAACTACGGGTTGACCATTATCGTGCTCACGGTGCTGATCCGGGTGGTACTCCTGCCCTTGGGGATCAAGCAGATCCGGTCCATGCAGCACATGCAACTGGTGCAGCCGAAGATCAAGGCGCTGCAGCAGAAGTACAAGGGCAACAAGCAGAAGCAGCAGGAAGAGGTGATGAAGCTCTACCGGGAGTACGGGGTCAACCCGTTCTCCGGATGCTGGCCGGTGCTCCTGCAGTTCCCCATCCTGATCGCTATGTACTCGGTCTTGAGATTCCCCCAGCACCCGATCCACATCCCGGAGGACTCACAGCTGTACAACGTGGTGACCGCCCAGATCCCTCAGGTCGACGAGAACGGCGCGCCGATCACCTCCCAGGGACAGGTGAATGAGGAGCCCGGGCCGCCGGGGGGCACCACGTTTCTGGGAATGAACCTGCTGTGCTCGGCGTCCCACGCAGGGAACCCCAAGGCTCCGCTGGGCGATCGGATCTCGGTCAACGGGGAGACCGTCAACCTGGAATACCCGGTCGACTGCGGGAGCGGAGCCCTGACCCGGGTGCCCTATTACCTTTTCGTCGTCCTGATGTTCGGCACGACATACTTCCAACAGCGGCAGATGCAGAAGGCCAGCCCCCCTGGAGCCTCATCCTCTCAACAGCAAGCCCTGCTTCGGATCATGCCGATCTTCTTCGGCGTCTTCGGATTCTTCTTCCCGGCCGGACTGGTTGTCTACTGGACCACCTCGAACCTGTGGCAGATCGGGCAGCAGTACTTCATGCTCAGGACGCGGCCCTCGGCCGAAGAGCTCGCGGCCCGGGCCGACGGCAAGAAGGGCAGGAAGGGCTTCATGGCGTCGCTCATGGATCGGGTTTCGGACGAGCGCCAGCGCCGGGAGGGACCGACGGGCAAGCCAGAAGGGGGGTCGAAGCCTGGACCGGCTACCGGGCGGACGCCACCCCCCAAAAGGCCCGGCTCGGGAGGCAACAGTGGAAGAAGTCGAAAGAAACGCCCGAAGCGTTGAGGAGGCTATCGAGGCCGCCCTGGCGGAGCTCGGCGCCACCGAGCAGGAGGTGACGGTTCAGATCCTCCAGGAGCCTCGAGGGGGGTTCGGGGGGGTGGGGTCCCAGGAAGCGGTGGTGAGGGTTCGACTCCGGGCTCAGCGCGAGGAAGCCTCGGAAGAGGATCTAGAGGAGCAGGCCGAGATCGCCGCCGAGTTCGTCGAGGGCCTGCTCGCCCGGATAGGGCTCACTGCCGAAGTGGAGCCCGGGGTTGACGACGGGACGATGTATCTGAACGTGGTGGCGGGGGAGTCCGAGGACGATGAGGAGGACATGGGCCTCCTTATCGGTCGCCACGGCCAGACTCTGGAAGCGATCCAGGAGCTGACCCGCGTGGTAGTGGGCCACAAGACCGGACTCCGATGCCGGTTGATCGTCGACGTTGAGGACTACAAGAAGCGCCAGCGAGACCGCCTTGCCTCCAAGGCGGTGGAGATCGCCAGGCGGGTGGCCCGAACGGGTCGGGAGGAGGCCTTGGACCCCATGAATGCCTATGAGCGCAAGGTGGTTCACGATGCCGTGGCCGGGGTATCCGGGGTCGAGAGCTCCAGTCGGGGTGAAGACCCGGATCGGCGGGTCGTGATCCGGCCACGCAGCTGAGACTGACGACCTAAGGGTTGCGTTTCACGTGAAACATCCCCAGGGGACCCGCCCCACGAAAGATCCTTCCTCGCTGATGGAGTATGCGACCGAAGTGGGCATCGATCTCGATGGGTACCAGGTGGATGCTCTCCTGTCGTTCGAGCTCCTGCTCCTCGATCGGGCGATCCCGTTGGGCCTCGTGGCAAGGGGGGACCGGCCCACGGTCAGGGAGCGCCATATCTTCGACTCGTTGCGGGGGGTTCTGGCGCTCGAGCCCTCGGACACCGACGCCCTCGACCTGGGCTCCGGCGCTGGGCTTCCGGGGATCGTGGTGGCCATCGCCCGCCCCTCCTTACGGGTGGGCCTGGTCGAGGTCAGGCGCCGAAGGGCCGCCTTCCTGGAGCTCGCCGTGGAAAGGCTGGGGCTGCCCAACGTGGCAGTCCTGGCGATGCCAGCGGGACGGCTCGATCGGGTGGTGGACGTCTGCTTCGCCCGAGCCCTGGCGGGGGTCTCGAAGACCTGGGAGATCGCACGCCGCCTTCTCCGGCCTAATGGTCGGCTCGTATATTTCGGCGGCGAAGGCTTCCGAGAAGCCGACCAGTTGCCTTCGGGCGCCTCCTCGCTGCGTCTTCTCCAGACACCCGCACTTGCAAGCTCCGGGCCGGTGGTTATCATGACCCGACAGTGACCCACGCGGCACCTCCTCGTCCGGCGAATGAGGGCAACACGGACGGGCAGGGGTGGGGCAACAAGCCGACGAAGCTCGGTCAGGCAGCCAGGATCTTCCCTCCGGAGGACGAGCCCAGAGAGTGAAGCAACCCTTCCATCCACCCGAGGCACAGAAGCCCGGCCACCGCCGCACCAGGGTCATCGCCGTGGCCAACCAGAAGGGTGGCGTGGGCAAGAGCACGACAGCCGTCAGCCTCGGCGCCGCCCTGGCCGAGATGGGCCGCCGCGTGCTTGTTGTGGATCTGGACCCCCAGGGCAACGCCTCCACCGGCTTGGGGATCCGCCATGACGCGCGGAGGGTAACCGTCTACGACGTGTTGGCCAGCGACGCTCCCATCATGGAGGCGGTGGTCCAGACTCCCGTGCCGAACCTCTTCGGCGTTCCGTCGACCATCGATCTGGCAGGAGCTGAGATCGAGCTGGTCAGCCAGTTCTCCAGGGAGATGAAGCTCCGAAGGGCCATGGAGCCGCTCCGCGAGAAGGGCTTCGACTTCGTGTTCCTGGACTGCCCCCCCTCGCTGGGCCTGTTGACGGTGAACGCCATGGCCGCGGCGGAGGAATTGATCGTCCCCATCCAGTGTGAGTACTACGCGCTCGAGGGCCTGGGCCAGCTGATCAAGAACGTCCGCCTGGTACAGCAGAACGTCAATCCGGCCCTGCGACTGAGCGGGATCGTGATGACCATGTTCGACCCCCGTACGAAGCTCTCGGAACAGGTGGTTGAGGAGGTCAGGAGGTACTTCGGGGACCGTGTGTACGACACCATCATACCCAGGACGGTTCGGCTCTCGGAGGCGCCAGGATTCGGACTGCCCATCACGGTCTACGACCCTCGCTCCACTGGCGCCAAGCGCTACCGGGACCTGGCCGGCGAGGTGGTCCACAGGGAGCCGACCGACGAGCCCGTCCCGGTGATGGATAGTCTGCCCTCGGTGATTCTCCCGCCGCTCGAGCCCGTCCCGATGACCGCCCCGCATCCCTTGCGCCCTGAGCGATCCGTCGAGCCCGCTGAGTTCGGTGGTCCGTCAGAGACGGGCGGCGACGGCAACGCTGTCGCCGGCGAGGCCCTGGAGGAAGTCCCCGAGGAGGAGCGGGGACGGCTGAAGATGGTCGGAGGCTCGGTTGGCAGAGGGACCGAGCCGCCTAGAGATTCGGCGGGGAGCTCTGGGCAAGTCGGAGGTTCCGCGGCGCATTTCGGGCAGGTTGGTGCCCCGGTCGAGGCGACCGCAGCTGGAGGTCGAGAGTCGGCTGCGAACGAGGCGGAGCATCCGGTACAGCCTGAAGTGAAGGTTCAGCCGAACACGGGCGAGGTCGAGCAGCCGGCCGAAGAGCCAGCCGAGCTTGCAAACGATCACCGAGCCGAGGAGCAGCCCGAGCAGGAACCCGATGAGGGGCGGGCCGCTGGCCAGGCCGGCGAGCAGGACGTCGAGCTGTCCGCGGAGAATGAGGACCAGAAGCGTCGATGGAGCCTGTTTCGAAAGGGAGGCAGGGGATGAAGCGAGGGGGGCTGGGACGAGGGTTGTCGGCACTGATCCCGGGCGCGGTCGAGGAGGGTGCAGGGCTGCTGGAGATCCCCGTTGGGGCGATCGGCCCCAACCCTCGCCAGCCCAGGACGACGTTCCAGGACGAGTCCCTGGATGCCCTGGCCGTCTCCATCAAGGAGGTTGGGGTGCTTCAGCCCATCGTCGTTCGGCGGGGCGACACCGGATTCGAGCTGATCGCGGGGGAGCGGCGCCTTCGGGCGGCCAAGGCAGCGGGTCTGGCCACCATCCCTGCCGTGGTCCGGGAAAGCGACGACACCGAGTCCCTCCGTGAAGCGCTCATCGAGAACATCCACCGGGAGGATCTGAACCCCATCGAATTGGCGGAGGCGTTCCGTGAGCTGCTCGAGGAGCTCGAGCTCAGGCAGGAGACCCTGGCCGAGCGGCTGGGGGTGTCCCGCTCGCATGTGGCCAACACCGTCCGGCTGCTTGGCCTGCCGGCCGACGTCCAGCAGCTCCTGGCCCAAGGCAGGATCCAGGCCGGTCACGGCAGGGCCCTCCTGGCCCTGGGGGACGGCGCGGCCCAGCGGTCCCTGGCCCTTCGGGCCGCTGCGGAGGAGCTCTCGGTCCGCGATGTGGAGGAAGTGGTACGCAGGCTCGTCGACCAACCGACCGAGTCCACGACGGCCCGCGTGACGCCGCGCCGTGAGGGGATCTCCCTCGCGGAGGTGGAGGAGATCCTGTCGGAGCAGCTCGCAACCCGGGTGTCGATCCAGATGGGAAGGAAGCGGGGGCGCATCGTCATCGAGTTCGGGTCGGCCGACGACCTCGAGCGGATCGTGTCGGAGATCATCGGCTCCGGACCGGGGTTGGCCCCGAGCAACTAGGGCTGGCTAGCCGCTCACGTCGTCTGTGGCAGCGGCCCGCGACAGGGCCAGTTGGACGATCCGCTCGCACAGATCCGGGAACGCCAGGCCGGCGGACTGCGCGGCCATCGGCAGGAGGCTCGTGTCGGTCATCCCCGGCGACGTGTTCACGTCGACGATCCAGGGGGTGCCTCGGGTGTCGACCATGATGTCCGCCCGACCGACGTCGCGCAGGCCGAGCGTGACGAACGCCCGAGCGGCCTCCTGGTGGCACGCCGCGGTCACCTCCGGAGCGAGGCGGCCGGGGGCGAAATACTCGGTCGCACCCGGGGTGTACCTGGCCGCATAGTCGAAAACGCCGGACTTGGGCACCACCTCGACCAGAGGAAGAGGGTCCTGCGGAGATCCCACCATGGAGGCGGCGACCTCCGTCCCATCGATCCTCCGCTCCACCACGACGGCCTTGGCGAAGGCGAGCGCGCCCATCACGGCGTGCGGAAGATCCGCCTCGCGATCCACGAACGACAGACCCATGGCGGACCCCGCCCTGGACGGCTTCACCACCGCCGGCAGGCCGACCAGCTCGGCCACCCGATGAAGGATGGGGCCCGCCGCGAGGTCCCGGAGCGCCGCGGCCTGGACGGTCACCCAGGGGGGCGTGGAAACGCCGGCCGCATGCATGGTCTCCTTGGCCAGGACCTTGTCGAACGCGATCTGGCAGGGGAACGGCGGCGTCCCCGTGTAGGGGACCCCCAGGAGCTCGAGCAGACGTTGAACCGTTCCATCTTCGCCGTCCTTGCCGTGCAATGCCACGTAGCATGCGGAAACCCTTGCAGCGGAGAGTGTTTCGAAGAAGGGTTCTTCGCCGGGATCGAGGACGAAAGCGTCGTAGCCCTTGGATCGAAGCGCGGTCATCACTCGGTGTCCGGAGCGGAGCGACACCTCTCGCTCCGGCGAATGACCGCCGGCCAGGACCGCGATCCGCTCGCTCATCCGGATAGCGACCGGTACAGCTCCTGCTCGTCGGCCAGGAGCAGTCCGAGTCGCCGCACACCCTCGGCGATGTCGTCCTCGGTCGGGTAGCAGAACGCCAGGCGCATCGTGTTGCGGCCGCGTCCGTCCGGATAGAAGGCCGTTCCCGGCACGTAGGCCACCCGCCGCTCGACCGCGGCCGCGAGCATGGCCTGGGTGTCGAGGTAGTCGGGAAGGGTGACCCACACGAAGAACCCGCCGCTCGGGTGGGTCCAGGATGCGTCCGCCGGGAAGTGCTCGACTAGCGCCGCGAGCATGGCGTCCCGGCGGCTTCGGTACATGCCGACCAGTCGCTCGAGGTTGACGCGCCACCGCTCGCCGGAGAGATACCGCTCCGTGACCAGCATGGTGAACGAGCTGCCGCACAGGTCGGCCGCCTCCTTGGCCAGGACGAGGCGCTGGAGGAGGCCGGGTTCGGCCACCGCCCAGCCCACTCGCACGCCCGGTGAGAACACTTTGGACACAGTTCCCACGTAGATCACGTTGTGCGGATCCAGGGACCGAAGTGTCGGTTGGGGTTCACCCTCGAAGCGCAGGAGCCCGTAGGGGTTGTCTTCCACGATCGGGATCCGGGCCTCACGGCACAGGACGACCAGTTGCTCCCGTCGCGATCGTGACATGGTCACGCCGGCCGGGTTGTGGAAGGTGGGGACCGTGTACACGAACTTCGGACGGGCCCCCTTCACCAGCGCGTCCTCGAGGTCCTCGACGATCATCCCGTCGTCGTCGAGTTCGATCTGCACGTAGCGAGGCTCATACGCGCTGAAGGCCGACAGCGCGCCGACGTAGGCCGGAGCCTCCACCACGATCTCGTCACCGGGATCGATGAGGACCTTGGCGATCAGGTCGAGCGCCTGCTGCGCTCCTGTTGTCACGACGAAATCCTCGGGGTCGGCCTCGGTCGCCTCTTCGTTCATCAATGCGGCCAGACGTGCGCGAAGGGCGGGCGTGCCCTGGCCGGCCCCGTACTGGAGCGCGGCATCGGCGTGTTCTGCCAGCACGGAGTCGACGACGTCGATCACGTCGTCGTTCGAGAGCGCGCGTACGTAGGGCATGCCGCCGGCGAGCGAGACCACCTCGGGCCTGGAGGCCACGGCAAACAAGGCCCGGACCTCCGATGCCGACATCCCGGACGTACGTCGGGCATAGAGATCGACATAGGGATCGACGTTGAACTCGGCCATGGGCTGCCCATGGTAGCAACGGCCCGGGCCGGGGTCGGGGAACGACGGTGCCGAACGGGGTCAGCCGTTCACGCGAGGGAACACCTCGCGGGCCAAGAGCTCCAACGCGTCCACGTCGTCGAAGAGCAGGTGGTTCAGGAACACCCGCTGGACGCCGGCCGCCCCGTACTCCGACAGTCGTTCGGCAGCCCGGTCGGGGGTACCCACGATGCAGTCGCTCTCCAGGTCTGCGAGGAAATCTTCGAACGAACCCGCATCGGGGTCGAGCCGGCGCGCCAGCTCAACTCGTTCCCGGAACGATGCCTCGTCGGCGCCGACGCAGACCCATGTCATGAACGACGTCGTCATGGTGCCCTGGTCCCTGCCCGCCGCGTCCACAGCCTCGCGCACCCGGGCGAATCGGTCGCCGACCTCCTTCGGCGGACCCCCGTGCGTGTTGAACTCGTCGGCCCACCTGGCCACCAGGCGCGAGATGCGTGGTCCGCCCTTGCCACCCACGATGATCGGCGGGTGCGGACGCTGCACGCCCTTGGGGACGAGCCGGCAGTCCTGAAGCGCGTAGTGCGCGCCACGGAATGAGAACACCTCGTCGGACAGGAGCCCGTGGACGATCTCCAGCTGCTCCTCCAGCATCTGCATCCGCTCATTCGTGGAAGGAAATGGGATGCCGTGGGTCCGGTGCTCTTCCGCCCACCAGCCGGCTCCCATGCCGATCTCCACGCGCCCCGCGGAGATGTGGTCGACGGTCGTGGCCACCTTGGCCAGCACCGTCGGAAGGCGAAACGTCACCGGCGAGACGAGTGTGCCGAGGCGGAGGCGCTCGGTGCGGGCGGCCACCGCGGCCAACGCCGTCCAGGCATCGGATGACCCGCGGCCGGCCGCTCCCATGACCGAGAAGTAGTGGTCGGAGGTGAACAGGCCATCGAACCCGAGCCGCTCGCAGGCCTCGGACAGGGCCAGCCACTGCTTCCAGGTGATCCCCTCCTGGCCCTCGACCATCAGGCAGAAGCGCATCGGTCGGCCCCCCGTCCCCGCGTCGCCCGGAGCCCTCGCACCGGACGCCTCCGCGGACCTACAATCGTCGCACGAACGCCCCTTCCTCCGACGAGGTAGCTCGAGCGGTGAAGGCCGCGGTCTTGGGGATCCTCCTCGGGCTGGTCATGGCTGCCCTGACCGGCGATCGCCGAAACCGCCGCTGATCGGGAGGCCTCGCCGTCAGCTGGCCCGGCCGCCGCGCGCCGGGCTCTCTGAACTAGCCGCCCGCCGAGCGCCGGCCGACCACGGACTCCACGGTCCCGAAGAACCGTTGGACGCCCGCCGCGATGGCTGCGGCCAGCAGGCGCCGGGAGACCGGATCGGTGAGCATGGCCTCCT
The DNA here is from genome assembly GCA_044869895.1 of Actinomycetota bacterium. GTDB lineage: Bacteria > Actinomycetota > UBA4738 > UBA4738 > HRBIN12 > AC-69. The sequence continues at coordinate 18,720 of JBIOXZ010000044.1, read as the reverse complement.
CCCTTGGATTGGTGAGAAAGCACGGCTCGACCTGAACGGCGGGCATCCTGGTCTCCCTGAGCATGGCCACAGCGAGGCGATGCGTTCGGCCGTCCATCAGCCCCGTCCGAGCCGCCAGTTCCTCCTGGATCACTTCGGCCAGACGCTGCCCCGCGGGCGAGTACGTCGCCTGGCTGCCGTAGTAGAAACATGTTGCGCCCTCGGCGGTCGGTTCACCGCCGTTCAGATGGATGGAGATGCACACGGAGGCACCGAGCTCGTTGGCGGCGAGAGCGCGCTCGCTGGGGGAGGGCGCATCGTGTTCGGTCCGCAGGATCGTCGGGTGCGCGCCGCGCGCTCCGAGCTCGGCGGCCAGGTCCGCGGCGATCAGCATCGTGGCCTCCGATTCCCACAGGCCGCTCGGACCGACGATGCCGGGGTCGTCGGGGCCATGGCCGGGGTCGATCGCCACACAGGAGCCGACCAACGTCTGCTCCTGCTCGATGCGTCGAACGTCCTCGGCCTCGCGGACCACCGCCCGGCTGGGGCCCTCCAGCGCAGGCCGGAGCCGTTCGATAGAGCCGATCGTGTCCGGGCCGACGATGCCGTCGGAAGCGCTACCCACGTTGTGCTGGAACTCCACCACGGCGGCGGCGGTCCGCGAACCGAAGATACCGTCCTCACGTCCCGCATCGAACCCCAGCGCGTTCAGGCGCTTCTGGAGCTCGCGGACGTCGTCTCCCTGGAACGCCAGCGAACGAAGGTACAGGACCCGGTCGCCCAGCCGGTACCCGGCCTCCACCAGCTCTCCCCACGTGTCGGCGCCGACCATCCCGTCCGAGGGGAGTCCTCGGCGTTGTTGGAAGGCCTTCACCGCCTCTTCGGTGGAGGGGCCGAATCGGCCCTCGAGCTCGTCCGGCTCGATCCGCAGGCCGAAATCCAGCAGGCGACGTTGGATGTCGCGGACGGCTTCGCCCCGATCCCCTCGACGGAAGATCCTCACGGTGCGAAGTTTACGGGCGGTGGGGGCCGGCCCGCCCTGGAGATGGCGATCGCGGACTCGACTAAGCCGCCAGGTGCGGATCGATCTCCCGGAGCAGGGCTTCCTTGCCCCGTGCTCCGACCACGCGGGCCTTCTCCTCCCCGCCCTTGAACAGCATGAGGGTTGGGATGCTCATCACCCCGTACCGCCGGGTGACCTCCGGATTCTCGTCGATGTTCAGCTTGGCCACCCGCAGGGACTCCCCCTTGTCCTTGCCGATCTCCTCGACCACCGGCGAGACCATGTGGCAGGGCACACACCACTCGGCCCAGAAGTCCACCAGCACGGGCTCATCCGACTTCAGCACGCGTTCCTCGAAGTCCTGGTCCGTCACGTCACCGATCGCTGCCAACTCCGTTCCTTTCGTCTGCCCGCGGCCCGCCCGTTCCCTTGGAACGCGCCGGCCCAGCCTCGAATTCCACTACCCATCGCGGCGCTCGTGCGCCTCGGTTACCAAGAACCGCTCGGCGTCCATAGCTGCCTTGCACCCCTGTCCGGCCGCGGTCACCGCTTGACGGTACACCCGGTCGGTGACGTCCCCCGCGGCGAACACGCCGGGAACGTTGGTCGCGGCGCTCGGCTCGTCCACCACGATGTAGCCCTCGTCGGTCAACTCCACCTGATCCCGGAACAGGGCCGTGTTCGGCGTATGGCCGATGGCCACGAAAACGCCGTCCGTGCCATGACCGGTGACCTCATCGGTCTTGACGTTCCGAAGGCGAACGCCCGTGACGGCGCCGTCGCCCTCGATCTCCTCGACCACCGAATCCCAGATCACCGAGATCTTCGGGTTCGACAGGGCCCGGTCCTGCATGATCTTCGACGCCCGGAACTCGTCCCGCCGGTGCACGATCGAGATGTTCGAGGCGAACTTCGAGAGGAACGTGGCCTCTTCCATCGCGGTATCCCCGCCGCCGACCACCACCAGGTCCCGGTCGCGGAAGAAGAACCCATCGCAGGTCGCGCAGGCCGAGACGCCGCGGCCTAGGAGCCGCTGCTCACCAGGCACGCCCAGCCATTTCGCCGATGCGCCGGTGGCGATGACGAGGGTCCGGGCCCGCCACTCCTGGTCGCCGGCCCACACCCCGAAGGGGCGGGCGGACAGGTCCACCCGCGTCGCGGACTGATGCAGCATCTCAGCGCCGAAGCGAGAGGCCTGCTTCTCCATGGCGTCCATGAGCTCCGGACCGAGGATGGCACCGGGGAAGCCCGGGTAGTTCTCGACGTCGGTGGTCAGCATCAATTGACCACCCGCGTCGAGACCCTTCAAGACGAGGGGCTCCAAGTCGGCACGGGCGGCGTACAGGGCCGCCGTGTAGCCCGCAGGCCCCGATCCGAGGACGATCACGCTGCGCTCGTCGGCCACCTTCGACTCCATTCTCCCATAGGGATAACCGCCTCCTATTCCCCGAGCTTCCCCGTCCGACTCAGGCCAGCGCGGCCCGGCGGACCTTACCGGAAGCGGTGCGGGGCAGTCCTTCCGGGACCAAGACGACCTGGCGAGGGGCCGAGTGGCGGGGGAGGGACAGGGCCACGTGGTCTCGGAGCGCCTCGAGGGAGGGCGGGGCGGTCGGGTCCGCAGGGACCACGTACGCCACCACGCGCTGACCCCACTCGGGGTCGGGCCGACCGACGATCGCGACCTCGGCAACCCCCGGGTGGTCCTGGAGGACGGCTTCCACCTCCGCCGGCCAGACCTTCTCGCCGCCGGTGTTGATGAGGTCGTCGAGGCGGCCGGCCACCCGGAGCCTGCCCTGGTCGTCGATCCATCCGGCGTCACCCGCCCGGAGCCATCCACCGTCGGTGAACGCGCGCGCAGTCGCCTCCCCATCGTCGAGGTAGCCACGCATCAGGGTCGGGCCGCGGAGTTGGATCCCTCCGCCGCCGTCGATCCTCGCCTCGGTTCCGGGGAGGGGGCGGCCGTCGTACACCACCCCGCCACAGCTCTCGGTGAGGCCGTAGGTCTCGATCACATTCGCCCCCTCGGCTCGGGCTCGATCGGCCAGCCACGCCGGGACGGCTGCCCCGCCCACCAGGATGGCCCGGAAGTGCGACAGGTCGGCGTCGGCGTCGAGGAGGCGGACCAGCATCGTTGGGACGAGCGACACGAAGGCCGAGTCCGCCTCGGCGGCGATTGCCTCCGGGTCGAACCTGGGATGGACGGTGACCGGGGCCCCGAGCAGGATCGACCGGAGCAACACCAGGAGCCCGCCGACGTGAGCCAGGGGAAGACAGCACAGCCACCGGTCGTGAGGCGAAGCCTCCAGGGCCAGGGTGGAGGAGGCCACGGCGGCATCGATGGCCGGCCGGTCGAACTGGACGAGCTTGGGGACGCCCCCGGATCCGGAGGTGTGGACCACGAGAGCGACGCCGTCCCCCACCGGTCGGCCCGCGCCCGGCCGATGCCAGCCGTCGGCATCGACGACGATCGTGGGTACCGCCCGGTCCATCAGGTCTCGAGACATGGATGTCGGGAGTCGGTGGTCCACCGGGAACAGGGCCGCGCCGGCCTCCCACACCTTCCCCACGATGCCGGCCCAGTCCCGACCCGGGGAGAGCGTGACCGCGACCAGGTCACCCGCTCGAAGGTCCGAGGTCAAGGGGCTCGGCATGTGAGATAGGCTAGCCTGAACCGTTCGAGTAGACGCTCTAGGAGTGGCCGGTCCTATGGTGCAGTGGCAGCGGTCGGGACAGTACGAGGACATCAGGTACGAGGCGGCCGAGGGGATGGCAAAAGTCACCATCGCCCGGCCGGAGGTCCGAAACGCCTTCCGCCCCACGACCCTGTTCGAGCTCTCGGAGGCGTTCGAACGGGCCCAAGACGATCGCCAGGTCGGCGTGATCATCCTGACCGGGGAGGGCTCGGACGCCTTTTGTTCCGGTGGGGACCAACGGATCCGAGGGGACGACGGATACCGGGACGAGAAGGGGATCGGACGGCTGAACGTCCTCGATCTCCAGGTCCAGATCCGGCGGCTGCCCAAGCCGGTCATCGCCATGGTGGCGGGGTATGCCATCGGCGGCGGCCACGTCCTGCATCTGGTCTGCGACCTGTCGATCGCGGCCGACAACGCGAGGTTCGGGCAGACCGGACCAACGGTCGGGTCCTTCGACGCCGGGTACGGCAGCGGCCTTCTTGCTCGCACCATCGGCCTGAAGCGGGCCAAGGAGATCTGGTTCCTGTGCGAGCAGTACGACGCGAGGACGGCGCTCGAGTGGGGCCTGGTGAACCGCGTCGTGCCGCTGCAGAAGCTGGAGGATGAGACCGTCGAGGTGTGCCGGCGGATCCTGTCGATGAGCCCACTCGCGCTTCGGTTGATCAAGGCCGGGTTCAACGCCGACGCCGACGGGCTGGCCGGGATCCAGCAGCTGGCCGGGGATGCCACGCTCCTCTACTACATGTCGGACGAGGCGCAGGAGGGGCGCGACGCCTACCTGGAGAAGCGCCCGCCGGACTTCGGCAGGTTCCCGAGGAGGCCGTGACCGACCTCGCGGAGTGGGTGAACGGGGCGCGTCCGCGGACCCTGGTCGCGAGCGTGGCCCCGGTGGTGGTGGGGACGGCAGCCGCGGGGCGAGCCTCGGTGTGGCGGACGCTCGCCGCGTTGGCGGTGGGCCTGGGGTTGCAGATCGGGGCGAATTTCGCCAACGACTATCAGGACGGCCTGCGCGGGATCGACACCGAGGAGCGTCAGGGGCCCCCCCGATTGACGTCGTCGGGCGTGGCATCTCCGCGGTCGGTGCTCTTCGCTGCGCTGGCGTCGATTGCCGTGGCCGGAGTGGCCGGGCTTGCGCTGGCCGTGGCGACGAGCCTGTGGCTGATCCCCATCGGCGCGGCGGCGATGCTCGCGCTGTGGTTCTACTCGGGCGGTCCCCGGCCCTACGGCTCGCTCGGCCTCGGCGAGGTCATGGTGTTCCTGTTCTTCGGCCTGATGGCCACTGTGGGGACGGCGTACGTGCAGGCCGAACGGATCCCGGGGAGCGCATGGTGGTCCTCGGCGGCCATGGGGTTCCTGGCGGTCGCCATCCTGGAGGCCAACAACGTGCGGGACATCTCGACGGACAGCGTGGCCGGGAAGCGGACGCTGGCCGTCCGGCTGGGTCAACGGCGCGCCCGGGCGCTGTATCGAGCGCTGATCGTTGCGGCCTTCGCCACGATCGTGCTTGGAGTGGCAACGGGCATCGTGGAAGCGGGGTACGGCCTGTCGCAGTGGGCGCTCCTCGCGCTGGCGGCGTGGCCGCTCGCCATTGGCCCGGTGGAGGCCGTGGGGAGCGCGGAGGGCCGCGCGCTCGTCCCGGTCCTCGTCGGCACGGCCCAACTCCAGCTGGTGTTCGGAGCCCTGCTCGCGTTGGGACTGTGGCTCGCGGCGATCGCGTGATGAGCACCGGAAGCGAAGGAGACGTCGCGCTGGCATGCATGAGCGCGCTGGTCGACGGGCTCGTGACGCAGGGGCTCGAGCACGCGTGCGTCTCGCCGGGCTCGCGTTCAACCCCCGTCGTCCTCGCGCTGTCCCGCCATCCGGACGTGTCGGTGCACGTTCATCTCGACGAGCGGTCCTCGGCGTTCTTCGCGCTCGGCATGGCCAAAGCCACGCAGAGGCCAGTGGCCGTGGCGTGCACGTCCGGGACCGCCGCCGCCAACCTCTTCCCCGCGGTGGTCGAGGCGTCGATGTCGCGCACACCACTCGTGCTCCTCACTGCGGACCGCCCTCCCGAGCTTCACGGCGTCGGCGCGAACCAGACGATCGATCAACGGGAGCTGTTCGGTGGGTACGTGAAGCGGTTCGTCGAGGCCGGTGTGCCCGGCGAGCAGCCAGACGTTTCGCACTGGTTCGCCGTGGGCTTGGCGGCCACCGATGTGGCCCGGCGACACCCCCCGGGCCCCGCGCACGTCAATCTGCCGTTCCGGGAGCCCCTCGCGCCTTCTGAGGACGACCTCGAGATCGGTCACCTCGACTCTCGCTCTCCCGGGTCGAGGCGTGCCCGGGCTCGAACCCGACGCACGGACGTCGAGACCCTCGCCGAGCGGATGATGGGAATCGAGCGAGGGGTACTGTTCGCCGGGTCGCTCCGTCGGGACGCCTCCCCGGTCGTCGATCTGGCCCGAACCCTGGGGTGGGCGTTGGTCGCCGAGCCGACATCGGGGCTTCGGATCCCCGGCGCGCTTACTGCGGGGGCGTTCCTCCTGGCCAGCGAGTCCTTCCTCTCCACCCACGTGCCGGAGCTGGTCGTCCAGATCGGCGCGGCGCCGACGTCACGCGCGGGTCTCGGGTTCGTCGCCGACTCGAAGCAATTGATCATCGTGGACCCCGACCGGCTGGTGGCCGACCCGGCTCGTCACGCTTCGCTCCGGTTGGAGGCTGACCCGGCTTCGCTCTCGCGCGCCCTCCTCAAACGGATCGAGTCCCGCGAGGGCTCGGGGTGGTGGCGCGAGTGGGAGGAGGCCGACCGCATCGCCCGTCGAGCGGTGGACGAACTGGTGGATTCGTGGGAGGAGCCGTTCGATGGCCGCGTGGCCCGCGACCTCGCAGCGTCCGTTCCGGACGGTGCCACCCTCGTGGTCGGCTCGAGCATGCCTGCCCGAGACCTGGACGCCTACATGCGTCCGCACTCCGGCATCCGAGTGCTGGGGAACCGCGGGGCCAGCGGGATCGACGGGTTCGTTTCGACGGCGCTCGGTATCGCGGCGTCGGGCGCTTCGACCTTCGCATTGATGGGGGACCTCACGCTCCTCCACGACGCGAGTGGTCTCCTGTGGAGCGCCGGCAGAGGGCACGATGCGGTCTTCGTGGTGCCGAACAATGACGGCGGCGCCATCTTCTCGTTCCTGGAGCAACGCGGGCTTCCGGAGTTCGCCGACCTGTTCGTCACACCGCACGGCCTGGACCTTTCGAAGGTCGCCGCGGGGGCGGGGGCCCGACATGCACTCGTCGAACGGGGCGCGGACCTCGGCCCGAGCGTGATCGAGGCGTCACGGTCGGGGGGAGTGTGGATCGTGGAGGTGCCCTCCGATCGCGACCTGAACGTCGCCAGGCATCTAGAGGTGGATGCCGCGGTCGCCTTGGCCCTCGAGGGTCGGGGGCCAGGCGGCGCCGTACCATGAGTCTGTGATGGAGCGCTCGGTTCCGAGGCGAAACAGGGTGGGCGCGGCGGCCTATTGGGGTGTTGCCGTCATCCTCGTGGCGTTCGGCTATCTCGCGTTGTTCAGCATCGGCGCGCCCTTCCTGCTGACGGGCATCGCCATGATGGTCGTATCCCCATGGCGCACCCGCCGTGAGGTGTTGTGGTCGGCGCTCGTCGGGGTGTGGGTCTTCGTGCTCGGGTATCTGCTCGTCGTACCGCTCGGCTGTACGTCAAGGACGATGGCGGTGACGGCCGGTTCGCCGGCCGCCGCATCCCACACCACGTGCACCAACATCCTGGGGATCGACTATTCGGGCACCGGGATCTACAACCCCAGCCTCGTGCCGGCACTGGTCGTTGCGGCCGCGGCGGGGGCTGCCGGTGCACTGGCGACGCGGTTCCTGCTCCGTCGTCGGCGAGGCGCCACCATCCCCACCTAACCCCAGCGGAGCGAGTCAAGCAACGCCCGAAACTTCGCCTCGGTCTCGTCGAGCTCTTCCTCGGGAACCGAGTCAGCCACGATCCCGGCGCCGGCGAACAGGCGCGCGGTGGTGCCGGTGATCTCGGCGCACCGAAGTGCGATGGCCCACTCACCGTCGCCGTTCGCGTCCACCCACCCCACCGGCCCCGCGTAGCATCCCCGGTCGATGGGCTCGAGCTCCGCGAGCGCCTCTCGGGCCTCCTCGCGCGGGGTCCCGCACACTGCCGGCGTGGGATGCAGCGCGGCCACGAGGTCCAGGGCGGTCACCGACGGATCGTGAAGCCGACCGGCGAACGGCGTGGCCAGGTGCCACACGTTGGCCGTCCCCAGGAGCTCTGGCTCCAACGGGCGGGTGAGGCCGTCGCAGTACCCGGCGAGCACCCGGGCCACGTCCTCGACCACCACCGCGTGCTCCTCACGATCCTTCTCCGAGGAGAGGAGCCGGCGCGCGGAGATCTGGTCCCGCTTGAAGTCCCCGAACCGCGGCGCCGACCCGGCGAGCGGCGTGGCCCGGACCTCCCGGTCGCGACGCACCACGAGCAATTCCGGGCTGGCACCGACCAGGATCCCGCCCGGGCGCGCCAGGTCTGGAGGAGGCTCGGGCGAAGCGAAGGCGTAACAGTCCGGATCCACCGCTCGAAGACGCCACAGCAGCTGCTTCGCGTCGAGCGCTCGTTCCGCATCGACGAGGAGCGTGCGGGCCAGGACCACCTTTCGGAGGCTCCCCACGCGGATGCGCTTGGCCACGTCGGCGACCGCTTCGGAGTAATCGTCGGGCTCGGGGTCGGGACGAAGCTGGATGTCGGGGAACGCGTCATGGGGGGCCGCGCGGCCCGTCCATCCCTCGCGCTCGGCATCGGGCGGCGCGAACCCTTCGGGGAACACGTCGAGCTCCCAGGTCTCACCGGGCACGTGACGGGCCACGACTCGAGATGGGATCGTCGCGTTGGCCCCCCACCGATCGTCAAAGGGGATCGCGGCCACGGCGATCGGCGCAGGGCCTTCGCCCTCCCGACGGATCGCGTGGAGGGCCTCGGTGGTCAGCCGGGCCAGACGCAGGATGCGCTCCGGGCCCGCCTTCGCGCTGATCCTGCCGGCCACGCCCATCCCCGCGAGCCCAATGCCGGACCGTTCGAAGAAGAACCCACCCGCCCGATAGTTCGCCAGGAGGTCGAACGCAGGCCCGAGCTTGCGGGCCTTGGCGACGAGCGTGGGAGTCGTGCTCACGTCCGCCTCATGTGCGCACACCTGCCGTACGCCTCACGCCCGCGTACCCCTCGTGCGCCTCACACTCGCGTCCCCGCCAGCACCTGCGCGATCCCTCCGGAGAGTGGCACGCGCTCCGCGTCGGGGAACCCGGCCTCCCGGACGGCGGTGACCATCTCGGCCACCGGCGGGAGGTAGGCCATTGACTTGGGTAGGTACGCGTAGGCTTCGCGGTCCGACAACATGCCCCCGATCATCGGTACCATCCGCCGGAAGTACACGGCGTGTCCCGCCCGCATCAGCGGGCCGTCCGGTTGCGAGGCCTCGAGGAGCGAGATCCGCCCACCCGGCCGGACCACCCTGGCGATCTCGGCGAAGAACGCGGCCAGGTCCACGACGTTTCGCAGGGCGAACCCACAGGTGGCGCCATCGATTGATCGATCGGCCAGCGGCAGGCGAAGGACGTCTGCCTGAACGAGCGGGACGTCGGTGGTTGCCTTGGCCAGCATGCCGAGGGAGAAGTCGAAGCCCACGGCCCGGTATCCGTCTCGCGAAAGTTCCCGGCAGAGGTCGCCTGTTCCGCAGGCCAGGTCGGCCACCATGGCCCCACCGGGCAACCGGAGCTGGCGAACGGCCCGTCGCCGCCATCCGACATCCATGCCGAACGTCATCACCCGGTTCACCAGGTCGTAGCGGCCGGCGATGGCATCGAACATGTCGCGGACGCGGCGGGCCTTCTCCTCCCCCTGCGGCAGGCCCTCGTCCCTCACGGCACGGTACGGCCCATGCGCTGGGACTCCGCCCGGGTCGCCTCCACCTCGGCGGACTCACCCACCCGTTCGATGTGATCCTCGGCCACCCGGAGCAGGACCCGGCGGAAGTGGTTCGCCACCAGGTCGGTGACTGCGGGGAGCAACGTCCGGAACGCCTCGACCAGCCGGGCCGCCGCCTCCTCGTCCGAGGCAGCCGTATCGCGGATGGGCTTTCGCACGTGATCGTCGAACAGCTCAACCGCTCGCTGGGCCAGTCCGAGCATGGCCTCGTGTGTCTGCCTGGCCAGCGACAGCAGCTCCCCGAGGGGAAGGCCAGACTCGAGGAGCTTCAGGGCGGCCCGAACCGTCTGGATGTCGGCGGCGGCGTAGCGCTCCTCGCCGTCGACCGGGCGAGACAGACGGATGCCCTCACGTTCCACGGCCTGGATCAGCGACGCTGGCACGCCACTCGCCGTGGCGAACTGATCGAGGGACAACGCACCTTCGTGCCCCTCTCCCTCCGCCTGGGCGGCGGCGACGGCGGCGGCGAGGTCGGCGTCGACCCGTCCCAGGCCGCCCTCGACGACCCGCTTGATCGCCGCGAGCGTGAGGCCCTTCCGTTGAAGGGTCCGGATCTCGCGGATCCGCTCCACGTGCTCGGTGCCATACCATGCGAGCCGGCCCTCCCGGCCGGGCGGGGGGAGCAGACCCTTCGACTGGTAGTAGCGGACGGTGTCGACGGACACGTCGCAGGCCGCGGCGACCGCTTCGACCCGGTACCTCACGACCGACAACTCTACGAGTGTTCGCTCGAAGCTTCCAGGTTCGGGTGGGGCCGTAAAACCACGGCGGAGTGCTACAGGCGCTTGAATGAGAAGGAGAGGGTGGAGCAGTCCTGCCTGGCCACGACCCAGATGACGATACGATCGGCCGGCTGGCCTGCGCCGGGGCTCTCCCGGTAGACGCCGAGATACGCGGGCGTGCCTTCGTACCTCGCCTGGATCAGGCGGAGCAGCCGATCGCTGCCGGTCAGGCCGCCGGGCCTCGCCAGGCAGGCCGCGGCGCCCTCGGCCTGGGCCGCGGAAGCCTCCTTGGCCTGGGCCGCGGAGGCGTCGTTGGCCGATGGCGCGGCCAGGGTGGTCTCGGAGCCCACGCGCAGGGCCGAGGCGTCCGCCAATCGCTCGAGCTTCGTGGCGTCGTAGTCGGCGTTCGGTTGGAGCTCCAGGGGAACCGCACCGGAAGTGGCCGCCTCCATGCCCGGTGCCGGCGTGGAAGTCGCCTGGGCGCCGCCGCCAGCGGCCGAATCCATCTGAGCGACCTCGCCGACGCGTGGCAGGGCCACTGCGACCACGGCGACCAGGGCCGCCGCCGCGGCCAGCCCCGCGGCCCACTGAGTCCCACGGCTCCAAGAACGACGGCCCCGCGACGCCCGTTCCTTCCCGGCCTCCGTCATCACCGGTCTCGTCGTCCCGAACGGGACGGGCACGTCGGGCAGCTCACGGAGCATGGTCAGTGCCCGGGTCGACAGCTCGATCTCTTCCCGGCAGGTGGCGCAGGTCGCCAGGTGCGCGTCGACCTCAGCCCGCTCGTCCGTTCCGAGCGTGCCGTCGACGTAGCCGGAGAGTTGCTCCTCGGGGTGCGTCATCTGGATCTCGCCTCGTCTGACGGTCCCGTCGGCTCGGGACGTTCCCGATCCGGACCGCCTCGGAGGGCCCGGGCCAGCGCCACCCGGCCCCGGTGCAGGCGCGATTTCACCGTGCCCACCGGGATCCCGACGATCGCGGCGATCTCCTCGTACGGCAGGTCCTGCACGTCGTGGAGGATCATCACCACCCGGTAGTCCTCGGGGACGGCGAGCAGGGCTCGCTGGACGTCGATCGACAGGTCGGTGGCCTCGGCATGGTCGGGCCACGCCGGTGGCTCCGGCTCGTGATCGTCGGTCGTGCTGAGGAGTGGGGTCCGGCTTCGTTTGCGGAGCAGGTCGTAGCAAGCGTTCACGGTCACCCGGTGCAACCACGTGGTGAACGCAGCCTCGCCGCGGAACGACGCGAGCTTGCGGAGCGCCACCAGGAAGGCGTCCTGGGTGGCATCGCGAGCATCCTCCTCCCGACCCGTCATCCGCAGGGCCAGGTTGTACACGCGGCGCTCGTGGCGCTCCACGATGATCCCGAACGCTGCCCGGTCCCCGTCCACCGCGCGACGCACCAGGTCCTCGTCGCGCTCCTCGCCCGGCATCAGGCCGGTCCCACTACCCGGAACTCGCTCACCTCCGCGCGATTGCCGTCATCGGTGGGGACCACGGTGGTGATCCACAACAGGACGTACCGGCCAGTGGCGGGCTCGATCGACTCTCGCATGTCGTCGGCGGCGGTGAAGGTGCGACGGGCGTCGGCGACCATCCCTCTCCAGTCGCCGTCCCCGACCACCACGCTGAACAGATACCCCGGGTAGGGGGTCTGGAGCCGGAAGCCGGTCACGGTCTGCGGACTCCCCAGATCGAAGAGCATCCCCACGCCGGGCTTGTTCAACGTTCCGTCGTAGTAGTTCTCGGACTTCCACGCCGTCAGGGGATCGGCGTCCCGCACCAGGTACATCCCCGAGTCGTTCTCGTGGTCGTCGCCGTAGGGGTCGACCGGGGCGACGTTCTCGAAGGGAACGACCCGAGTGGCGGGCGCCGAATTCTCCTCGGCCGGTCGGATGCCGACCGGCCCGCCCACCTCGAGCTTGCCCAGCCACAACCCGGCTCCCAGCGCGATCGCCGCGATCAGCACCACGAGGAGCGGCACGACGAGCCAGGTCCGGAAGATCGAGGGCCGGGGTGGTGCCGCCGGCGCCGGTGCGACGACCGCGGTGTCCTGGGGCCCCGACCGGCGCGCCGGCGCCGCCATCCGTTCCGCTGCCCTCCCGGCCGCGTCGCGGAGCGCGGCTCCGAACTCGACGGCGGTTGCGAAACGGTCGTCGGGTTCCGGCGCCAGCGCCCGTCGCACGACGTCATCCAACTTGCGGGTCACGTCCGACCGGTGGTTCCTCGGGGAATCGTCTCCGGACTCCGGCGCCCGGCCGATGAGGACCTCGTACAGCAGCGCGCCCGTCGCCCAGACGTCGGTTCGAACGTCCGGCGGCCCTCCGGCGGCCGTTTCCGGTGCCATCGGCGCCGGCCGGAGGATCTCCATCGCCTCGGGCGGGGGCAGGGAAAGCACGACGGCCTCGCCGAACCCGAGATCGCTGACGCGGATCGTCCCGTCCATGCACTGAAAGACGTTCTCCGGCTTGAGGTCGAGATGCAGCACGCCGGCCTCGTGCGCAGCGGCGATCGCGTCGAGCGCGCCACTCACGAGGCCGGCCGCCTGCTCCACGGGAACGCTGTCATCGCGGGCGATCAGGGTCCGGGCGCTGTCGCCATCGACGAGCTCGCGGACGATGAACGCGATGCCGTCGTCCTTCCCGGTGTCGAGGAGCCGGGCCAGGCCCCGATGTGACGCCAACGCCACCATCCGAAGCTCCAGATCGAGTCGTTCGGCGAACGCGGGCTGGCGGGCGAGTTCCTGACTGATGAGCTTCACGACCACGCGGCGGTCGAGGACGGTGTCGGTGGCGCTCCAAGAGGTACCGGTCCCGCTCATGCCCAGCTCTAGCTCCAAGGCATAGCGGCCGGCGAGCACGGTGGGCGGTTGCTCGGTCCTCATCCGCTGAGTCTACGTCCCTGCCTGCGGCGAACGGGTGCCCCCGTATCGTCGGGGCCTCTCACATGGTCCGGGGGCCCGAGGTCTCCTTGGCTTTCGATCTGACCAGGGAGTCGAGGAAGCCGATCCGCCCGGCGATTAGGGTGGAGGCCCTCTTCACCACCACGACGGTGGCCTTGCCGGTCCGGGGGTCGATGGAGAATCCGTCCTTGTCGGGGATCATGGAATCGGGCGCGTCCTTCTTCACCGACTGTACCGCCGCCTTGTAGGCCTGGTTCCGGTCCCCCGTCTGCTTGAAGACGGTAGCCGCTTCCAGCGCCGCGTCCGAAGCCGCGTTCGTCACCTTGTACTGGGAGAACGCGATCGAGCCGGCGTCGAAGCCGGCGACGGCCAACGCCACCAGGATCACCAGCCACAGGATGGCGACGCTTCTCATGAGCCCGCGTTCGTCTCGGACCGCTGCTGCCTTCATCGGTGCCACCTCGCCACGAGTTGCCTCCGCAGTACATCGACCTCGTCCACCCGCAACATGAGTGCCGTCGCCACGAAAGCCAGGATTCCTGCCGCCACTGCCCCCAGGACCTGGACGGCCTGCCCGCCGGGGGTGCCGGTACCGACCCATCCCCCGATCGCCCTGGACGCCACCCAGGCCACCCCCGCGGTGACCCCCCCGGCGAGGAACGTCCGGGACAGCCCGGAGAGGATCCGCCTCCCGTCGATCCCGCCGAGCCGGCGCCGGATCAGGGCGAGCAGCGCGATCGACCCGAAGGTGTAGGCCGTGGCGTGCCCGAGCGCGAGGCCCCGAACCCCCATGCCCAGAACCAGGACGAACAAGAGGTCGACGACCACGTTCAGCCCGACGGCCGCGATGTTCACGAGCGCCGGCGTCCTGGTGTCCTGCATCGAGTAGTACGCCCGAAGCAGCAGCTGGAACGTGGAGAACGAGAACAGGCCGAGAGAGAAGAACACGAGGATGCCGGCCACGAGGTCGGTGCTCCTCGGACGGGTCACCCCGTGTTCGAGGAGCAGCCGCACGATGGGAACAGCGAGCACCAGGTAGCCGAGGGCGGCCGGAACGACGATGACGGCGGTCCACCGGATCCCCCGGGCCAGGAGCTCACGGAACGCACGCCGGTCACCATCGACCCATCGCGACGACATGGCCGGGAGGAGTGCGGTGAACACCGACACGACGAAGATGGCGTGCGGCAGCTGGAACAGGATGAATGCCGCCGCGTACGCGGTGTAACCGCCCTTCACGCGAGCCGCGAGGATCAAAACCACGAGGTATCCGAGCTGGTTCACGACGACGTAGACGACCACCCACTTCGCCAGGTGCGCGATCCGGATCACGGCCTCGTCGAGCCACCGGGGCCGCCACCGGAACCGGAACCCGAGGCGGCGGAGCGACGGCCACAGCGCGACGGTCATCACCACCACGCCGAGCGTGGTGCCGACCGCGAGTACCAGCTTCTGCGGTCCCGTGGCCAGGACGGCCTGTCCGGGGTGCGACATCGCCGCGAAGGTCAGGAACGTGGCGATGACGATGAGGTTGTTCAGGATCGGGGCGAACATGGGCACGGCGAATCGCCGGTGCGCGTTCAGCAGCCCGGTGGCCACCGCGCCGATCCCGTAGAACACGATCTGGGGCATGAACCAGCGCAAGAAGAACGAGGCCAGGTCCTGAACCAGCTGCCGCTGGCCGGCCGGCACGCCCACGGTGTACAGGCGGATGATCCAGGGCGAGAGCACGATGCCGAGGACGCAGATGATGGACAGCGAGACGGCGGCGATGCCAAGCACCTTGCGGGCCACGTCCCATGCCGCTTCGCGCCCCCTGGACTGAAGCCATTCCACGAAGACCGGGACGAAGACCGACGACAGGATCCCTCCCAGCGCCAGCTCGTAGATGATGTTCGGTGTGATGTTGGCGATGTTGTAGGCGTCGGCCAGGCGCGTTTCGACGATCCCCAGGGCATAGGCCATGGCCGACAGGCGCAGGAACCCGGTCACCCGGGAGAGCGCCGTGCCTACCGACATGACCGCGGTGTTTCGAACGAACGCGGGCGGTGAGTCCTCCGGGGGGAGGTCGACGCCTTCCGGCGTATCCGGCGTTACGAGGTCCGACGTGGCACGAACCTCCTGGCCCACACCAGCAGCGCAAGCAGCGCCGCACCGATCGTGATGAACAGCGCGAACCGGTTGTAGGCGGTGGATCGGACGATCAGCTTGCCCGTGTTGATGACCCGCCCCGATGGCGAGGTCACCTCCACGGTAACGTCGAACCGTCCGCTCGTGTTCAGTTGAACGTCGAAGTTCACGATCTGTGTGGAATCAGCCTTCAGGACCAGGGATGACTGCGGCGACCCGCTGAGATGCGACGAGACCAGCCGCACGGACACCCGCAACGGCTCCCGGTTGCCGTTCGTGACGGGGATGGGGATCCCGCTGCCGGAGCTCGAGGTGAGCGTGATGGGCTGGGTGGTGGCGGGGCGAACCTTCTCGAAGACCGATTCGACCTCCTCGCGCGCCGACGCGACGAACGAGAGTCCGGTTGACTCGTCCCCCAAGAACTGCCCCGATTCCGCAAGCAGCAGCATGGTGTCGAGCCGATCGGGATCGACGCTCTCCTGGTCGACGAGCATCGTGCGATACGTCCCGATCAGCCTGCGGGTCTCCTTGATGAGATCGACGTACGTCCGGGAAAACGTCATGGAGGAAGAGGCGGCGAGCTTGCTTTCGGATGTCGGCGGGAAGGCCTCGACCATCGCGGAGGCCGTGGACTTCCGAAGCCACGGCGCGCCCGCCACTCCCCGCACCAGCTGGCCGAAGAACGCGCCCGATGGGTCGAATTCCTCGGGGAACGTGACGGCGATCCCGCGATCCACCCCGGGCTGTTCGAGCCAGATGGCCGCGAGCTCGCCGAGGACCGCCTGCGCGGCTCGAACGGGATCCTCCGCGACGAGCTCCGAACTCAGCATCGCTTCCACACTCGGATCCGAGACGAGCGCAGTCACCGGTCCCGAGGAGGTGCGAAGGGACGTGATCGGTGGCGGGGCGAATCCGAGGGGCTGACTCTCGGCCGGCACCGTCGTCGAATCGAGGATCAGCAGCCCGACGCCTCGCGCGGGCAGGTGGTCCAGGCTGGCGGGGTCGAGGGCCGAGCCCGGTGGGCGCAGGAGGCCGGGTTCGGGCGGGCGGCCCAGGATCGTCTCCACGCTGTCTCTCCCCCGCCGGAGCTGCGCCCTGAGGTCGGGCGACAGCCCGCCGGACGAGAGGGAGGGGAGGTTGGGCGCCGCGAACGGGAGCGCCGACAGCTCCACCTCGGGCGCACCGACGATCTGCCGCAAGTCGGCGATGGCCTTGGCCGCGGCGGCCGCACCGCCTGTGCCCTCCTTGACCTGCCGGCGCTGGCCCGCGTCGATCACTGCGTAGCCGGCGCGCATCCGGGTCAGGTCGGTGAGGAGAACCGGGGACACCGCGATGTCGACGGCGGTCTGCGCCTGGTCTTGCGTCAAGGCCAACAGGGCCCGGATCTCCCCCGCCAGGCGCCCGCCCTGTGCGAGGTCCGTCTCCAGCGAGGTCGACGTGAAGACGCCGTTGGGGTCGAACGACACCGGCTCGTGCAGGGCGAAGGTCCAGACCAGGCGGAGCGGCGTCTGGGGCTGCCGAACCAGGAAGATCACCGGGGTCCGCAGGGCCGCGAGCGAGGTGAACCCGGTTCGGAGGTCGATCTTCAGTGGGTAGATCAACGACTCGGTCGGGCTGATCCCATCGGACTCGAGCGTGATCCGAACGGTGAACACCCGGGATCCGCCGGGCTCGATCGTCCCTTCCTGGACGATGGTGTTCCCTCCAATAGACACCGCGCTCTCGGGATCGGTGGTCAGCGAGTCCTCGAAGTCGGTGCGGGTGAACACCGGACCCCACAGCGTCCATCCCACGGACAGGTCGGTGAGCGGCTGATCGCTCAGGTTCTGAGCCCTGACCTTGACCTCCAGCGTTCGCTCGATCGTGGAGTTCCACGGGGTCTGGGCGACCAACGTCAGGCGGACGGAAGGCTCCTGCGCGACCGACTCCGGGACCGGGAGCAGGAGGAGCGCGAAGGCGACGAGGAGGAGCCCGGCGAAGCGAGGCATGGTGAGCGGGCCCATCCTACCCGTGGCCCCGGAGCAGGGACGCCAACTCCCGAACGCCGTAGAGGACCGAGATGGCCAGGAGGAACGCGCCGACGGCCACGCGGAGGGTCCCCTCCTTCGCGCCGAGCGCGATCTTCGCCCCCACCCACGCCCCGGGGACGACCCCCGCCGTGAGGACCAGGAAGATCAGCCAGTCGATGTGCCCGAAGGCCGCGTGCACGATGGTGCCGGGGACGACGAGGGCGGAGATCGTCACCAGCGAGGTTCCCAGCGCCCGCTTGAGCGGCATGCCGATCAACGTGGTGAATGCCGGGACCATGATGACGCCTCCCCCGATCCCGAGCAGGCCCGAGACGAAGCCAGCGACCAGGCCGATGGCCGCGTACTTCCAACCGGGCGTCATCCCCAGCTTCCAGGGGACGCTGGGCTGGCGGCCCCGGATGACCTCGACTCCGGTCCAGCCGATGAGAGCCGAGGTGATGACCAGGAGCAGGTGGGCGTTCACCACCTCGGTAAGGACCGCTCCTGCGATGGCTCCGGCGATCCCCGGTCCGACCGCCCACCGGAAGGCGCGGGAGCTCACCTCTCCGGCCCGCCCATAGGTGATCGCGCCGACGACCGAGGTGGGGAATATGACGGGAAGCGGCGTCGCCACGGCCTGGATGGCCGTGCCGCCCAGCAGGACATCGATGGCCGGCGTCGTCACGGTCCCGCCCCCCACGCCGAACAGGCCCGACCCCATGCCGGCCACGAACCCGACGAGGACGCCGACGATCACCTGGAGTGGCGTCATGCGAGGCGCTCGGCTGCGCGCTGCAGGACCTCGCGCTCTCCCTTGTACGTCGCGCGACGAAGCGCGATCGAGAGGGGAAACCATCGCACGTCCTCCATCTCGTGATCGTGCTGCGAGACGTCACCCCCCGTCGCGCGCATGAGGAAGAAGTGGACCTCCTTTCGTACTCGGACTCCCTCCCAGACGTAGAAGTACCGGATCTCTCCGAGCGAGCCCTCGACGTCGGCCTCAAGGCCGGTCTCCTCCCGAACCTCACGGACCGCCGTTTGCTCCCGGGTCTCGTCCGGTTCGACCAGGCCCTTGGGCAGGCCCCACGCCAGATCGCCCCGCCGGGTCCGCCGGGCCGCCAGGACGAGCTCGACACCCTCGTCCGATCGCTGGTAAACCACGCCACCCGCGGAGACCTCGCTTCGAGTTCTCACGGCCGGCCGTGCCGAGGACCCAACCTATACTTGCCCCCCGTGGTCGATCGCATCATCGAGCTCCTCCGTCCGTACCTCTCCGCGCCATGGGGTTACGTCATCG
>JBIOXZ010000043.1:0-3203 GCA_044869895.1 Actinomycetota bacterium | reverse complement strand
CCGCGAAGAGGCCCGGGTCGCTCGTTTCTACCGGAGCCGGTCCAGATCGGAAGGCCGGTCGACGTCGGCCGGCGCGTCCGAGTCCACCACGACCTCCTTCACCCATCCGGGATGGGCCGCGATGATCTCGCGGGCTCCCGTGTCGCCGGCCAACCTGCGCGCCTCGTCCCAGATCTCGCGCGAGAGCAGCGCGGGTCCGGGACCGTCACGGAACCGGAGTCGGACTATGAGTTGTCGACCGGCCTCGAACGTAGCCACGAGGGCCCGGAGGTGCTCGGCGTTGATGCCCGGCTGATCGGCCAGCAGCACCACGGCGGCGTCGCTCTCGGGGCCCGCGGCGTCCAGGCCTGCGACGAGCGAGGTGGACTGCCCCGCTTCGTAGCTGGGGTTCAGCACGGTCCTTCCGCTCGGCGGGAGACGCAGCGAGGCGCCGACTCGTTCCGCGTCGTGGCCGAGGACCACCACTACCTCGTCCAGCCCGGCCGCCGCGGCGGCGTCGACCGCGTGCTGGACGAGGGGTCTGCCCTCCAGCTCGAGCAGCTGCTTCGTGCGCCCGAACCTGGAGGAGGTCCCGGCGGCCAGGACGATCCCGGTGATCACGAAGAGGCGCGGCCGAACAGGCGTCCGAAGAACCGGCCGATCGCGCGGATGACGGCGTACAGGCCCAGCCGGATCCCACCGATGGCCTCCGGGGGCTGAGGAGAAGCCGAAGACGCCGCGGCTGGCACTCCGTGTGTGGCCGTCAGGTGGTCGCGGAGGCAGTCCGCGAACTGGTTCGTCAGCCTGGCGGATACATCGGGCAGGAGACCGCGAGAGAGTTGTGCGACCGTCCCGGTGAGCGTGATGTCGGCCTGCATCTTCACCCTCGTAACGCCATCGGCTCCAGCCGGTTCCAGCCAGGACGTGACGGTCGCGTTGGCTGCGCCCTTCCCCTTCTGCTCTTGGCCCTGCGCCTTCAGCACGACCCTGTGATTGGCTTCATCCCGCTCCGCGACGGTCACCGTGCCGGCGAACGACAGCGCGATCGGCCCCAGCTTCAGGTTGATCTTGCCTTTCCACGTGTGGTCGTCGACGACCTCTGTCAGCTCGGCACCCGGCGCGCAGGGCGCGATCTCCTCCACGTCGAGCAGGTAGGCCCAGGCCTGATCCATGGGTGCGGGCACCTGGAACTCGTTCTCGATGAGCACGGTTTCCCTCTGTTGAGATATCCGGAGCGTACCCAGCCGGTTCTCCTCGCGCCATCCGAACCTCCCGGCTATGCTCGCGGCCGCCCGGGAGGTGAGATGCCGCCGATGAACGTCAGGCGGGGGTTCCCCGATCGTGGATGGGGCCCAGGCGGTGCTTCAGGAACCCGCCCTCCCGGCCGCGCTTGACGGCCACGATCTCGGCCACGATGGCCGCCGAGATCTCCTCCGGCCCTTCGGCGCCGACGTCCAGTCCGGCCGGACCGTGGATCCGTTCGAGGTTCTCGTCGGTGATCGCCGTACCTTCTTCCCGCAACTCCGTCATCAGTCGCTCGGTACGGGCACCCGGCCCGAGCATGGCGACGAAACGCGCCGGCGAGCCGAGGAGGGACCGCACGTAGTCCTTGTCCCGAAGGAAGTTGTGGGTCATCACCACGACGAACGTCCGCTCGTCGATGGGTGCGACCTTCGCCACCTCCTCGGGGCGCTCCAGCCGAACGAAGCCGGCCGCCTCGGGGAAGCGCTCGCGATTCAGGAACTCGCCGCGGTCGTCCACGACGATGGGACGCCACCCCAGGCCGTCGGCCGCCCGGACCAACGGCGCCGCGTCGTGGCCGGCGCCGCAGACCAGCAGCCGCAGGGGTGGCTCCAGGACCTCGATGAACGCCTTCGCCTCCCCCGACGAGCCTGGGAGCGTGCGGATCTCGCTTCGTTCCTCCGACAACAATTCCACCGCCGCCGCCTTCGCTGCAGCGTCGAGGGCGGGATCGGCGAGCGAGCCCTCGGCCGAGCCATCGGGCCGGACAAGCAGCCGGTTCCCCTGGTCTACTCCGGGGACGGACGAGTCGAGCACCGTGACCATGGAGATGGGTCGTTCCTCCTCCAGTGCGATCCGCAGCGCCCCGGCCACCTCTGCGGCCTTCTCCGCCGGCTCGACGAACAGCTCGATGGCCCCGTTGCAGCCCAGGCCCCAGCCCCACACGGCCTCGTCGTCGGCGGTCAGGTCGAACGAGACCACCCGGGCCGTCCCCTCGTGCATCACGATTCGGGCCACATCGGCCACGTCGTTCTCCAAACAGCCCCCGCTGATGTTGCCGATGAGCTCGCCCTCTTCCGGGACCAGCAAGCGGGCGCCGGGACGACGGTACGTGGACCCTCGAACGGCCACGATGGTGGCCAGGGCCATCCTCTCTCCCCGGGCGTGCAGCGATTCGATCGCCCCGAGGACGTCGCTGATCTCGCTCATCGCTCCCGCCTCGCCGGGTTCGACGGTTATCCGATAACGGCTGCGAACCGGGCGGGATCAGCCTCGAACCGCTCCCGGCAGCCGGCCGAGCAGAAATAGTACGTGCGTCCCTCGTGTGTCGAACGGTGCCGGCTCGTGGCCACGTCCACCGCCATGGCGCAGACGGGGTCCACGGCCTCGTGCCGCGGCGACGCCGGGGGAACCTGCCCGTGCCCCACGCCGGCCACCCGGTCCCGTACCAGCTCGGCCATGATGGCCACGGCGATCTCCTCGTGCGACACGCGCCCCAGGTCGAGCCCGGCGGGGGCGCGCACCCGGGCGAGACTCTCCTCCGACACGCCGCGGTCCCGCAGGTAGCCCATCACCGCTTTCGCCCGGTTCCGGGAGGCCACCAGGCCGACGTACCCCGCGGACGTGGCCAGGGCTCGCTCCAGGGCGTCCTCGTCGTAATGGCCCTGCGTGGCGACGACGATCCACGACCGGTCGGTCACGCCTGCCTCCTCCAAGTCGAGCGACGTCACGACCCGGCCGGCGGCCGGATACTCACCGGGGTCGCCCCCGTCGTCCACGACGACCGCCCTCCATCCCAGGGCTCCGGCCATCGATGCCAACGCCGCGACCGCCGGGGAGCGTCCGATGATGACGAGATGCGGTTGGGGCACCACGGGTTCCACGTATACCTCCAGCGCGCCCTCGCTCTGGCACGCGATAGGGATCGTCACCACGCCCTGACGACCGCGCGCCTCCAGCTCCTCGGGCGATCCGAGGAACAG
>JBIOXZ010000042.1:0-30851 GCA_044869895.1 Actinomycetota bacterium | reverse complement strand
GCCTCCGGGGCCGGTGTGCGATTCGAACCTGTGGACGCCGCGGACCTCAAGGGAATGGCGGAACCCGTTGAACTGTTTCAAGCCTTCCGGGCGCGGCCCGCGTAAACGATCATCGAGGGCGCGGCCATCCCTAGACCCCTTCTCGCTCAGCGCTCGGCGACTCGGGGACCCTGACTGTTCCGTCCGTGGCGAGGATCGGAGAGGGCCTGAACCCCTTGATGATGCAGTAGATGCCGAGCGACAGCTCCCAGAAGCCCTCCGGGATCGTCGCGATGCCCTGCAGGGTCGATCCGCGCTCGGTCACGTCGAACATGATGGCGATCCCCGACGCCATGACCAGCGGACCTCCGATGAGCCCCAGGATCGCCATACCCCGTGGCACTAGGCCGGACCGGTACATCAGGTAGCCCAGGACCACTCCGTTCGCGAGGCCCGCGAAGAAGCCTGGCCCGACGAGGAACGCTCGGTCATAGATCGCGACGAAAGCCTCGCCGAGAGCGGCGTCCGTGCCCGTCGTGGCCTGCTGTCGCATGAGCAAGAACGTGAGGAGGCTGATGATCCCGATGGCGATGAAGATGCACTCGACGAGACGAGCTGAGACATAGCTGACAGCGCCGATTTCGCTCTGCCGCTTGAGGATCGGGTACACCACCACGGCGGTGCCGACGTTGGCGATGATGAGGAAGAGCTCGAGGACGGCGCCCAGCGCCACGCTCGCGGTGGGGTCGGCACCGGTCCCGGTGATGAGGCCGGGGTTATCCCGCACCGGGGCGTAGAGGATGAAGTAGGCGGGGATCGAGGTGGCGAAGGTGGCGACGAAGAGCCAGCCGAAGACTCGTGCGATCGTTCGCGGATTCTGAGGGTTCACCTGCGGGCTCCTCTCCCAGAGGCCAACGCGTCGCTCTACTTGCTAACTCAGGTATGCGCCAACGGTCAAATCCGCCGAGGGGGTCGCGACCTAGGGCGTACGGGAACGCCTTCCCGGAAGGTAACTGTTGAGAACACGCTCGCCGATGGCCCTGATGCGCTGCGTTCTTCCTTCGGTCGGTCCCTAAAGGGGTTGACCTTCTGTTGGACTGAAGGGACTGTCTACCTGGGCTTGTGGTGCGCCGGGCAGGACTCGAACCTGCGACCCGCTGCTTAGAAGGCAGCCGCTCTGTCCACTGAGCTACCGGCGCTTGCGCATAGCCTACCGTTCCACTGCCTTTGCTCCGACTCATTCCTCCATCGGGCGCTTCACCAGCCGAGGTTTCAGCGTCGCCGGCTTCGGGCTCGTATCGCGCGCGGCCCGCACGGCCTCTTCCGTCTCCATCCCCCCTCGCTCGGGGAACAGCTCGCGCCGTCTCTGCGTGACCCACAGGAACAGGTCGGCCTTCGTCGCCTCCGGGAACAGCTCCCACAGGCCCTCGCGCTTGATGGCCTCCACCGTCGGCAGATAGACACGGTCGTACCAGTCCGCGGCGATCTCCTCCGGCGACAGCATCTCTCCTCGCTGCATCATCAGGTTGTACCCGTGGACCTTGATCTGCTCCAGGAGCTCGATGTAGCCCTGGGGCCGGGAGAACTCGATCCGGACCTCGGGGCGGGCTCGCTCCAGGCCGCTGTCCTCCATGAACTGCTGCCGCTGCTCCTCCATGATGATCCGGCCGAGGTCGGCGTCGGGGGGCAGCGGCCACCGGCTCCGGAGGCGCGTGATCTCCGCGTCGATGTAGTCGATGCCGCGCTGGCGGCACACGGCCACTCGGTGGTGCCCGTCGACGACGAAGTACGAGCCGTCGAGCTCGAACACGGTGATCGGCGGGAAGTCGCCCTGGTCGAACGCCCGCTCCACCCGCTCCCACCGGGACTGGATGTCGCCCCGGCGGGGACGGAACTCCCGGTCGAAGTCGCTGGTCCGCCCGAGCGTCCCCACGATCCTCGAAACCGGGATCGGTCGGATCCCCACGTACGACTGTTCGAAGACGCGGAGGCGCTTGCCCACGTCGTCCAGGTCGAGCAATGGTTTGGGCTTGCGCCTTCGGACGACGTCGCCCAGCCGCCGGTAGGCCTCGCGCCGGCGCGCCCGCCCGAACGTGGAGGACGGCCCGAACGGCTTGTCGCTCACGGCTCCACCTCGAGCAGCCGGAAGGGAACGACGTTCACCACGGTCGTCGTCCCCAGCCGACGATCCGGCTTCGCCTCCCCGTACGGATGGATGTGTCCATGGACCAGGAGTTTCGGCGAGAGCCGCTCGACCAGCTCCAGCAAAGCCTCGAACCCCCGATGCGCCGGATCATCCTCGTCGCCAACGCCGAGAGGAGGGGCGTGGGTGAGCAGCACGTCGACGCGGCGGCTGCCGCGGAGTCCCCACGCAGTCGCCCTGCGGCGCAACCGGCGAGCCCGCCGGCGCGTCTCCTTCTGGGTGTACTGGTTCGGTCCCTCCCGATACCGGACGCTCCCGCCGAGTCCGGCCACCCGGATGCCGGCCACGTCCTCGATCCGCCCATCCACGTTCGTGCACCCGAGTGGCCCGACGGGATCACCGGCGTCCTTCAGCTGGATGCTCGGCGGCCACGCCGGCTCCTCTCGTCGCTCGCGGAGGCTCGGATCGTGGTTCCCCGGCACGTACAGCAAGGGCACGTTCAGCACAGTCACCAGGTACTCGAGGTAGTCGAAGGGGAGGTCTCCGGCGGACAGCACGAGGTCGGGCCGAAGCTGGGCCAGCGCCTCGCCCCCCAGTGACTCGTCCACCTCGTCGGCCACGGCCAGGATCCGCGGCATCGTTCACCCCTCATCCTTGGAAACATCGATGGCCCCCCCAACCCTAGAAGAACGCCCTGCTGAATAATCATGGCCTCGCCGACGTTGCGACCCGTGGACGAGGGACACGGGTCGCTCGCTCCATGTCGTAACGGAAGGAGTGGGGACATGAAGGCTTTCGCCATCGATGAGTTTGGACAGGTCGGCTCGCTCCATGATGTTCCCGTTCCGGAGCCGGCCGAGGGGGAGGTGCGGGTTCGAGTGGCCGCGGCCGGCCTGAACCCGTTCGACAACGCGGTCGTCATGGGCTATCTGAAGGATCGGATGAAGCACGGCTTCCCCCTCGTCCCCGGTATGGACGGCTCGGGGACCGTCGACGCCGTCGGTTCAGGCGTGAGCGCCTGGTCGGTCGGGGACGAGCTGTTCGGCTCCGTGGGCAAGGGCCATCTCGGCGAGGGCACCCTGGCGGAGCTCGTCAACATGTCGGCCGGGACGATCGCACGCAAGCCTTCGGCGATCGAGCACGCCACCGCCGCGGCGATCCCCACCGCCGGCGTCACGGCCCTGAACTTGGCCGACGCCCTTGCCCTCCGCGCAGGGCAGACGGTCGTCGCGGTCGGCGCGACCGGCGGGGCCGGGAGCTATTTCGTGCAGCTTGCTGCCAGACGAGGGGCCCGCGTCGTGGCTGTGTGCCGTGGCGAGAACGCCGACTACGCGCAGCGCCTCGGCGCGGCGGAGGTCGTCGACTACATGGGCGGGGATGTCGCGGAGGCCGTTCGGTCCGCGTTTCCGGACGGGATCGACGCCATCGCCGATATGCACGGCGACAAGGAAGGCGTGGCCCGTTTGGTCAAGCAGGTCCGGTCCGGGGGTCACGTGGCATCCATCGTCGGCGCCGTCGACCCGGAATCGCTCAAAGAGCGCGGGATCGAGGCCACGAACGTCAGCGGCCGAGTCACGACGGGTTCGCTCGACGCGCTCTCGGGCATGGTGGAGTCAGGCGAGATCGCAGCTCCGGAGATCCGCTCGCTCTCCCTGGCGGAAGCCGGTGACGGGCTGGCCGCCGTGGCGACGCATCACGTCCGGGGCAAGATCGTCGTCACGGTGTCCTGAGAGCCGCCACAGCCGCTGGTCGCCCAGGGCGGTTCCCCCTACCATCGACCCCGTGAAGATGCCGAAGATCGGCGAGGAGACCCGGGCGCAGTTCGACCGGGTAGCCGAGAGCTTCGTCGAGCGAGGGGCGAAGCGGTCCAAGATGTTCGGTATGCCCGTGCTGAAGATCCGAGCCAAGGTGTTCGCCGGTACGTATGGGGACGCGATGACCTTCAAGCTCGCCCCGGACGACGTCGCCGCGGCGTTGAAGCTCAAAGGAGTCGAGCCGTTCGAGCCGATGCCGGGACGAGCCATGAAGGGGTGGGTGATGGTGCCGCTCGAGCACTCGAAGCGGTGGCCAACCCTCGCCGAGCAGGCCTGGACGTTCCTGTCATGACCAGAGCCGTGTCCTCGCTGATCGGCGGGCGCGACGCTCAAGGATCGCCCGGCGGCCGGCTGACCGTGCCGAACCCCGCGCATCTCGACGAGGCGGTTGCGGAGGCGTCCCTGGCCGACGCCGCAACCTTCGTCGAGGCCTGTGGGACCGCACGTCGCGCGCAGGAAGCGTGGGCGCACGTGCCCGCGCCCGTACGGGGCCGAGCCATCCAACAGCTCGGCCGGCTGGTCGAGGACAACAAACAGGCCCTGGCAACGTTACTCACGCGCGAGATCGGCAAGCCATTCACCGAATCGCTCGGCGAGGTGCAGGAGGTGGTCGACACATGCGCCTTCTTCCTCTCCGAGGGGCGCCGACTGTACGGGCAGACGGTCCCCTCGGAGCTCCCCGACAAACAGCTGTTCACGTTCCGCGCGCCGGTGGGCGTCTCGGTGATCATCACGGCCGGGAACTTCCCGGTGGCCGTGCCGTCCTGGTACATCGTTCCGGCGCTGTTGTGCGGGAATGCAGTGGTGTGGAAGCCGGCCGAGTACACGCCGGCCACAGCCCACGCGTTCGCCCAGCTGATCCTCCACGGCGGGGTGCCCGAGGGGGTCTTCAACATGGTGCTGGCCGACGGGCCGACGGCGTTCGCCGGGCTGGAGGGGGCACTGGACGACGGGCTGGTCGAGAAGGTCGGGTTCACCGGCTCGACGGACGTGGGACGACGGATCGGGGAGCTCTGCGGGCGGCACCTCCAGTCGCCCTGCCTCGAGCTCGGGGGAAAGAACCCGCTCGTGGTCATGCCCGACGCGGACCTGGACCTCGCCGTGGAGGGCGCGCTATTCAGCGGCTTCGGTACGGCGGGACAGCGGTGCACATCGCTCGGGACGGTGATCGTCGACGTGTCGGTCCACGACGACTTCCTATCGCGGTTCGCCGCGGCGGTCGAGGGTGCGGCCGTCGGTGACCCCATGGCGGACGTGCTCTACGGACCGATGATGAGTGAGCGTTTCTGCGAGCGGTTCCTTGGATGGCTCGATCTCGTGCGGCCGCATCACAAGCTCTACGGATCCTCCGGCTCGGGCCGGATCACCGCCGAGAACCCGCGCCAGGGATTCGTGGGGGAGCCGTCGGACGGCCTCTACTGCCATCCGACGATCGTCGACGGGGTCGGCGCCGACGACGACCTCTACCGGACCGAGACGTTCGGACCGATCGTCGGGGTGGCGTCGTTCGCCACGTTCGACGAGGCCATGGACCTGGCGAACGGCCACGGCTACGGGCTGTCATCGTCGATCTACACGCGCGATCCGCTGAACGTGTTCCGGTTCCGGGAACGGATCTCGGCCGGCATGGTGAGCGTGAACAACTCGACCTCGGGCGCAGAAGCGCACCTGCCGTTCGGCGGCAACGGCAAGTCAGGGAACGGCTCGCGACAGGCCGGCATCTGGGTGCTTGACCAGTTCACCCGGTGGCAGGCCGTGAACTGGGATTACTCGGGGAAGCTCCAGAAGGCGCAGATGGACGTGGCCGAGGTCCCCGCGGATCTGTCCTTCCGCCTCGAGGAATAACGGTCAGGGCTTGCGTCCTACGTAAGCCAGCCGCCCCCGTCGCACCCCGCGAGAGTCTTGGCGTCCTTGGTGCCGTAGGAGACCCCATCGGTCTCGTACGCCATGCACAGCACCTGGCCCGACCTGCTCTCGGTCGTCAGGAGCACCGATCCCTGGGTGGCGATGCGGATGGTGACCTCGCCGACCACGGTCACGGAGACGTTGAACGCCAGGCCCGGATCGATCGCTTCCGCCTCGCTCGGTGTCAGGCCGGCAAAACCGGCGTGATCGACTCGATAGGTGAGCGCGACCGCCATGGCCGTCCGAAGGTCGGCCTGGGCATGGAGGACCTGAGTACGGTCCCATGCGTTGCGGAAGGCATCCGCGTTCGCGGCGAGCCACTTCTCGAACAGCGCTCGGCGCTCCTTCTTGGTGGCCCCGGGGGGCCGGCCGCCGCCGAGCTCTCCCGAGGACCACAGGTCATAGGCTCCCGCTTGCCCCCCACCGTTCAGCCACGACTGGAAGCGTTCGTTGGGCGTCGCTTCATCGACAGTCGGTGAGGACGTCGAACCCGCCGTCCCGGTGGCCGAGGGCTGAGCCGGACTCGCGGATGGCGCACCCCGGCCGGAGGTACACCCGGAGGCCATCGCTGCCAGGATCAGGACGACCGGGAGGAGGCGACGGGTCCGCGATCCGGTGGCCGGTCGAGAGATGTTCACCCTCGCCTCATCGACCCCCTCCTTCGAAGGCTTGAACCGCTGGGCCGGACCTCCTTGGCTAAGCTCTCGTTCCATGACACCAGAGAGGCTGACCGTCGTCCGCGCTGGCCGCCTGGTCGACACGGTCGGCGGAGAGGTCCTTCGGGCGCAGGTGGTCGAGATCGTCGGCGAGCGGATCGAGGCCGTTGGTCCCGACCAGGGCCGGTATCCGAACGGCGCCCGGGTCATCGATTTGTCGCAGCACACGGTGGTACCCGGCCTCGTCGACTGCCACGCCCACCTCGTGGGGGAGCTGGAACAAGGAGAGTACGCCCGGTTGCTCATGCGGACGGGCGCGCAGGAAGCGCTCACGGGCGTGCGCAACGCATTCGACACCGTGATGGCCGGGTTCACCACCGTGCGCGATGTGGGTACGTTCCGGGCCTTCGTGGACGTTGCCCTGCGCGACGCCATCGACGCGGGGGACGTCGTCGGGCCCCGGATGCAGTGCGCCGGACCGTTCGTCACCGTCTCGAGTGGCGGTGGTGACATCCCGCCGGTGGCCCCGGACCTCGAGGTCCCGCCGGAGCTTCGGTTCGGGGTGGCGAACTCCGCCGACGAGGTCCGGCGGGTGGTCCGCGAGATCCTGCATCGAGGCGCGGACTTCATCAAGGTCATCGCCACCGGCGCCGTGCTGACGCGGGGGACCGCGCCGGGTGCTCCGGAGTTCAGCGAGCACGAGATCCGTGCCGCGGTCGAGGAGGCCGCGCTGTACGGGACGTTCGTGGCGGCGCACGCGCACGGCGCGGAGGGCATCAAGCGTGCGGTCCGCGCCGGCGCCCGCTCCATCGAACACGGTTCTCTCATCGACGACGAGGCGATCGAGCTGATGGCGGAGCGCGGGACCTACCTCGTGGCCGACATCTATTCCGGGGACTACATCGAGGAGGAGGGCCGCCGGCGCGGATGGCCGGAGGAGATCCTCCGCAAGAACGAGGACACGACCGATGCTCAGCGCGAGGGGTTCCAGAAGGCGGTGAAGGCGGGAGTCACAGTCGCTTTCGGCACCGACAGCGGGGTGTATCCGCACGGCTGGAACGCCCGGCAGCTGCCGTACATGGTGCGGTTCGGCATGACCTCGATGCAGGCCGTGCAGAGCGCGACGATCGTGGCCGCGGAGCTGATGGGGTGGGCCGACCGGATCGGATCGGTCCAGACGGGGAAGTTCGCCGACCTGGTGGCCGTCGAAGGGGACGCCCTGGAAGACGTGGCCCGGCTCACGGACGTCGCGCTCGTGATGAAGGGCGGCCAGGTGCTCAAGGAACCCCGCAGCGTGTAGCGTTGAAGCCCTCGGACCGGAGGAGCCATCGATGAAGAAATGTCCGTACTGCGTGGAGGAGATCCACGACGAGGCCGTCAGGTGCCGATACTGCTTGACCTGGCTGGTGGACACCGTTCCGCCCGGAGCGGAGACTCCACCCGCCGG
This sequence comes from Actinomycetota bacterium, assembly GCA_044869895.1. GTDB lineage: Bacteria > Actinomycetota > UBA4738 > UBA4738 > HRBIN12 > AC-69. The sequence goes on along the minus strand of JBIOXZ010000042.1, from coordinate 22,907 downwards.
CGTGGCCGGGGTCACGAGCGCGCCGCAATCGGCCACCCCCGCGGCCGAGTTCCCCACGCACCAGCTGCCGGCGACCCAGGGCGAGCCCGAGGAAAAGGTCGAGTTCACGCACTCTGGCCAGCGATACCTGCTCGGCTACGGCCGCGAATACTTCGGGATCTGGGACCGGAATGCGCCGGCCACTCCTGCATACCGCTTCGCGCGTTCGGACGACGGGTGGGTGCAGGCCTGGCAGAAGTATGTCTCGATCGAGACCAACTACATGGACCTTCGCACCGGCCTGCACTGACGGCGCCATGGCGGAGCAACACCGCTTGGCGCACGCGGTCCTCCAGGCCGGGCACGACACCTTCGTCGACAACGTCCGGAACGTGTCGATGGATGACGCGCTGGACGCCGCAGGCGGTTTTCGCTCGATCCTCGGCCTCATGAAACACGTCGCTGGATGGAGCGCCGTGTACCACTCGTACGCGTTCGACGAAAAACCGACGCCCTGGGACCACACCGACTGGCCCCGCGGCATGCGCGATGTGATCGAGCCGAGCGAGGAGTATTTCCAGGAAGTGCTCGCCTGGTTCGAGGGGAGCTACGGGCGGTGGCTCGCCTCCACGGCGGAGCCCGCCGACCTCGATGCTCCGCGACCGCTCCATTGGGGGAAGACCGCGCCGCTCCGCGAGATCGTCGCCATGGTTGCGGGGCACTGGTCCTATCACGCGGGCGAGATCAACGAGATCCTTGCGATCCGCCGGGGCGAGGCCTGGGAGTACGGGGAGGAGGTCGAGGAGAACCACATCTCGACCGTCGGACACCGCGTCCGCCCGCCGTGGGTCACCGACGAGCTGGCTGGTGAGTTGGAACGGTGAGAGAGCGGGCGACGGGAATCGAACCCGCACCACCAGCTTGGAAGGCTGGAGCTCTACCATTGAGCTACGCCCGCGAACAGCCGCAAGCGTAACAGCGGACCGGCCTCAGCCGAACAAGCGCGTCAGGGCCGTCGCGGCGGCCGCGACGACGATCACCACGAGGATGGGCGCCCTGCGCCACAGGGCGATCCCCGCGGCGGCCATGCCCACCAGGCGGGCGTCGAAGGAGATCGATTGGCCGCTCGCCAGCGCCTGGGTCACCACCAGGGCCGCCAGCACCGCGGGCGCCAGCAGCTCGACCACGCCGGCGACGCCCGAAGGCAGGGACCGGCCACCGAGCAGCACCGGCCCCAGCGACTTGATGGCCACGGTCGTCGTTCCCACCGCCAGCACGACGATCCAGACATCGGTCACTTTCGGCCCGCCCCGATCAGACATGCGGCGCTCGCTGCGATGATCGGGACCCCGGCCGGCGCCACCGGTATGAGGGCGAGCGCGATGGCCCCGCCGAGGACGGCCGCGAGGATCGTTCGTCGGTTCCGAAGCTGCGGCAACAGCAGGGCCAGGAACAGCGCGGGGAAGGCCGCGTCCAGGCCGAGCGTCTTCGGGTCGCCGAGTGCCTGGCCGCCGAGCGCGCCGATGGCCGTTCCCGCCACCCACGAGACGTAGAGCAGGAGCCCGGCGCCGACCAGGATCCGCGGATCGAACCGACCCTCTCCCTCGGCCGCCACGGCCCACGACTCGTCCACGACGAGCTGAGCCCGGAGGAACCGCCACCACGCCGGCCCGCCGAGCCACGGCGCCACCGAGACGCCGATGGGTGCATACCGAAAGTTCAGCAGGACGGCCGCGGCGACCGCCGCGGCCACCGTGCCCCCCGCCCCGAGGATCGAGACCGCGGCGAACTGCGCCGATCCGGCAAAGGTCGTGGCGGACATCACGATCGGCGCGAGCCAACCCATCCCGGCCGAACGAGCCAGCAGGCCGAACGAGATGCCGAAGCCGAGGACCGCGACGGCGAGCGGGGCCACGGCCCGCGCGCCGTCGCGGTACCTGCGCGCGGGGCTCCCCTCCATGGAGACCACGGTAGCAACGGCCGCCGGGAAGGCCTTACGATACGTTGCCCTGCATGCGTGGCATGCCCACTCCTCCCGGCACGGAGGTCCCCTTCCGCCTCGTTGACGTGTTCTGCGAGCGTGCGCTGACGGGGAACCAGCTGTGCGTCGTCCCCGAGCCGGGATCGCTCGAAGTTGCGACCATGCAGTCGTTGGCCCGTGAGATCGGCTTCTCCGAGACCACGTTCGTGACGGCGTACGACGGTGACCGGTACTCGATGCGGATCTTCACGCCGGGTGCGGAGCTCCCGTTCGCTGGGCATCCGACGCTGGGGACGGCGTTCGTGATGGTGGCGGAGGGACGGGTGAGCTCACCGCTGACGCAGGTGGTCGCGGCCGGTGCGTTCTCGGTGGAGGTGGACCTGGATCGGGGGTTCGCCACGATGAACCAGCTGCCACCGACGTTCGGCCCCGAGATCACCGACCTCGAAGAGGTCGCGGCGGGCGGTGGGCTGACCCCGGCCCATCTGCACCCAGACCTGCCACCACAACTCGTCTCGACGGGGCTGCCCCACCTGCTGGTCCCCGTGCGCGACGAAGCGATGCTCCGGCAGGCCACACGGAACGACGACGCCCTCCGGGCGTTGTGGAAGCGCTACGGACCGGACTGCATCTACCTGTTCGCGCTGACCGAGGAGGGTGCGACCGCCAGGTTGTTCGACGCCGGCCTGGGGATCGGGGAGGACCCGGCCACCGGCTCGGCCGCGGGGCCGCTAGGCGCCTATCTGGCGGCGCGGGGGGTCGCGGGGATGCCAGGGAAACTCGCGATTCGCCAGGGCGAGCAGGTCGGCCGGCCCAGCCTGCTCCACGTCGAGGTGGAGCCCGAGGGTGATTCCTGGAGCGTCCGGGTCGGCGGGGGCGTGGCCCTCGTCGGGATCGGCAGCTTCCGGATCTGACCCGTCTGGCCGTGGGGCCCCTACAATCTGGCCGCGGGGCGTAGCGCAGCCTGGTAGCGCGCCTGGTTTGGGGCCAGGAAGCCGCCGGTTCGAATCCGGCCGCCCCGACGACTGGATGTCTCACCTGGCCCACCATCTCCGCAGGTCAGAGGCCGACTCGCGTGCTGTCGCTGGCGCGATGTAACGTCCCGCCATGAGGGTGCGCTCCGAGGTCGCCGCCATCCCCCGGGACAGGGTCCAGGCGATGCTGAACGGCCTTCCGGCTGCCCCCGGCTACCGGATCGTGGTGAAGCCGCTTCGGTACCGGGAGAAGCCCCACCTGTCCGCCTGGACCGATTTCGACAACCGGGAGATCGTGCTCCAGGTGCCCGAGCCGTTCTTCGCTTTCGGCGAGATCGTGCCCTACGCCGCCAAACGCCGGCCCGGCAAGGGCATGCGGTTCATCTGGATGACCGAAGGGGTCACGTTCCAGACCCCTCGTGAGGTGCTCCGATTCCTGTACCTCCACGAGTGGATGCACTGGTACCTGAAGGAACGCCTCGGCAGGGGCGCGGCGGCCGAGACGGCCTGCGACCGGTTCGCGCTCTTTAACTACCGGCGCCGCCGGGTGACCGAGCTCGATGGCGACGCCGCGCTGGTCCGCCGGTAGGCGGCCGGGTCCAGTGAGTCCTTAGAACCGGATGTTGAAGATCTGGACGACGCCCACGAAGATCAGGTAGCCGGCCACGATGTAGTTCAGTAGCCTGGGGAAGATCAGGATCAGGATCCCCGCGATGATGGCAAGGACCCCGGGGATCCGAAGGCTGACGCTGATCTCGGATCCCTTCGCCAGCACGTATGCGAGCTGGAGCACGTACTGCACCTCCTTCGGTCGGGCCACGGATTCCCGATGGTGTCCGTGGCTAAACGGTGGCCGATTCACCCTCCCGTGGGCCGATGGCGCTTCGGAGCAGCCCGGTGAACTGGTTGATCCGCAGCTCGCGACTCCGCTGGGGATCGTCCGAGCGGCGATGGAACAGGCCCGGATCGAGCTCCTCGGTGACCAGCGCGTCCTGGAACCGTTCCGCAAGCCAGTCGAGCATGGACGCGATCATCTCCACATCGACATCGGCCCTCACCTCGTTCCGCCTGATGCCGAACTCGACGAAGTCGAGCGTCCCGTAGGGGTCCTCCGAGAGCAGGAACCGGTTGATATCCCGCTTCAATGTCAGGTCCGTCCCGTAGTTCCCGATCAGCGAGACGCGATATGGGACCCAGTCGTCGCGGATCAGGTGCTCCGTGCGTTCCAGCCAGTACTCGAGCACCGACCAGAACCCCGTCTCGACGACGTCGCTCGGCGCGTCGAGCCACGCCGGCAACGACGCCACCGCCCGCTTGTAGGTCGCCAGGAACAGGCCGGCCTTGCTCCCGAAGTGCTGGAAGATCGAGCCCTTGGCGATGCCGAGCTCACGAGCCAGGTCCTCCACCCGTGCACCCTGGTACCCGTGCTCCGCGAAGTGGCGCATCGCGGCCTCGGTGATGGCATCCCGCTTGGCCACGGACCTCGGCTTCGTTGACTTCAGGTCACCGACCATCGTTCAGCCTCCGTCCTCCGTGATGCACACTTCTCGTTCGTCCGACCGAGGATGTCTGACCGAGGGTCACATGATACGTGAGACGAGGGCGCCGGAAAACCAGAGGCCACCGAGATGCACCGGACCCTCCCGTCGCGGTTGGAGTGAGCGCTGACCGAATGGCGCGAAGATGCGGTCATTGAATGGTCGGGGAAGATGTGGTCCCAATTGAGAAACTTCGTATCGTCGAGAGTGAGTCTGCAAAGGACACGGACTGAATAGCACGCTCGCATCCATAGGGTGTCACGCACCCCGCCGATGATCTGCCGATGACGCTCGAGTCTCTGAGGGCAGCTCGGGCAGTCGTCCTGCTCGCCGTCGTCGTCGGCACCGTCGTCGGGTCGACGAACTCCACGGCGTCCACGTCGACGTGCGAGCCTTTCGCCTCCGTGACCGTGGCGGGTGGGCGGGCGATCGTCCAGCAGAACGTCTGGAACTCGTCGCAGCGTCAATGCATGTGGATCGACGGAACCAGCTGGAGGATCACGCGGGCGCGGTTCGCGAAGCCAACTGACGGCCCGCCAGCCTCGTATCCATCGATCTTCCGCGGGTGCCACTGGGGCCGGTGTACCGACGTCGATCCGCTCCCGATCCGCGTCGGCGGCCTGGCGGTCGCGACCTCCACGTGGCGGACGTCCGGCCCGCGACGCGGCGCCTATAACGTCGCGTACGACCTGTGGACGAACTCGACGCCGACGACGGCCGGCGCGCCCGACGGCTCGGAGATCATGATTTGGCTGTCCTGGCGCGGCGGCGTCCAGCCGGCCGGCTCGCTCGTCGCCCGTACGCGGATCGACCGCGTGCGCTGGGAGGTGTGGACAACGCGCATGAGCGGCTGGAACTACGTCGCCTACCGCCGCGTGCAGCGCACGAGATCGGTGCGGGGGCTGAATCTCCGCGCCTTCATCCGCGACAGCGTTCGGCGGGAGATCACGGATCCGGACTGGCACGTCATCGCCGTCGAGGCCGGGTTCGAGATCTGGCGCGGCGGGCGGGGGCTGTCGACCTCGGAGTTCCGCGCGCACCTCGCGGATTGACCGTGCAACACACCCGAACCGAGCCTTCGTCGACCCCGGCTCCTGATTAGTGTTCGCGAACCGTGGCCGAAGATCTTCAGCGGGCCTTCAGCCGGGCCACGATCTCATCGTGGAGCACCCGGTTGGTCGAAACGACGCTGCCGCCGTGCTCGAGGGGTCCGCCCTCGAACGTGGTGACCCGCCCGCCGGCTTCTTCCACGATCACCTGGATCGCGGCGAAGTCCCAGGTGGCCAGCTCCCGCTCGAACATGGCGTCTGCCGAACCCCGGGCGACCAGCATGTGACCCCAGAAGTCCCCGAACCCCCTGTTCCGGCGAGCCTCACGGAAGACCTCTTGCAGCGATGGCGCATGCGGGCCATCCAGGAGCAGTTCCACGCTGCCGTGGAGCAGGAACGCCCGGTTCAACCGGTCGGCACGTGAGACCCGGATGGGCTGCCCGTTCAACCGGGCCCCGCCACCCCGCACCGCCTCGTAGCGCTCGCCGAGCCCGGGGGCGTTCACCACGCCGAGGACGGGATGATCGTCCACCGCGAGCGCGATCAGCGTCCCCCAGATCTGGATCCCGTCTGCGAAATTCTTCGTGGCATCGATCGGGTCGACGATCCACCGCCGGTTGCCGCCGCCCTCCAGGCCTCCCTCCTCGCCGAGCACGGCGTCGGAGGGATATCGCTCCCGAACCCGTTCGCGGACCATAGCCTCGATCGAGGTGTCGGCCTCCGTGACGGGCGAGCGGTCCGGCTTCAGCTTCACCTGTAGGTCCGTGCCGAAGAATGAGAGCCCTATCTCCCCGGCGGCGTCCGCCAGCTCGCCCGCGAACTCGAGCTCCTCCTCGAACATCGAGGCGGACGATACACGGCCGGCCCGCCCCACCCGGACGCCGCACGACGCACCATGCAGGGCGATGTATCCGGATTCTTCGGTACGCTCGCCTCGCCATGCAGACGACCGTCCAGGAGACCGACAAGCACAAGGTCAAGCTGACCGTCGAGATCCCAACCGACCGCTTCGGCAAGGACCTCGACGCCGCCTACCGACGGGTGGCCCAGCAGGTCAAGGTGCCGGGGTTCCGCAAGGGCAAGGCCCCCCGCAGGGTCATCGACGCGCAGGTCGGCCGCGAAGCGGTCGTGGCGGAGTTCCTGGAGGACGCCGTCCCCACCTACTACCGGGAGGCCATCCGGGAGAACGAGCTCGCGCCGATCACCGATCCGGACATCGCGCTCGAGCAGGTGGAGGAGGGAAAGCCGCTCGTCTTCACGGCGACGGTCGAGGTCCGTCCGCGATTGCAGCTGGAGGAATCCGACTACAGGGGCGTTCGGGTCGAGCGACCGCCGACCGAGGTCACCGACCGCGAGGTGGATGACTTGCTCGACCGGCTCCGGGAACGCTTCGCCGAGCTCGATCCGGTGAGCCGTCCCGCCAAGGCCGGCGACTACGTCGTCATCGACCTTCGGGCCACCGTCCACGGCGAGGAGGTCCCCGAGGCCTCCCGGCCCGACTACCTGTACGAGGTGGGCTCGGGGGAGTTCGTGGAGAAGCTCGACCAGGAGCTGGAAGGCAAACGGGCCGGCGAGATCCTGAAGTTCAACGCGACCCTTCCCGATCGCGTCGGTGAGCGGGCCGGGCGGGAGGTCTCGTTCCAGGTGCTGGTGAAGGAGGTCAAGGCAAAGCGCCTCCCCAAGGCCGACGACGAGTTCGCCAAGACGGCCTCCGAGTTCGACACCCTCGAGGAGCTCCGCCAGAGCCTTCGGGAGCAGCTCGGCCAGAACAAGGACCGGGCCGCCGATGCCGAGGTACGGGACCGGGCGTTGCTGGCCCTGGTGAACACCTTCGACGTCGACCTCCCCGACTCGCTGGTCGACGAGGAGACGGAGCATCGGGTCCAGCACGCACGGGAGCGGGCCGAGCAGGCGGGCCTGACCCTCCAGCAGGTGCTCGATGCCCAGGGGTTCGACGAGCTTCGGTTTCGCGCCGACGCCCGGACCCACTCCCTGCGCGCCATCAAGGCCGATCTGGTGCTCGAGGCGGTGGCCCGCAATGAGGACATCCAGGTGACGGCCGAGGAGATCGGGAACGAGATCGGACTCCTGGCCTCGTCCCTGGGCCGGGAACCCAAGGACGTGGCCCGAACGCTCGAACGGACCGGTCAGGTCGTAACACTGGCCGGTGATATCATCCGCTCGAAGGCGCTCGACTGGATCGTCGAGCATGCCGATATCGTTTCGGAAGGCGAGCGCCGAGCGGCCGACCGGGTTTCCGACGAGACCGGGGAACCGTCCGAGCCTCCCCATCAGGATCGAGCGGAGGAGCAGTCATGACCGAGCCGAAGAACTACCTAGTCCCCGTGGTCGTCGAGCAGACCAGCCGCGGCGAGCGGTCGTTCGATATCTACTCGCGCCTGCTGAAGGAACGGATCGTGTTCCTAGGCACGCCGATCGACGACAACGTGGGGAACCTCATCATGGCGCAGCTCCTGCACCTCGAATCCGAGGACCCCGAGAAGGACATCAACCTGTACATCAACTCGCCGGGCGGCGACATCACGTCGCTGTTCGCCATCTACGACACCATGCAGTACATCAAGCCCGACGTGTCGACCATCGTGATGGGCCAGGCGGCCTCGGCCGCCGCAGTGCTCGTCTTGGCCGGCACGAAGGGGAAGCGCTACGCCCTGCCCCACTCCCGGATCCTGCTGCACCAGCCCCACGGCGGGGCTCAGGGCCAGGCCGTGGACATCGAGATCCAGGCCAAGGAAATGACGCGGTACCGGAAACTCCTGGAGGAGCTCATCGCCCAGCACACCGGCCAGCCGCTCGACAAGGTGGCCAAGGATACCGACCGGGACTTCATTCTGACCGCCGACGAGGCCGTGGAGTACGGGGTGGTGGACGAGGTCATCAGCACCCGGAAGATGCTGCCCGAACTTGCAGCGGCGGCTGCCGGAAGCTCGTAGAATCCCGTTCGAGGGGCCGGGTGAGGAACCCGGCCATTTCCTTCAAGGAGCTCGGAGGCGATGGGGAGGCTGGGCGACTCGGACCTGTTGAAGTGCTCCTTCTGCGGGAAGAGCCAGAAGCAGGTCAAGAAGCTGATCGCGGGCCCCGGCGTCTACATCTGTGACGAGTGCATCGATCTCTGCAACGAGATCATCGAGGAGGAGCTCTCCGAGACCTCCGACCTCAAGCTCGAGGAGCTCCCCAAGCCCCAGGAGATCTACACGTTCCTGGACGACTACGTGATCGGCCAGGAGCAGGCCAAGAAGGTCCTGTCGGTCGCCGTCTACAACCACTACAAGCGGATCCAGGTTGGGGCCAAGGACGGCGACGTCGAGCTCCAGAAGTCCAACATCCTGATCCTGGGTCCCACCGGATGCGGGAAGACCCTGCTGGCCCAGACCCTGGCCAAGATGCTGAACGTGCCGTTCGCCATCGCCGACGCCACGGCGTTGACGGAGGCCGGGTACGTCGGGGAGGACGTCGAGAACATCCTGCTCAAGCTGATCCAGGCCGCCGACTACGACGTGAAGAAGGCCGAGACCGGGATCATCTACATCGACGAGGTGGACAAGATCGCCCGCAAGAGCGAGAACCCCTCCATCACACGGGACGTCTCGGGTGAGGGCGTCCAGCAGGCCCTGCTGAAGATCCTCGAGGGGACCACGGCGTCGGTCCCGCCGCAAGGCGGGCGCAAGCACCCGCATCAGGAATTCATCCAGATCGACACGACGAACATCCTGTTCATCTGCGGTGGCGCGTTCGCCGGCCTGGAGAAGATCATCGAGAGCCGGATCGGAAGCCGGGGCATCGGGTTCGGCGCCGACGTCCGGCGGGTGGAGGAGAAGGACATCGGACAGATCCTGGCGCGGGTCCTCCCTGAGGACCTGCTGAAGTACGGGCTCATCCCCGAGTTCGTGGGACGCCTGCCGGTCCTGACCCATGTGCACAACCTGGACAAGCAGGCCCTGGTGGACATCCTGACCAAGCCGAAGAACGCTCTCGTCAAGCAGTACTGCAAGTTCTTCGAGTTCGACGGCGTGGAGCTGGAGTTCGATGAGGGCGCGCTGTCGGCCATTGCCGATCAGGCCATCCTCCGCGGGACCGGCGCGCGTGGCCTTCGGGCCATCATGGAAGAGGTCCTGCTGAACGTGATGTACGAGCTTCCCTCGCGGCAGGACGTCACCAAGTGCCTGATCGATGAGAACGTCGTGATGTCCGGGGTGAACCCAACGCTCGTCCCGCGGCAGGAACCTGCACCGCGGGTCCGCAAGGAGCGGACGGCCTAGCCTTCCAGCTCGACCCGCACGGTCCCAGCCATCTTCTGGGCTTTCGTGGCCCTGAGCTGTTCGAACGTTGCGGCCGCCCGGTCTAGGGCGACCGCCGCCTCGGCCCTTCGGCCCAAGGGGATTAGCCCTTTCGCCAGGTCGACCGAGGTCCGCGCCGCGTCGTACGGGGTCCGAAGCCGGTCGAATCCCTCGACGGCCCTCGTCAAAGTCGGGACGGCCGTCTCGGGGTCGTCGGCGGCGAGCGCCGCGCGTCCCTCCAGTCGGTCCGCGTAAACCGACGGCGGGAGGGCCTCCGAGGCCGCCGAGTAGGCTCGGGCCTCCTCGGCGAGCGCAGGAACCTGTGGCCACGCTCCGGCGACGGCCACGAACTCGCACCGCGCCTCCAGCACGCCGGTGGCGTGGACCCGCCAGGCGGGCGGCAGGTGCTCCAGGAGTTCCCTCGCCGGAGCCTGGTCGCCGCGCTCGACGAGGAGCACGACCAGCCAGGGCAGCAGCCGAGTCGAGAAACCGCCGCCCAAAGGAGCCAGGAGCCCGGTCATCCGGTCGCTCTCCACGGAATCGTCTCGTCGCTCGGCGATGATTCCGACAGCGGCGAACGCGTGCGTCGCGAAGTACGGTGGGTCGTCGCGGCGATCGTCGAGCAGCGCTCGGACCCGCTCGAACGTTGCAAGCGCGCGGTCCCAGGCGCCAAGCCGGAACTCCAGGACCACCTGCCAGGATGCCGCGTGGATCGCTGCGTTCGCGGCCGTCCCCTCGACCAGTCGGACGCCCTCCTCCGCGGATGCGAGGCCCTCCTTGTATTGCCCGAGCTCGTGATCGCACCACGCGATCATCGCGTGGGTATCACCGATCTCCAGCTGATCGCCGACTCTCGGCAGGATATCCAGTCGTCGCTCCTGGACCTTCCGCACCCGGGCGTAGAGCCCGCGCGAGATGGCGAACCCGCCCGAAGCGTCGAGGGCGCCCGATGCCAGATCGTACATGCCGAGTCGGATCGCCATCTCGGCGGCCTCCAGCCCCATCCGCTCGCAGTCGAGGGCCTCCTCCTCGCTCATCGGCCGGTCCGGAAATGCGAACGGCCACCCGGACTGGATGCTCTGGAGCCTGACCCGCTCTTCGCTGTCGCCCTCGGGAAGGTGTGACATCCCCAGCGCGAGCAGGGGTTCCACCTCCGCGGGGCCGGGGATCCGCCGCATCGAGCCCGGCCATCGGGTCGGCACCTCGCACGCCCTGGCGCAGAGATAGGCGACCTTGGGGTCGTCCGACCCTTCAGCGGCTGCGGCCCTGGCGAGGGCGGCCTCCCGGTAGTACTTCCACGCGAGGTCACCGACGTAGTCCGCGAGGAACGCATCGCCCAGAGCCTCGAGCGCGACCGACCGCTCGCGATCACCCGTGGCCAGGCGGAGCGCCTCTTCAGCGAATCGCTGCGCCCGCTTGAGCACCTGCTTGCTTCGGCTCTCGCCGGAAGCAGCTACCAGGTACTCGAAAGCCTTCCGGCGGAGGGTGTCGTCGGCAGCGCCCACCGACTCGGCGACGGCGGTCGCGTAGTGGTAGGCCAGGAGCTCGACGAACTCGCGCGCGCGAGCGCCCGCCGTCTGCTCGATCCATCCAGCAACGGCCGCGTGCGCCGGCGCGCGTTCACGCTTCGGCAAGCTCTCGTAGGCCACGTCACGCGTGAGGATGTGCTTGAAGATGAACTCGGGCTCCCCGGCGATGGAGGAGCCGAGCCGGGACAGCACCAGCTCGCGGGCCTCGAGCTCGGCGAGCGTCGCAACGACGTCGACGGCTTCCCTCAGGCCGCGGAGGGATCCCGGCCAGAACACTCGCCCCACCACGGCCGCGGACTGGAGGACCCGCTTGGCGTCGGGCTCGAGCAGGTCGATCCGTGCGGCCAGCACCCCCTGGACCGTGTCGGGGATCTCGACGTCCTCGATGCCGGCTGCCGTCCGCCACCGGCCATCCTCGTGCACCAAGAACCGCTCGTCGATCAGATGCCGGATGATCTCCTCGAGGAAGAACGGGTTGCCTTCCGCCCGTTCCAGGATCCGGCCGCGCACGGTCGTGGGCAGGTCGTCGATGGCCAGGAGGAAGCCCACGAGGCGTTCGGATTCCTGCGAGGTGAGCGGATCGAGGCTCACCGCCGTGTGGTTGCGACGTCCGCCGCCCCACCCCGGCCGGTGGGCGGTGAGCTCCGGACGGGAAGGGCAGATGAACAACAGCGGACCGATCGATCGTTCGGCAAGGTCCTCGAGCAGGTCGAGCAGTGCCGGGTCGGCCCAGTGGATGTCCTCCACGAGCACCACCACCGCCTGGGTCATGGCCAGCGCAGAAAAGAAGGAGCGCCATGCCGCGTGGACCTCGACCCGTACTTCCTTCGGGTCCATGCGCGAGAACGCGTAGGCCGGATCCTCCACGCCGAGGGTGAAAGCGAGCGCGGCCGTGGTCCGCCCCGGGTCGATCGTCACGTCCTCGGTCAGAAGGTCGAGGCCGGCCTTCTGGATCCGCTCGAGGGCGATGTCTGAGGGATCCGTGTCCAGGACGCCCGCGTGCGCCTTCAGGATCTCCGCGAGCGGCCAGAACGTCACGCCCTCGCCATACGGCAGACAACGGCCATGGAGGACGAGCGCCTGATCCCCCAAGCGATCGAGGAACTCGCGCGTGAGCCGGCTCTTCCCCACGCCTGCATCCCCGTACAGCGTGACCAGGTGCGGTCGGCGCTCGCTCGCGACACGCCCGTAGATGCTCTCGAGCAGGTCGATCTCGTCGTCTCGACCGACGAGCGGTGCCTGCAGCCCCGGCACGCCTCGTTCGGGAAGCGTCGTCGTCTCGTCGAGGACCCGGAACGCGTGGACCCGCCTCGCCTTGCCCTTGAGATCGAGCGCCCCCATGTCCTCGACCCGGAAGCCGCGCACCGCCCTGACCGTTCGTTCGGAGGCGATCACCTGTCCGGGAGCGGCGACGGTCTCCAGCCTCGATGCGGCGTTCACCGCATCGCCGGTCACCATCGATTCACCGGGCCGGGGCTCTGTGGTCGCAAGCACCTCCCCGGTGTTCACGCCGATACGGATCTCGAGCGTGACGTCGTGGTCCTTCGCCAGGTCCTGGTTCACCACCTCAAGCCGCTGGAGCATGTGTAGCCCCGCGCGCAGGGCCCGGGCCGGGTCGTCCTCGTGCGCGTGCGGGACGCCGAACGCTGCCATCACCGCATCGCCGATGAACTTCTCGACCGTACCGCCTTCGGCCTCGATCTCCGCGCGCATCGCCGCAAAGAACGCGTCCATCACCTCGCGCATCCGTTCGGGATCCAGCCGCTCGCCAAGGGTCGTCGAGCCCGTGACGTCGGCGAACAGGACGGTCACGAGCTTGCGCTCGCGCCCCCTTCGCTGCGCCTCCGCCACCGCGGACCCGCAGTTCGGACAGAAGCGAGCGCCACCGGGGAGGTCGGCGCCGCAGATCGCACATTTCGCCATGGCGGAGAGTGTATTGAGGGCGGGCGGGCGCGAGCGTCCCGTAGACTCCGCGCATGACCGTGCCGGAGAAGCCCAGGATCGAGGGACTCGAAGCCACGTGGGGCGAGCGGTGGGAGTCGGCCGGAACCTATCGGTTCGACCGGTCGAGGTCGCGCGGGGAAATCTACGCCGTCGACACGCCACCCCCCACCGTGAGCGGTTACATCCACGTCGGTCACGTCATGTCCTACACCCATACGGACGTGATCGCCCGGTTCCAACGGATGGCGGGCAAGATGGTCTTCTACCCGATGGGGTGGGATGACAACGGCCTGCCGACCGAACGTCGGGTCCAGAACCACTTCGGCGTTCGGTGCGACCCCTCGCTTGCCTACGACCCGGACCTCGACCCGGACGCGCTCGATCGTCCGACCGGCGAGCCGGTCGCGGTGTCGCGGCCGAACTTCGTCGAGCTGTGCGGCCGGCTGACGGCGGAGGACGAGCGGGCCTTCGAGGAGCTGTTCCGGCGCCTGGCCCTGTCGGTGGACTGGTCGATGACCTACGCGACGATCGACGAGCGCTCCCGCCGGGCATCCCAGCGAGCGTTCCTCCGCCTCCTGGCCCGGGACCTCACGTACCAGGCCGAGGCCCCCACGATGTGGGACGTGGACTTCCGGACCGCCGTGGCACAGGCGGAGATCGAGGATCGTGAGGTGAACGGGACCTACTACCACGTGAACTTCGACCTCGAGGCCGGCGGCTCGGTCGAGATCGAGACGTCGCGTCCCGAGCTCATCCCCGCTTGCGTGGCGCTCGTGGTGAACCCCGAGGACGAGCGATTCCGCGAGCTGGTGGGCAAGCACGCACTGACCCCGCTCTGCCGGGTGCGAGTGCCGATCGTGGCCCATCGGCTGGCCGACCCAGAGAAGGGGACCGGTATCGCCATGATCTGCACGTTCGGCGACATGACCGACGTGATCTGGTGGCGTGAGCACTCGCTTCCCACCCGGGTCGTGGTGCAGCGTGACGGCACGATCGCGCCGCCGCGATGGGGCGAGGCGGGCTGGGAGTCCCAAGACGAGGAGGCGGCGATCGCGTCGCAGTCGGAGTTGACCGGACTCTCCACCACCCGAGCCCGCAAGCGGATCGCCGAGCTCCTGGCGCAGTCGGGCTATCTGGTCGGCGCGCCGACCCCCGTCCGCCACGCGGTGAAGTTCTACGAGCGGGGGGAACGACCCCTCGAGATCATCTCCAGCCGGCAATGGTTCCTGAAGACCCTCGAGTTCCGGGAGGACCTGATCAAGCGGGGCCGCGAGCTCCACTGGCACCCCGAGCACATGCGGGCCCGCTACGAATCCTGGGTGGAGGGACTGAACTCAGACTGGGCGGTCAGCCGCCAGCGGTTCTTCGGCGTCCCGTTCCCCGTGTGGTACGCGCTCGACGAACGGGGCGAGCCCGACCACGAGCATCCGTTGCTCGCTCGGGAGGACCGGCTTCCGGTGGATCCCTCCAGCGATGTGCCCGAGGGCTTCACGGCGGAGCAGCGCGGCGCGCCCGGCGGCTTCGCTGGAGATCCGGACGTCATGGACACCTGGGCCACCTCTTCGCTCACGCCCCAGATCGCCGGACGGTGGTGCGAGGATGACGATCTGTTCGGCCGGGTCTTCCCCATGGACCTTCGGCCCCAGGGCCACGACATCATCCGGACCTGGCTCTTCTACACCGTGCTGAAGTCGCACCTGGAGCACGATTCGCTCCCGTGGACCGACGCGGCCATCTCGGGATGGGTCCTGGACCCCGAGCGCAAGAAGATGTCGAAGTCGAAGGGGAACGTGGTGACGCCCATGCCACTGCTGGAGCAATACGGGGCGGACGCCGTCCGGTACTGGGCGGCGAGCGCCCGCCTCGGCGCCGACACCGCGTTCGACGAGAGCCAGATCAAGGTGGGGCGCCGGTTGACCATCAAGGTCCTGAACGCGTCGCGGTTCGCGCTCTCGATCGAGTCCGGCAGTGGGGAGGTGACCGAGGCGCTCGATCGGTCGATGCTCCGGAAGCTCGCCGAGACCATCGGGGAGGCTACCCGCGCGTTCACCGCGTACGAGCACGCTCGCGCCCTCGAGGTGACTGAGCGGTTCTTCTGGAGCTTCTGCGACGACTATCTGGAGCTGGTCAAGGGACGGGCGTATGGGGCGCGCGGCGCCGACGCGGCCGCATCGGCCGTGTCGGCGTTGCGCGCCGCCCTGTCCGTGCTCCTGCGGATGTTCGGGCCGTTCCTGCCTTACGTGACGGAGGAGGTCTGGTCGTGGTGGCGGGAGGACTCGGTGCACCTCGCACCGTGGCCCACCGAAGCGGAGCTCGCCCAGGCGGCCGGGGAAGTGGATCCGGCGGTCCTGGACGTGACGGCTGCCGTCCTGGGAGAGGTTCGCAAGTTCAAGGCCCTGAACAAGCAGTCGCTGCGGGCCAGGGCCGAGCGCGTGGTGGTCCGCGACAGACCCGACCGTCTGGCCATCCTCGAGGCGGTGGCGGCCGATCTCCGCGAGGCCGGCAATATCGGGCGCCTGGAGACGATCGAGGGCGACGCGTTCGCCGTCGAGACGACGCTCGCGTCTGCCTGACACGGCCATGCGATTCGAAGAGGCGCTGGCGGAGCTCGACGACCGGCAACCCGAGCGCATGGTCCCCGACCTCGCCCGGATCTCCGCGGTGGCCGAGCTGATGGACGACCCGCAGCTCACGTACCCGACGATCCACGTCACCGGGACGAACGGCAAGACCACCACGGCCCGCCTCGTTGCGGACCTGGCCTGCGAGCACGGCCTCACGGCGGGGCTCTACACCTCGCCGCACCTGCACTCCGTGACCGAACGGATGTCCGTGTGCGGCGAGGCCATCTCCGAGGAGGAGTTCGGCGAGGAGTATGAACGGCTGCTGCCGTACTTCCTGCTCGTCGACGCGAGGGGTGAGCGCGTCACGTACTTCGAGGCGCTCACGGCGCTCGCGTTCGTGTGGTTCTCGGACAAGCCGGTGTCGCTCGGTGTCTTCGAGGTGGGGATGGGCGGCGCCTGGGACGCCACGAACCTCGTGGCCGGCGATGTCGCGGTCATCTGCCCCATCGCCGTCGATCACCCCGAGCTCGGCTCCACACTGGAACAGATCGCTGCGGAGAAGGCAGGCATCGTGAAGCCCGGCAAGGTGGTGGTGTGTCGGGAACAGCCTCCGGAGGCCTTCAAGGTGATCCAGGACCGGTGCGAGGCGTTTGAGGCGCAACTACGGTACGAGGGACGCGATTTCGCTGTTTCGGACCGCCGCCGTTCCGTCGGGGGGCAGGTCATCGGAGTTCGAGGGCTCTTCGACCAGTACGAGGAGGTCCCGCTCGGCCTCTTCGGTGAGCATGCCGCCAGGAACGCGGCGGCCGCGATCGTTGCCGTGGAGTCGTTCCTGGAGAAGGCCCTGACGCCCGACGCCGTTCGATCGGCGCTGTCGGCCGTCAGCGCTCCCGGGAGGTTGGAGGTGGTGGCTCACCGGCCGACGATCGTCGTCGACGGCGCGCACAATCCCGCCGGGGCGGAGGCGCTTGCGTCGGCCCTCACCGAGGCGTTCGGGTGGAGCCGGCTACACCTCGTCATCGCCATCTCGGCGAACAAGGACATCGACGGCATCGTTACCACTCTCGTCCCCCTCGCCGACCGGGCATACGCCGCGCGCAACGCCAGCACCCGATCTGCTATGGGGGAGCTCGTGGCAAGGGCTCTGGCCAGCGCCAGGGTCCCCGTGGAGGCCTTCGGCTCGGTGGCCGAGGCGCTCCAGGCGGCGAGGGACAGCGCCGGGGCTGACGACCTCATCCTGGTGACCGGCTCTCTCTATACTGTCGCGGACGCCCGCCGCGCGCTCGGAAAGGCTCCCTGAACATGGCCGTGGAGTCGACGCTGCTCATCGTGAAGCCGGACGGCGTGCGGCGCGGGCTCATCGGTGAGGTCCTCCGGCGGGTCGAGGCCAAGGGGTTGCGCCTCGCCGAGTTGCGAATGATCACCATCGAGCGGGTCACGGCCGAGGAGCACTACGGGGAGCACCGGGAGAAGCCCTTCTTCGACGAGCTCGTCGGGTTCATCGGCTCCGGACCGGTGGTTGTGGCTCGGGTGGAGGGTGAGCGAGCCGTCCCGGTCCTCCGCTCGCTGATCGGTCCGACCGATCCGGCACTGGCCCCACCGGGGACGGTCCGCGGCGACTACGGCCTGATCATCACCGAGAACCTCGTCCACGGGAGTGACTCGAACGAGTCAGCCGAGCGCGAGCTGAAGCTGTTCTTCGGATAGGCCCGCCATGGGGACGACGGCGGATCCCGTTGCCCACGTCCGCCGGTTCGTCGAACGCCATCTCCCGACCATCCAGGCGCCGGGGGTCGCCATCGGCCTCACGAGCCGTGACGCTGCGCTCGGGGTGGCGACCGTTGGCCATGCAAACCTCCCCGCCGGCCAGCCTGTCCGGGCCGAGCACCGTTTCCAGATCGGCTCGATCAGCAAGTCGTTCACGGCCATCGCCGTTCTCCAGGAGCACGAGCTGGGCCGGCTCGATCTGCACGCGCCGGTCACCGAATACTTGCCATGGTTCGATGTTCGGTCACCGTCGGCGCCGGTCACCCTTCACCACCTCCTGACGCACATCGCGGGATTGCCGACCGGCCGGGACTTCACCGGCGAGGGCGTGCACGAGCTGTGGGTCCTCCGCGAATCGGAGCTCGGCTTCGCGCCGGGAACACGGTTCCACTACTCCAACGCCGGCTACAAGGCCGTGGGCCTGGTCCTCGAAGCCGTTACGGGGCAACAGTGGTGGGAGCTCGTCCGAGCCAGGATCCTCGAACCGCTCCACATGGGGTCGACCGACCCGATCACCACGCCGGAGGGTAGGGATCGGAGCGTCACCGGGCACGTCCCACGGTTCGACGACCGGCCCCGGCACCCCAGCCATGGTCTGGTCTCCGCCCCCTGGATCGAGAGCGCGACCGCCGACGGGACGATCTGCTCCACGGCCGAGGACATGTGCGCGTACATCCGCATGCTGCTGTTGGGCGGCGACCCCCTGCTCTCCGGACCGAGCTTCGCACGTCTGATCCACCCCACCGCGGAGGATCCCGAGGCTCACGGCGAAGTCTACGGCTACGGGATGAAGACCACGACCGTGGACGGGCGCACGTCCATCGGGCACACCGGGTCCACGGTCGGGTTCTCGGCGTGGATGGAGATGGATCCAGACGAGGGCGTCGGCGTCATCGTCCTGGCGAACGCGGACGCGAACCGCGGGCCGGCCGCGCGGTTCGCCCTCAGGACCCTGTCGGCCTGGTCTCGGGGCGAGCCGTTCCCTGACATCCCCGATCCCATCCCTCTGGACCGTGTGGAAGGTGCCGAAGAGTATGCCAGCACGTATCGCTCGGAGCACGGCGAGCTCACGTTGATGGCCGACGAAGGCCGGTTGCTCCTGGCTGACCACGACGAGCCGGTGGCGCTCGTGCGACTGAAGGGCGACGCGTTCGTCGTGGCCCATCCGGGATTCGAACGGTTCCCCCTGTCGTTCGAGCGAGAGGGGATCCACGTGACCCACGTGACGCACGGCGACCGGTGGTGGGGAAACGATCGGTACGCGGGACCGGCCACGTTCGAGAGACCGAACGGTTGGGAATCGGTGGCCGGCCACTGGCGCTCGCACAACCCCTGGTACTCGAACTTCCGGATCCTGCCCAGGCGCGGATCGCTCCGATTCCTGTGGGGATGGGGCGACGAGGACTGGGAGCTCGTCCCGCTGCCCGACGGGCGGTTCCGGGTGGGGGCCGAGGACTGGTCGACCGGGCGGATCCGGTTCGACACCGTCATCGAGGGCAGGGCCACCCGGGCCGTGGTCGACGGCGCGCCCTATTACCGGACGTTCACGCCCTGAGCGCGGAAAAGATCGGTCGTCAGGATGTGCTGCGGAAGGCGACGACGGCGTTCTGGCCGCCGAACCCGAACGAGTTGGAGATCGCCAGGCGAACGTCGGCGTCTCGCGCCTCGTTCGGCACGTAGTCCAGGTCACAGTCCGGATCGGGCGTGCGGTAGTGGATCGTCGGAGGGATGACGCCATTCTGGATGGCCAGCGCGCACACCGCGCCTTCCACCGCGCCGGCCGCGCCCAGCATGTGTCCGGTCATCGACTTCGTGGAGGACACGGCCACCTCGTGCGCAACCTCGTCGCCGAGCGCAGCCTTGAGGGCCGCGGTCTCGGAGGCATCGTTCAGGGGCGTCGACGTGCCGTGCGCGTTGACGTAGTCCACCACAGCGGGCTCCACGCCCGCGTCCTCCAACGCCAGACGGATGGCCAGTGCCGCCCCGGAACCCTTGGGGTCGGGTGCCGTGATGTGGAAGGCGTCGTCCGAGGCCCCGTAGCCAACGACCTCCGCGTACACCTTGGCTCCCCGGGCCAGTGCGCCGTCCTGCGGTTCCATGATCAGCGCGCATGCCCCCTCGGAGAGCACGAACCCGTCACGATCGGCGTCGAACGGGCGGCTCGCGGTCTCCGGGTCCGGGTTCTTCGTGAGCGCCGTCATCTGGGCGAACGCGGCCACGGTCAGCGGCAGGGTAGCCGCCTCGGAGCCGCCCACGATGGCGAGGTCGAGCATCCCATCCCGGATCATGCGATAGCCCTCACCGATCGCGTGCGCCCCGGACGCGCATGCCGATACGGTGCAGAAGTTCGGACCCATCAGCCCGAATGCCATCGCGATGTGGCCGGCGGCGGCGTTGGCCATGAGGGCGGGGACCATGAACGGGCTCACCCGGCCCGGGCCCTTCTCCAGCAACACCTTGTGCTGGTTCAACAGCCACTCGATCCCGCCGATGCCGGTGGCGAACACGACGCCGCCCCGGTCCGCCTTGATCTCCGGGTTCCCCGCGTCCTCCCAGGCCAGCTTGGCCGACGCGATCGAGAAGTGGACGAACCGGTCGGTCCGCCGGGCCTCCTTCACGTCCAGCCAGTTCGAGACGTCGAACCCACCGACCTCGCCCGCCAGCTTCACCGGCAGATCGGAGGGGTCGAACCTCGTGATCCTTCGGATCCCGCTCCGGCCCGAGATCGCACCGGACCAGAAGTCATCGACGCCGATGCCGATCGGCGTGACCGGCCCGATGCCGGTGATCACAACCTTGCGTTCAGCTGACACCGAGCTTGGAGGCCACGAGCTGGACCGCCTGCCCCACGGTCTTCACGCCGTCCATCTCCTCCTCGGGGATCTCGATGTTCCACTCCTCCTCGAGGGCCAGGACGGCCTCCACGAGGTCGAGCGAGTCCGCGTTCAGGTCCTCGGCGAACCGGGCGTCGGGGGTGACCTGGCCCTCGTCCACGGCCAGTTGTTCCGACAGGACCTTGCGGACCCGGGCCTCGATCTCTTCCTTGTCCATCCTTCCTCCTTGGTTCTCTCCGGCGCTCGGCAAACTCTAGAAGGACCGGGCCCTGGCGACTATGCCGTGAGCCCGCCATCGACCGCGATGGCCACACCGTTCACGTACGACGCGTCGTCCGACATCAGGAACCGGACTACCGCGGCCACTTCCCCGAGGTGCGCCGCGCGTCGAAGGGGAGTCTGGTCGATGTAGTACGCCCTGGCCTGCTCGGTCAGGTGCGAGGTCATCTCGGTATCGAGCAGGCCGGGGCAGACCGCATTCACGGTAACGCCCTTGCCTCCCACCTCCCTGGCCAGTGACTTGGTGATGCCGACGAGCGCCGACTTCGACGCGGCGTACGCGGTCTGTCCGGCGTTGCCGTGAAGCGCCACGGCGGACGACATGTTCACGATGCGTCCCCATCGTGCCCGGAGCATGCTTCTCAGCGCCGCCTGGGTACACAGGAACGCGCCACGAAGGTTCGTGTCCACGGTCCGATCGAACTCTTCCATGGAGTACTTCAGCATCAGTCCGTCGCGCGAGTAGCCCGCGTTGTTGACCAGTCCCGTTACGGGACCGAGCGTTGCACCGACCTCGCGGAACGCCTCTGCCACCGAGCCCTCGTCGAGGGTGTCGAGCTTCACGATCCCGCCGGAGCCGCCGGCGACCTCGATCGCGTGCAGCGTCTCCTTGGCGTCGGTGTCGCTCGTTCGATAGCCCACGGCCACCGTCCATCCCGACGAGGCCAGGGCTTCGGCGCACGCTCGGCCGATGCCTCGGGACCCGCCGGTGACGACGGCGACCTTCACGATGCCGGCTCGGGCGCCGTCCATCGAAGGAGGTTCGCCCCCCATGCGAGGCCGGCGCCGAAGGAGGTCAGAAGGACCAGCGCGTCCGGCGCGATCCGGCCGGCTCGCCATGCCCGGTCCAGGGCGATGGGGATCGACGCCGCCGACGTGTTGCCGATCTCCGCCACGTCGACGACGGCACGTTCCATGCCGATCCCCAGTCGCTCGGCCACCGCGACCATGATCCGAGAGTTGGCTTGGTGGGGGATGAGGAGGTCGACCTCACTTGGTTCGAAGCCGGACTTGTCGAGCAGCTCCCGACAGGCGCCGGCCATCTCCGTGACGGCCCGCTTGAACACCTCTCGGCCCGAGGGCATCCGGATCGTGTGGTCCTGGCGAACCACGGTCTCCGCCGTGGCCGGCCGAGCGGAGCCGCCCGCGGGGATGATCAGGATCTCCGCGGCTTTCCCGTCGGTTCCCAGGATCGAGCCGATCAGCCCGGGCGTGTCCGAGGGCCGAAGGACGACGGCGCCGGCACCGTCGCCGAACAGCACGCAGGTGCTTCGATCGGTGAAGTCCAGGACTCGCGAGAGCACCTCAGCGCCGATCACTGCGACGGTCTCGGCCGCCCCGGATTCGATGAACGCCGCTCCGGTGGAGAGGCCGAACGAGAATCCGGCACACGCCGCATTGACGTCGAAAGCGGGGCATCCGATGCCCAGCTTGCGCTGCGTCCACACTGCGGAGGCGGGGATGGGTGTATCGGGCGTGAGAGTGGCGCAGATGATCAGGTCGAGCTGATCGGGGGCGATTCCCGCGACATCGAGGGCCGACCGGAGCGCTGCCGTTCCCAGATCGGATGTTGCCTGGCCGTCGGCGGCGAACCGCCGTTCGCCGATGCCGGTCCGCTGGCGGATCCATTCGTCGCTCGTATCCAGGATCGACTCGAAGTACGCGTTCGGGACGACGCGATCGGGGAGCGCCGACCCGACGCCGGCGATCGCGGCGTGGCGACGCCCGCTCACCCGGAGGATTCCCCTCCGCGTTCGATCCAGGCGACCGGCTGGCCCGTCTTCACGGGCTGCCCCTCGTGTCCGAGCAGCCCTCCCATCCGACCGTGCATGGGAGCGAGGATATCGTCGGTGAACCCCCCATGCTCGACGCGGGCCACGGGCTGGCCCGCTTCCACCCACTCGCGTCCGCCTCGGAACCGGACCGGTGGCAGGACGCGCAGCCTCCCGTTGGCCGGTGACACGATGAGCGTGATCGGAAGGCCGGCGGATTCGCCGGTATCCACGTCCGGGTCCCGCCACGACGCGCTCACGACACGACGTCCTGGGCGATGGAGCGGGCGAAGTCCTCGGCCTCACGCGGGGAGCCGACCGCGGTCACGCGCACGCTCGGCACCTCCCGCTTGGCCAGCTTGGAGAGCACCTGGCCGGGGCCGGCTTCGACGAACACGT
>JBIOXZ010000041.1:0-22271 GCA_044869895.1 Actinomycetota bacterium | reverse complement strand
GAGTCGTGACCAAGGTCGGCTTCGCCGTCCACCGGACGTTCCATTCCGTCTCCCACTCCCGGAACTTCCGGCTGTTCTTCGTGGGCCAGATCGTGTCGGTCACCGGCACGTGGATGCAGTCGGTGGCAGCCGCTTGGCTGGTGCTGAAGCTGACGGGGAGCAGCGTGGCCCTCGGGATCCAGCTGGCCCTGAACTTCGGGCCCATCCTGTTGCTCGGCGCATGGGCCGGGCTCCTGGCGGACCGCCGGGACAAGCGGGTCATCCTGATCGGAAGCCAGAGCGCGTTCGCCATCCAGGCGCTTGCGCTGTGGGTGCTGGTGTTCGCGGGGGTGGCCGAGCTGTGGATGGTGTACGCGCTGTCGCTGTTCGCCGGGATCGTGACGGCCATCGACAACCCAGCGCGGCAGAGCTTCTACGCCGAGATGGTAGGGAACAAGGACCTCACCAACGCGGTCAGCCTGAACAGCGCGGTCATGACCGGCACGCGCATCGTGGGCCCCGCCGTGGCCGGCGTGTTGATCGCCACGGTCGGACTGGCCCCGAGCTTCCTGTTCAACGGGATCTCCTACGTGGCCGTGATCGCGGCGCTCGTCGCCATGCGGCCGGACGAGCTCCATCGCGAGGTCGTCCCCGTCCGGGGGAAGGGCCAGCTCCGCGAGAGCCTGGCCTATGTCCGGAGGACTCCGGGCTTGCTGCTGCCGCTCGCGTGGATGGCCGTCATCTTCACTTTCTCGTTCAACTTCTCCGTGCTGTTCCCCGTCCTGGCGACGCGTGTCTTCGACGGCGACGCGGGCACCTACGCGACGATGCTGTCCGTCCTCGGCGTCGGCTCGCTCCTCGGCGCGTTGGCCATGGCCCGCCAGCAGGAGCCGAACCCTCGGCGCCTGGCCGTGGCGGCCGTCGCCTTCGGCGCCGCCTCGGTCCTGGCGTCGGCCGTGCCCACCTTCTGGTCGGAGCTCTTGGTGCTCGTGCCGATGGGGATCGTCAGCATGGTCTTCATGATCACCGGCAACTCCACCCTCCAACTGAGCTCGCGAGCCAATATGCGGGGCCGGGTCATGGCCCTGTACGGCATGGTCTTCCTGGGCGGGACGCCGATCGGCGCGCCGATCGCTGGCTGGGTGGCCGACCGGTTCGGCCCGAGGACGGGGATCGCCCTGGGCGGACTCATCGCCTTGGCGACGGGCCTGATCGGCCTGTGGATGCTGTCCCGTCGGCGCCTCCGCCGGCCTCGCGTGGCGATGGCCGGGCGTCCGGACGTCGTGGGGGTCCCGGCCACCGGGGCACCCATCGACCCCAAGCTGGCCACCGAGGAGACCGCGACCGTCTAGGTCAGCTCGCGTTCCAGGCGCCATGTGCCGGCGCCCTCGGGCCCGGACACCTCGATGACGGTTCCGTCCTCGAGGGCGAGCCGGAACCACCGCCGACGTTGGCCGTCGCGTTCCTCGATCCACGATCGTTGCACCTCGGCGCGCTCCTCGACGCCGCCCCACACGACGCTTCGCGGCCACTCCTGGGCTCGACCGCCCTCGTAGAACCGGACGACGAGCTCGGGCGCGCGGCCGATCCACCCGGGGAGCACCGGGGCGTACAGGACGAACGCCAGCCCGATCAGGGCCACCGAGACCTCGGGGCCTAGCAAGCGACGCATGGCGATGGCCACGAACGCCGCGATCACCCTCGACAGGTTGTAGGAGACGTCGTACACGGCGAACACACGCCCTCGGTAACCGTCGGGGATGGCCTCCTGGACCATCGTATCGACCGGGATCTTCTTCCACGCGAAGGTCAGCCCCACGGCGAAGCTGCCGAGCAGCAAGGTGAGGCCGGTCAGATGGAGCGACAGCGCAAGCAGGCAGACTCCCCCCACGACGAACGCGCCGGCGACGATCCGTTCCTTGGCCAGCCGCTCCTCGAGCTTGCCCACGGTGAGGATCCCGATCAGGACACCAACCCCACCGGCGCCGATCAGGTTGGAGAAGGAGCCGACGCCCTCCCCATACCGCTCGCGGAACACGAAAAGGGAGAGCACGAGCAAGATGCCCTGCCCGAACTGATCGATGGTGATCGACGTGATCGGTCCGACCGCCCGGGGGGTCCGAGCCAGTCGACCGATGCCGTCCACGAACTCCCGGGCCACCCGTCGGATCTGGTCGGTCACCGCGTCGGCAGGCGGGAGGTGCGGTGTGAGGCTCGACGTGATGCGAGTGGCGATCAGCGAGCCGACGAGCCACATCGCCCCCGCCGCCACGATCACCGGCACGTTGCCGACCACGTCGGAGACCCACCCTCCCACGAACACGCCGGCCAGGAGCGCGACGGTCCCGCCGACGGTGGCGATCGAGTTCGCCATCAGCAGGTCCTCGGTGGGAACCAGGCGGGGCACGACTGCTTGGGCGGTGGCCAGGTAGAACCGGTTGACTGAGAACACAAGGACGACGCCCACGTAGAACGGCACCGCCACCGTCCGGGGGTTCAGCAGCGCGACCCACACGACCGCCGCTCGGATCCAGGGCGTCACTACCAGGATCCCCCTTCTGGACCACCGGTCGATGAACACGCCGGTGAACGGCCCGACCGCTGAGAACGGCAACGACACCAGGGCGATGGCGATGGCGAAGCCCAAGGCGGTGCTCTGTTTCTCGGGGTTGAAGACCACCGACGCCACCAGCGCGGCCTGGAAGAAGCCGTCGGCGGACTGGCTCACCAACCGGATGGCGACCAGGCGCCGGAAATCATGGCTTCGGAGCGCGTCACGAGTCCGCGCCAGCGTCCCCTTCACGGCCGCATCCTAGGGGCCGGAGCCTCGATCGGAAGCCCGGATGTATGGTTGCCGCCCATGTGCTTCGAGCCGAGCGCCCGCCCGCCCCTGCCACCTATCGCAGGCGGTGCCAACGCCATCAGCACGGAAGATCTGATCCTCCAGGCGGCGGACGGGAACCGCTTCAACGCGTTCGGTGCGGCGACGACCGACCCAAACGCCCCCCGCATGGTGATCCTCCCGGACGTCCGGGGACTCCATCCTTTCTACCGCGACCTCGCGGTCAGGTTCGCCGAGGCTGGCGCCCATGCCACGGCGATGGACTACTTCGGCCGGACGGCGGGCATCGAGGAGCGGGGAGAGGACTTCGACTTCATGTACCACAGGTCCCGGACGACCCCCGACACCATCGCCCTCGACGTCGCTGCGGCGGTGGCCCATATCCGGTCACCGATCGGAGGAGGCGCGGAGCGGGGTATTCACGGTGGGCTTCTGTTTCGGCGGGCGGAACTCGTTCAACCAGGCCGCCAGGGGCCATGGGCTGGCGGGCGTCATCGGTTTCTACGGCGTCCCGCAGCCGACCGAGACGGGAGATGCGAACGCGCCTATCCTGCTGGCTCGGGACTACGAGTGCCCCGTGCTCGGCCTGTTCGGTGGGGCCGACCGGGCCATCTCCCGAGACGACGTAGACCGATTCCGCGAAGCGCTCGACGAGGCCGGGGTCCCGAACGAGCTCGTCGTCTTCGAGGGCGCGCCCCACTCGTTCTTCGACCGGACCTTTGACCAGTACCGTGAGGCCAGCGAGGAAGCTTGGAGGCGGGTGCTGGCGTTCGTCGCCCGCTTGTCGGACTCAAATTGAGCCGGCGGTCGGACTGCCTCGATCATCGGGCTTCGGTCGCCGCCTTCGCAGTCGCGTCGATCACCAACGAGCGCGGGGGGACCGTTGCCCCCCTCATAGATATGAGGTACCGCCTTGGGCCGCGGACGAAGGAGATCTGCTCGCTCCGATCCCCATTGGACCACCAGATCTGCAGTCCGATCGATCCGGGAGCCGCATCAGAGCGAAACACGTCGTGCGAGTTGTAGCAGGAGCCGCCGATGATCCATTCTTGGAAAGCGATCGCCCCCGAGTGGGTCGAGAATTGGAGCACCTGGCTCAGGGCGACAAAGCCGCTAGAGTGGTTCCAGAAGCGTTGCAACCCGCGCTCAAACCCGTTGCGGTTCAGTTCCTGCATCCATTCATCGGCGTCGGAGCGCCCCCTCGCGAGCGTCTCTGCGTTGGGGATCGGAACGTCGCCCGCAAGCGTGTACGCAGGGCCGAGGCTCTCCGGCACGAGCGGGGCGAGCTCCTCCTCGGGCTTGTCGCCAGGTTGCACATCCGCCTGCCGCAGTAGCGCATAAGTCTGTCGACAGATGGAACCCTGTCCGGAGATGATCCGCCCCACGCCGATCACGGCGAGCGTAACGAGGACGGCGAGGATCGCGACCAGCGAGACCACGAGCTTCCACGCACGGCGCCGAGGAGGCGGGGCAAGGTCGGGCCGAGGCGGGACGCTGCCGGGGAGCCGCTGGGAGGGTTGCCCCTTTGAGTCGGTATTCCTGTCCCGTGGGGCAACGGAGTCCATGCCAGGAACTCTAGCCACAGCGTCCGGAGGATTGGATCATCTCCATAAGTCTCTCCGGTGGTGGACGAGCACTAGCTTTACGCGGGCTGGGCGTCGAAGAACGCGGTCCAGTCGGCGGACCGGCTGGCCCCGTTGCCCAGGATGAACTCCTCGACCATCTCGTGTGCGATGTCGTCGGTGAACTGGACGGGCGGCGATTTCATGAAGTAGGCGCTCGGCCCGATGAGCGGGCCGGCGACCCCACGATCCATGGCCAGCTTGGCGCAGCGGATGGCGTCGATGGCCACCCCTGCCGAGTTGGGGCTGTCCCACACCTCCAGCTTCAGCTCGATGTTCAGGGGCACGTCGCCGAAGGACTGCCCCTCCAGACGGATCTGTGCCCACTTCCGGTCCTCCAGCCACGGCACGTAGTCCGACGGCCCGATGTGGATGTCCTTGCGATCGAGCGGCTTCTCCAACTGGCTCTGCACCGATTGCGTCTTCGACTGCTTCTTGGACACCAACCGTTCCCGCTCCAGCATGTTCATGAAGTCCATGTTGCCGCCGAAGTTCAGCTGGTAGGTCCGATTCAGCTTCACGCCACGATCCTCGAACAGCTTGGTCAGGATCCGGTGCACGATGGTGGCGCCGACCTGGCTCTTGATGTCGTCACCGACGATGGGCAGGCCGGCGTCGACGAACTTCCGACCCCACTCGCGGTCCGACGCGATGAACACCGGCAAGCAGTTGACCATGGCCACCTTGGCGTCCAGGGCGGCCTGCGCGTACTGCTTGGCGGCGACCTCGCTCCCGACCGGGAGGTAGCACACGAGCACATGGGCCCGGACGTCGCGAAGGACCCTCGCCACGTCGACCGGCGCCTGGTCGGACTCGGCGATGATCTCCTTGTAGTACTTGCCCAGGCTGTCAAGGGTGGGCCCCCGCTGCACGGTCACCCCCGTCGGTGGCACGTCGGCGAAGCGGATGGTGTTGTTCGGCTCCGAGACGATCGCCTCGGCAACGTCCTTGCCAACCTTCTTGGCGTCGACGTCGAACGCGGCAACGATCTCGACGTCCGACACGTGGTACGGCCCGAGCTGCGCATGCATGAGGCCCGGCACCCGGTCCTCCGGGTCCGCGTCCTTGTAGTACTCCAGTCCCTGGACCAGCGATGAGGCACAGTTGCCAACGCCCACGATCGCGAGACGGACCTTGCTCATATCGTGCGCTCCCTTCTGCGAAGCGCTCGGGGCTTGCGGCGCCTCGTCCCCTCTCTCATCGAATCGGACTGGCGTCGCTCCGCCGCGATGAGGCCATTCAGCCAGGCGATGTCCTGCTCGGTGGACTCGCGGCCGTGCTGCATCAGCGAGAGCGCGTACGTGTCGAAGCGCTCACGGGTGGCCGTGAGCGATGCGGTGATCGTCGAGAGCCGTTCCTCGAGGTAGGCGCGCCGTCGCTCCAGCAGGCGGATCCGGGTATCGGGCGCCAGGTACTTGAAGAACGCGAGACGGACCCGGAACCGGTTGTCCTCGGAAGAGGACTCGGCGCCGGCCTCCTCCAACAGTCGCTGGAAGAGCTCCTCGCCTTTCTCGGTGATGCGGTAGACGTTCTTGCGGCGGCCGACCTCCTGCTCGCCGAAAACGCGTTCCACGGCGCCATCGCGCTCCAGGCGCCGGAGCGTGGGGTACAGCGACCCGTAGGAAACCCGCCAGAACCCTCCGAGCGTGTCGGTCAGTCGCTTGGACAGCTGGTAGCCGTGCATGGACCGCTCTTTCAGCAGGCCCAGGATCGCGAGCTCCAGCATCCGGTCCCTTCCGTGGTTGCGCTTCGATATATCGGTTCTCTATATCGGACCGATATATCGAACCACCGGGTGGGCGATCCGTCAAATCGGGGGGCTCGTCAAGCTGGGGATGATGGGCGGCGGTAGCCGGTCACGTTCGCAGGGGCCTCCAGTCCGTGGCCGAGGCGGGGGTCGTCCATGGGCGTCTGGGGAACGCTCGACATCGGCAGGATGCCGGCCCAGACCGGAAGGTCGTAGTCGGCCTCATCGTCTTTGGGCGGTCCGGTGCGGAGCTTGGCCGAGGCCTCCTCGAGCGGCACGGCCAGGATCGTGGTCTGGCGGAGCTCGTCATCGGTGGGCATCCGGACCTGATCCGAGCGGCCCGCGCAGACATGATCCACCAACGCCTTCTGAGCCATCCACTTCTCTTCCCGGTCGGAGATCTCCCGGGTGCGTCCGTAGACGACGACCGACCGGTAGTTCATCGAGTGCATGAACGCCGAGCGGGCCAAGACAAGGCCGTCGAGCAGTGTGGTGACGACGCACACCTCCTCCCCGCCCTTGATCGTCCGAAGGGTCCGGCTGGCGTTCGAACCGTGGACGTAGAGGGTATCGCCGACCCGGGCATGGATGGTGGGGATCACTCGGGGGTGGCCGTCGGCCACGTACCCGACGTGGCAGAACAGTGCCTCGTCGAGGATGCCATCGATGGTTGCCCGATCGTAGGCGCCGCGCTCGGGACGGCGCTTGACCCGCGTGCGCTCGCTCGGCGGTGTCTCCGGCATGCCGACATGCTAGCCGCGCGTTCGAGGCTTCGACGTCCGAGCCTTCGACGTCCGGGCCTTCGCAGACCTCGCCTTCGACGTTCGGGGAACGAAGCCATGGGGCCGGTGCGACTTCATCCACTGTTCGTGGGGCGGCACCGGCTCCCCGACGACGTGGAGGAAGTAGTACGAGCCGGTGTCGCCGAGGAACTTGAACCGCTTGACCAGGTCGGCCGAGAGGGCCTCGAAATCCTCGAACGACCGTAGGTACTTCTTGAACCCGCCGAACTCGCCTTCCAGGGCGAGCATGGTCTCGGCGTTCTCCACCGTGGCCTCGATCTTTCGACGGTTGCGGATGAGCCGCGTGTCCTCCGCCAACGCGTTGATCTGCTTCGGCGTCAGGTTCGCCACCTTGTGAGGGTCGAAGCCGCGAAATGCCTCCCGCGTCCCCTCCCACTTGGCCTCGACCACACGCCAGCTCATGCCAGACTGGAACACCGCCTTCGACAGGACGTCGAGGTAGTCGGCCAACCCCTTCGGCCTGATCTGCGTGGGGCCTTCCATCTCGCCTCCCCCCAGAGCAACGTGCTTCACCCTATCGACGAACGGATCGGCGTACGATCGACCCAGCCCGGACGGTCAACGCTCGCCGCGTGGCCCGGGGCCGCCCTCGGCGCCACCCTGCTGGAGGAAACGCTCGATCTCCGAGACCAGGTCCTCGCCCGAGGGCTGCCCCTGCTCGTCGGCCATCTGCTCCAGGCGCTGGACGTACTCCCTGGACTCCTCGCTGTCCGCCACCGCCTGGTCCAGGCGCTGGCGTTGTGCCATGGCCTCGTCGGGGAGCGCGCCGAGTGGCAGCTCGACCCCCAGGTGCCGGCCGGCGTGCTCCAGGAGCCCGATGGTGGCCGAGGCGAACGGACCGCCGACATAGTGCGGGACCTGTGCGTAGAAACCGACGGCGGGCAGGCCGGTGCTCGAGACCGCCAGCTCGATCGTGCTGAGTGCGGCGGAGGGGACGCGGAGCAGGCCCTCCGGCCCCTGCTGCTCCTCCTCCGTGAGGAGCCCCTGCTTCGATGCCGTCGCCAGGATGGGCACGGGCCTCGTGTGCGGAACGGCCGCCGGGATGGCGCCCAGGCTGACCCACTCCACCACCCCGAGCTTGAGCGCGATCTCCAGCACATCCTGCGACAGCTCGCGCCACCGGAAGTCGGGCTCGGGGCCGGTCAAGACGAGGAGATCACGCGGTCCGTGCCGGGCTCGCTTCAGTGTGAGGTCGGGCCACACCAGCTCGGTCAGCTTCCCGTCGAGCACGTCGAGGACGGGCCGGCGCGAGCGATAGTCGTACAGGGCGTCGGGATCGAAGGTGGCCACGGCCTCGCCGTCGCCACCGACGAGCACCGTCGCCGCGGTCGACGCGCCCCCGGCGTCGATCCACCCGTCGAACGCCGCGACGATGGCGGGAGCGACGAGCTGGTCGGGCTCCGAGAACCGGTACAGGCTCATCGATTGAGGATAGCGGGGAGGCCGTTCGAAGACCGCCCCCGAGCTCGGGGGCCTACCCCCGGTCGAGATGCACCCGGGTGACCTCTTCACGATCCCGCGTGGGATCGAGCATCGTCCGGTGACGCCGACCCGCGCGATCGTTCTCCTGCTGGAGCGCCCCGAGACCCTTCAGTTCAGGAACCGGTGATGCTCGCCCGCTACACGGCCCTGCGGTAGCGCCGGACCGCGAGCGGCGCGGCCACCGCGATGATGACCACGATCCATGCGAGCGACTGGAGCACGTAACTCGCGGTCGGCCCTCCATTCGACAGGGCCCGAACGGCGCTGGCCGTCACCGAGACGGGCTGGTGTTCGGCGAAGGCCTTGAGCCACCCGGGCATCGTCTCCGTCGAGACGAACGCCGAGGAAGCGAACACCAGGGGAGCGAGGATGGGGAACGCCGCGGCCTGCGCGGTCTCCGGGTCGCCCACGGCCAGCCCGACGAGGGCGAAGACCCACGACAGCGAGTAAGCGAACAGGAGCACGAGCCCGATGCCGGCCAGGAACAAGACTGCGTTCGTGTGCACCCGAAACCCGACCGCGAAGCCCACCAGGGTCACGAGCACCATGACGAAGACGTTGCGGGAGAAGTCGCCGATCGTCCGGCCGGCCAGCACCGCGGATTGCGCCATGGGGAGGGAGTGGAGTCGCTCCAACAGGCCGCTCTTCAGGTCCGAAGCCATCCCCACGGCGGCCGCGATCGCCCCGAACACCGTCAGCTGCACGAAGACCCCGGGCATCAGGTAGTCGACGTAGGGGTAGGGGAACCCGGGAAGCCTGACCGCGCCGCCGAACACGTAGCGGAACAGCAGGACGAAGATCACCGGCTGGATCGTGGAGAACACGAGGAGCTGCGGCACCCGCCGGTAGGTGATCAGGTTGCGCTCTGCCATGGCAAGCGTGTCGGACACCGCGCCGCTGAGACGGCTCAAACCGTGGCGCTCAA
This sequence comes from Actinomycetota bacterium, assembly GCA_044869895.1. GTDB lineage: Bacteria > Actinomycetota > UBA4738 > UBA4738 > HRBIN12 > AC-69. The sequence goes on along the minus strand of JBIOXZ010000041.1, from coordinate 12,871 downwards.
CGGGCAACGGAACGGTGATGGATGTCTGGCTCATCGTGCGGCTCCGATCTGAGCCGGCTCTTCCGCCGTCTCGGTCGCGGGTTCGGCGTGGTGTCCCGTCAGGGCAAGGAACACGTCGTCGAGGCTCGGATCGCGAACCGTGAGTGAGGACGGCGAGAGCCCCTGACCATCGAGCGTTCGAAGCATGTCCATCAGGACCCTCGGGCTGTCGGAGGTCAACCGAAGCGTGGTGCCCTCGAGCTCGGGCTCGCCGTTCAGCGCTGCCAGCGCTGCCTGGGCCCGGAGGGCCTCCACCTTGCCCGGCATCCCAATCTCGATGACGGTGTCGCCCAGGTTCGACTTCAGTTCCCCGGGCGTGCCCTCGGCGATGACCTTGCCGAGGTCGACGACGGCCACCCGATTGGCCAGTCGATCGGCTTCCTCCAGATACTGCGTCGTGAGCAGGACCGTGGTGCCCTCGGACACGAGCTCTCGGATGGTGTCCCAGAGCGCGTTTCGGCTTTGCAGGTCCAGCCCGGTTGTCGGCTCGTCGAGGAAGAGGACTGGCGGCCGTTGGACCAGCGCGGCCGCGACGTCGAGTCGCCGGCGCATCCCTCCCGAATACGTGCGGACCGGACGGTCGGCCGCACCAGAGAGGTCGAAGAGCTGAAGGAGCTCGTCGGCCCTGGCCCCGATGGCCTGCCGGGGCATCTGGGCCAGCTTGCCGACGAGCCGGAGGTTCTCCTGCCCGGTGAGGTTGGGATCGACCGCCGCGAACTGTCCAGCGAGGCCGATCCGGTACCGGACCGCCTCCGCTTCCTGAACGACGTCGTGCCCGAGGATCTCGGCACGGCCCTCGTCGGGCGTGAGGATCGTGGTCAGGATCCGAATGGCGGTCGTCTTTCCCGCACCGTTCGGGCCAAGGAGGCCGAAGACGGTCGCGGTCGGGACGTGGAAGTCGATGCCGCCGAGGGCGACGACGTCTCCGAAACGCTTGGTCAAGCCCTCGACCTCGATGGCGATGCCGTTCTGGCGCACGGGCGCACCTCCCTTCGGAGATGACGGACACCCTACGCTTGATAGTTGAACTTCGTCAAGTGTCCATGAGGTTAAATCTTTGAGACAGTTGAACTTTCTCGGAGAGTGGGCTACGATCGGGGTATGGGAGCGGGGACCAGAGCGGGTGCAAGCAGGAAGGAGCTGGCGGCCGAGGCGTGGCGCCCCCTCGTCGAGTTCTTCTTCAAGACCGCCAAGCACCGAAGCCGTGTGCTGGGACGCTACGGCCTGACGCCGGGGGACGCCAGGGCGCTCGCGAGCCTCGAGGCCGGCGAGGGGCGGCCGATGGGGGCCCTGGCGGAGGAGTGGACATGCGACGCGTCGAACGCTACCTGGATGGTGGACCGCCTGGAGGAGCGCGGTCTGGCCGAACGGCGATCGTCGCCGAGCGATCGCAGGGTGAAGCTGGTCGTGTTGACGCCGCTCGGCCGCAAGACCAGGGCGGCGATCATGGAGGGGATGTACGAGCCGCCCCCGGAGCTCCTGCGCCTGGACCGGGCCGATCTCGAGGCGCTCCGTGACGCGCTCGCTCGGCTTCCGAGCCTCGATGAGGAGAATGCGCCGACTCGTTCCTGACGTACCTCAATGCATGTAGGGGTCGGCCCGGCCGTCCTCCATGAATTCCTTCAGCCGTCCCACGATGTGCGCCCAGGAGTAGGTAACGGTCCCGATCTCCCACTCCGGCTGCTCGTCGGGGAACCCGGAGTGGCGGAAGAACAGTCGCGTCCCCCCGTGCTCTGGCTCCTTCGACAGCGACCAGGTGACCGTCGTGTTCTCCCAGTACGGGAAGTCCCCGAGGCACGTCCAGACGACCTCGCGCACCGGGTCCAGCTTGTCCACCCGCATCCGAAGGGGCATCGGCGCGCCCTGGAACCCGAACCGGGCCTCGGTCCCGACCTCTGGCTCGGCCACCGTGTCGGGGGTCCAGAACGAGGCCAGCCCATCCTTCGTGGTGATCGCATCGAATACCGCGTTCGGCTCTGCGTGCATGTCGACTCCGATCAGGATCTCCCGTCGCATCGCGGCCTCCTCTCGCCGGCCGACCCCCGGCCGTGACCCTGTATTTAAGCCATGCCTTAAGTTCGATGTCAAATCGAATGAAATGCTTAAATACTGAGCGTGCAGGCCCATCTGAAGGCCATCTCGAACCCCCGGCGGCGCGAGATCCTGCGCTTGGTGTGGGACCGAGAGCTCACGGCCGGCCAGATCGCCGCGAGGTTCGACGTGAGCTGGCCGGCCGTGTCCCAGAACCTGAACGTGCTTCGCAGGGCCGGCCTGCTCTCGGAGCGGCGGGACGGCGCGCGCCGGCTGTACCGCGCCGACCAGGGGGCGCTCGGGCCGCTCGAAGTCGTGCTGCGTGACATGTGGGAACAGGACCTCGACCGGCTGAAGGAAGCGATCGAACGTGGCCGTTGAAAGCGAACGCGTCGTCGAGATCGAGCGGCGAATCGAGGCACGCCCGGAGGAGGTCTTCGTCTACCTCACGGATATGGACAAGTACACGAGCTGGATGGGCATGGCCGCCGAGCTCGACCCGCGCCCCGGCGGGATCTACCGGGTCAGGATGAACAGCGACACGGTCGCGCACGGGGAGTTTGTGGTGGTGGACCCGCCATCGCGCGTGGTCTTCACGTGGGGATGGGAGGGAGACGAAGCGGTCCCACCTGGATCGACGACGGTAGAGATCACGCTGCGGAAGGACGGCGACGGCACGATCCTCCGCCTCCGGCACTCGGGGTTCACCACCGACGAGGCCGCCGCGAGCCATCGGGAAGGATGGGCCATGTACGTGGAGCGGTTGAGCGTCGCGGCGCCGGGCGGCGACCCCGGCCTGGACCCCACGGCCGCATCTCAGTCGTAGCGGTCCGGTTGGGTCAGAGGATCTCGACGGCGTCCCTCACGAGCTGGGTGCTCCACGCGATGACGATCGCGACGAGCCCCACCCGCCCGATCCATGCGACCGGTGGCGAGTTCCACAAGGACGCGATCGCGGGCGCCGCGCGGCCCAGCAGCATCGCAGCAAGGATCAGAGCCAGCACGCCCAGGCCGACCACGCCGAAGAACCCCAGTGGGAGCAGCAGGACGAGTCCGGCGATCCACGCCCTCGAGCGTCCAAACGCCGAGTCGTCTGCGAGGAACCGTTCGGCGAGCAGGCTCGTGACCACGCCGTAGGCGGCGGGGAGGACGACGAACATCGCCACGGCCAGGCCGAGAGGCGCGAGGAGCGTGAAGTCGATCCCGCCGGGACGAATGACCGTCGCGCCGCCGACGATGCCGGTCAGCGCGCCGAACAGGTACGGACGGCCGCGTTCGGGAAGCCAGCCCCGAACCACGAGGTAGACCAACCCCCCGATGATCCCCAAGACGGTCGTGACGATGACGAGGAACAGGGTGGCGCCGCTGAAGGTCCCGATGGTGAAGCCGTCGTCGGTCTTCAGACCGCGGAGCGCCGGATCCGACGTCAGCCGGAGGACGAACATCGCCAGCCTCCCACCGACGCCGCCGACCACGGCGCCGGTCAGGGAACCTGCCACCGCGGCCGCGCTCACCGGCCTGACGGCCGCCGTCAGATCGTTCCGCACCGCGGCCGTCTCGACGCTCACGAGGGGAATCGTGGCCTGCGAGCCGACCTCGCGCAAGCTTTCTTCAGGCCGTGAGTAGCCCGATGCCGAGCGAGGCCACGCCGAGTGCCAGCGACACCGCGCCGGCGTAGAGCAACCAGATCAGCCGGTTGGGCTGGGTGGCACCGCGGCCCATCGAGGAGAAGAAGAACCCCGCGGGCATGAGGATCGCGGCGAGCGGCGCCCCGCTCCGCGCGACCGTCCCCCACAGCCCGCTGACGTCCGCGTCCCCGACCAGGATCAGACACACCAGGGACAAGGTGACCAGGACGCCGGCGTGCGCGTGCCCGGCCCGAGCGAACGCATGCTGGAAGCCGGTCACCGGTTCTCGTCCGCGGACGATCCGCAACATGTAGGTCCCGCCGAACTCCACGGCGACGATCGCGATCAACAGGATCCCGGCGGTGTTCCGCGCGTCGCTCGACAGAAGCGCCTGTCCGAGCATGTTCGTCCTCCTTTTCGAACGCTCGGCTCGTTGATACATCACTCGGCTCGGGCTTTCAGTGGAATGCCCGCACGGTTTCCCGAGGGCAGGAGTACGATGCTGGCTTCGGTAACTCCGACAAGGAGGGGAAGATGACGGACTACCTGTTGCTCTACAGCGGTGGCAAGATGCCGGAGACCGAGGCCGAGCAGGCCGACGTCATGAAGGCGTGGGACGTATGGATGACGAGCATCGGTCCGGCCCTCAAGGACGGGGGCAACCCGTTCACCCCCCAGGCCAAGACGATCGACCCGATGGGAAAGGTCACCGATGGTCCCGCCGGATCACCCGCGAGCGGGTACTCGATCATCCAGGCGAATTCGCTCGATGAGGCCGTCAAGATGGCCCAGGACTGCCCGGTCCTTCAGGGCGGCGCCAAGATCTCGGTGTACGAGACCTTCGCGGTGATGTAGCCGTCCTCGGAGTCCTTCGAGTCCTCGGCCACCGGCGGGATGCCAACGAACCCAGACCGGCTGTTCGCGTCCATCGTCGAATCGGAGCTCTCGATGCCTGGGGTGACGGCCGGCACAGGATTCGGCCGGTCGGAAGGGCTCAGGATCTCGGGCAAGATCTTCGCGATGCTCGTGGGGGGAGAGCTCGTGGTGAAGCTCCCGAAGGATCGGGTCGAGGATCTGATGGCCTCCGGCGTGGGTCATCAGTTCGATCCGGGCCATGGACGGCTCATGAAGGAATGGGTATCGGTGACACCGAACGCCAGTCGACGTTGGCGCAAGCTCGTCGAGGAAGCCCGGGCGTTCGTAGCGACGAACGCTGGTGCCGTCTCATCGCGAGGTGGCCGACGTCCGCCGAGCACACGCCGATAGGTTCTACTCGAGGCTGATCGTCCCGTCCTCGTGCAGGGTCCAGTCGGGGTTGTGGGCCACCTCCCACGGGTGCCCGTCGGGATCGACGAACACCCCCGAGTACCCGCCCCAGAAGGTCGCTCCCCCTTCCCGAGCGATCGTTGCTCCCGCCTCCCGGGCCTCCTCGATGACCGCGTCCACCTCCCGGGGCGAACTCACGTTGTAGGCGAGTGTGACGCCGCCCCAACCACCGCCGTCCTGGACCCCGCTGTCCTCGGCGAGCTTGGCCCGATCCCACAGCGCCACGATGAACCCGCCTGCTTGGAAGAAGACGACGTCGTCGCTCGGCGCGGCTCCGGTCTTCCAGCCGAGCGCTTCGTAGAACCGCCGGGACCGGTCGAGGTCCCGGACGCCGAGAGTGATGAGGCTGACCCGTTGTTCCATAGCAGACCCCGAAGCCTAGCGCCCCTCCGGGAGCCGTCACGGGCAGAGAATATAGCAGTTATGCTATACTCCCTCCATGAGCGGCGGAGTGCTGATCAAAGAGGCCCGGCGGAGAGCCGGGTTGACGCAGGTCGAGCTGGCCCACCGGGTGGGGACCACGCAGTCGGCGATCGCCCGGGTCGAGCGGGGCCGGACTGAGCCCACCGCCGAGCGCCTCGGCCAGCTGATCCGGGCGTGCGGGCTGGACCTCCAGGTCCGGCTGGCGCCGATCGACGACTCCGACTGGTCGGTGGCCCGGTCGAACCTGGCCCTTGACATCGACTCGCGTGTTCGCCAGCACCAGGCGGCGTTCCGTTTCGCCAGAGCCGGCCGCGCGGCCGCAGCGAGCCGCCGTGGCTGAGCCCGAGCTCGCGCCCGAGCGGATGCTGGCCGTCCTCAGAGAGCACGGCGTCCGGTTTGTCCTCGTGGGGGGTTTCGCCGCCGTGATCTATGGCTCTCCCTACCTCACGACCGACGTGGACGTGGTCCCGGAGTGGTCCAAGGAGAACCTGGAGCGCATGTCGGCGGCGCTTGAGTCGATGCATGCCCTGGTATGGAGGGCGAGCGAGCCAGCAGGCCTTGCCTTCGACCACGATGCCGCCTCGCTGGGCGCCGCGGACACGTGGAACCTCGTGACCGACCACGGCCGACTGGACCTCACCTTCATGCCGAGCGGCACGGCCGGCTACGAGGACCTCACGCGCGACGCCGTGCACCTCACGATCCTCGGTGTCGATGTGGACGTGGCGTCGCTGGCCGACGTGATCAGGTCCAAGGAGGCCGCCGGCCGGGAGAAGGATCGGGTCGTGCTCCCGGTGCTCCGCCGCATCCTGGACGAGGCCGGTGAAGATCACGTGTAGCTGTGTATGCGAAGGGCCCGGCTGCTGCCGGGCCCTCGCGGTACGTCCGAAGACGCCTTAGGCCGGGCGAACGTTCGCGGCCTGGGGGCCCTTCTGCCCCTGGCTCACGTCGTATTCCACCCGCTGGTTCTCGTCGAGGTTACGGTACCCGTCGCCGGCGATCGCGCTGAAATGCACGAACACGTCGGCGGAGCCGTCCTCGGGAGTGATGAAGCCGAAGCCCTTCTCAGAGCTGAACCACTTCACGGTTCCAGTTGCCACGTGCGATCCCTCCTTCCTTTCGCCGTTCCGGCCTGAGAGCTGCCGTTCGGGCGCCGGCCGTAGCAGCCGGGGTGAGGGAACTGCTCGTAGCGTCAACCGCGATTGGTACCCTCATCGATAACGCTACCAGGTCGGGAGGAACGTCGGTTCGGGCCCGCCGATCGGGGGCCCGTTCGGCCCGGTGTGAGTGCGGCCACCAGGCGGCGGAGCACCCCGCCAAGCCCGTATCGCTCGGCCAGGGAGAGGACAGTCGGGTCGGGCTCCCGTCGAGGTCGCGCCAGATCGACCTTTGCGATGGGCAGGTCCGTGGGGATCGTGACGACCCTGAGTGCGCGCTCGACGTAGTCGAGGTCGCGACGGACCTTGCTGAGGGCGATCCCCTGATCGGATCCTCGTGCCGCTTCGATGATGCCGTTGAGGCTGCCGTATCGGGCCAGGAGACCGGCCGCGAGCTTGGGCCCGACGCCGCGGACCCCCGGCAGCCCGTCGGAGGGATCGCCGCGCAGCACGGCGAAATCGCGGTACGCCCGACCGGGGATCTGATACTTGGTTCCGATGTACGTCTCGTCGACCACGTCCACCTCGGAGACGCCTCGTCGTGGATACAACACGAAGATCTTCGGATCACGCACGAGCTGAAAGAGATCCCGATCGCCGGAGACGATGGCCACCCGGCTGGGCGCGCGCTGGGCCAGGGTACCGATGACGTCCTCGGCCTCGAAGCCGGGATGCCCGACCACCTGGATCCCGCACCCCGCGAGGATCTCGAGGATGAGCGGGATCTGGGGAGCCAGGAGCTCCTCCGCCTGCTCCTGCGCGCTCCCCGGCTCCGCCCGGTGTGCCTTGTAGGTGTCGACGAGCTCGACGCGCCACTCCGGTCGCCAGTCGTCATCGGCTGCACAGCAGATGAACGCCGGATTGTGCTCGGCCACCAGGCCCTCGAGCATCCCCAGGAATCCGTAGGCCGCGTTGATCAGGGACCCGTCGGGAGCCTTGACCGTGTCGGGGACGGCGAAGAGCGCCCGATAGATCAGGCTGGCCGAGTCGACGAGAAGCGTGAGGCCGCTGACGGGCTTCACCCCATCGCTCTCGGGGTCGCCCCATGAGCCGGCGCAAGGACGAAGGCGTCGATCTGGTGACCCTTGAGCGAAACGTACCGGTGCTCGAGACCCGCATCCAGGAGTCCCGCGCCGGCAGCGACGTGCTCGCTGAAGAGGATCTCCCCGATCGCCGCCTGCGACGCGAGGTGCGCAGCGATGTTGACCGGGTCGCCGAGCGCCGTGAAGTCGCTCGATTCGTTGGAACCGACGATGCCGACGAATGCCAGGCCGGTGTGCACACCGACTCCGAGAGGAACCCAGGGGCCTTCGGTGGATCCGTGACCCGTGGCGCGGAGCAGCTCCTCAGCAGCCTCGACCGCTCGCTTGGCGTGCTCCTGACCGGTCATGAACGGGATGAACAGCCCCACGACCTCGTCGCCCACGAACTTCTCGATGATCGCATCGCGCTCGATCAGAACCTCGCTCGATACCTTGTAGAAGTGGTTCATGAGCCTGGTGAAATCGAGGGTCGACATCTGCCTGGCGAGCTTGCTCGAGCCGCGAACGTCGGCGAACAGCATCGACAACTCAACCTCCCCCCCACGGACCTCCCCATTTTTGGCCGCACTTGGGCAGGCCTTCGCGTGGGTCTCGAAACCCCGGAAGCAGCGCCCACAGATTTTCGGGTTCTTCTCCCACGGGGTGTACCCGAACCGCCTGAGGATCAGGGCGCCCGGAGCTCGGAATGGCGCCTTACAGAGCTTGCACCGCGGGCTTGACGGGATGAACCGGAGCGGGCTCGGATCGTTCAGGTGTGGGTGCGTGCCACTCAGGAAGTCGTGCCATTCCTCCTCAGGCGTTGCGTACGCGGCCATCGCCGAGGCAGCCTAGCGTTCGGCGAAGCCCGTCCGCCAGCACCCCGGATTCGGAAACGCTCAGCCCAGCCGGGCGGCGCGCAGGGCGAGGTAACGCTGCTCGGGGACGCTCGCGGCCTTCCTCGCCGCCCGCCGGTAGGACTCTCGCGCCTCGTCCTTGTCTCCGGCGAGCTCGAGCAGGCCGCCGCGCACCGCATCGAGGCGGTGGGTCTGCGCCATACGCTCGTCGGCGTCGAGCGTTCCGAGCAGGGCCAGACCGGTTCGCGCCCCGTGCACCATGGCCACGGCGACCGCCTTGTTCAGGGTGACGACCGGCCCCGGTGTTACCTGTTCCAACACCTCGTACAGTGCCAGGATCTGCGGCCAGTCGGTCTCCTCGGCGTTCGGGGCCTCGTCGTGCACGGCGGCGATCGCCGCTTGGACCTGGTAGGGGCCAATCGGCCCCGCTCCAAGGGTCCGGCCGACGAGCGCCAGGCCCTCCTCGATCTGCGTCCGGTCCCACAGGTCGCGTCGCTGTTCGGCGAGCGGGACGGGGAGACCTTCGGCGTCCGTTCGGGCGAATCGACGCGCATCGGTCAGCAGCATGAGGGCGAGCAGTCCGGCGACCTCACCGTCCCTGGGCACGAGCCGGTGGAGCAGGCGGCCAAGCCGGATGGCTTCGATCGTGAGGTCGCCCCGCTGAAGGGAAGGACCGGAGCTCGTCGTGTAGCCCTCGTTGAAGATCAGGTAGAGCACCTGCAGCACGACGCGGAGGCGCCCTGCCAGCTCCGGCCCGGACGGGAGTTCGAACCGGCCGCCCGAGCTCCGGATGGTCTGCTTGGCCCTGCTGATGCGTTGGGCCATGGTTGCCTCGGGGACCAGGAACGCGTTGGCGATCTCCGTCGTCGTCAGTCCGCCGACCGCGCGCAGGGTGAGTGCCAACTGTGAGGGCGCGGAAAGTGAGGGGTGACAGCACAGGAAGAGGAGCGTGAGTGTCTCGTCCTGCTCGGCGATCGTTCCCCGGCTGGGGAGATCCAGCACCGCCGCGGTCTCCTCCCGACGGCGCCGGGCGCTCTCACTCCGCCATCCGTCGACGAGACGTCGGTTCGCCGCGGTAGTGAGCCATGACCTCGGGCTCACGGGGACACCGTTCTCGCTCCACTGCTGCGATGCCGAGAGCAGCGCCTCCTGGACGGCGTCCTCGCACGCGTCGAACTGCCCGTGCCGCCGCACGAGCGTGCCGAGGACCTGCGGCGCGAGCTCGCGCAGCAGGTCCTCGACGGCAGGCGTTTCGACCGACGACACGGCGATGACCGGCGGCCTTACGCGCTCGCTGCGGCCCGCTCCAGGGTCGCGATGTCGATCTTCTTCATCTCGAGCATCGCCTCCATGGCTCGCTGTGCCCGCCCTGGATCTGGGTCGGTCAGCAGTTCGGTCAGGCGGGTCGGGACGATCTGCCACGAGAGGCCGTACCGATCCTTGAGCCAGCCGCACGGGCCTTCCTCGCCGCCCTTCGCGGTCAGAGCGGTCCACAGCTCGTCGACCTCATCTTGCGACGTGCAGTTCACGACGAGGGAGACCGACTCGTTGAAGGAGAACGGCTGTCTCCCACCGTTCAGCGCGGTGAACTCCTGCCCGGCGAGCTGGAACGACGCGGTCATGACGGTTCCCGCGGCCCCAGGCCCGGCCTCACCGTATCGGGTGAGGTCCACGACCTTCGACGGTCCGGGGTCGGAATCGGCTCCGGGCCTGGTCGAGAACACGGAGACGTAGAAGTTCGCGGCCTCCTCGGCCTGGTCGTCGAACCACAGGAACGTGGTGATCTTCTGCATCGGGATCTCCTCCTTCTGCTCGGATGAGCGGTCGGTAGTGGTGCGCGGTCAGACCTCGGGAGGCGCGTCGGCGACCTGGCGGACCTCGACGGGTGCCTCGATGAAGGCAACGATCCGTGAGGCGATCTCAAGCGCCCGCTCTTCGGTGGCGTCGATGATCCAGTAGCCGGCCAGCGACTCCTTCGCCTCGGCGAACGGGCCGTCGGTCGGGACCGGGGCACCCTCGACGAACCGAACGGTCTTCGCCTGGCTGGGGTCGACGAGTCCCTGGCCGTCGACGTACTGGCCGGAGTCCTTGAGCTCCTGGTCGATCGTGTCCATCAGCTTGATCATCTCCCTGATCCATTCCGGAGTCTTGACCTCCATCATTGTGTTCTGGTCCCCGAACAGCAGGATCATGTACTTCATCCTGACACCTCCTCCCTCAGGCGCCTCGGCGGAGGCTCTCACCCATGGGTCGGAGCCGGCCCTGGGTTCTCGACATCGACGCGAGTGAACCCCGCCGTTGTGCCTAGGAGCGGGCGGGCGCGTAGGCCAGCGAGACGACGCCAGTCTTGAAGGTCCGGGAGTCCACCAGGTCGAGGGACAGTTCACCGATGCCTTGCTCGAACAAGCGTTTCCCCGCATCGAGCCGGGAAGACGTGCAGGACCAGCCGGTCGAGCAGTCCGCCGTGCAGCAGCGAGCGCATGAGTGTAGGGCTGCCGATGATGGCGATGTCCTTGCCGGGCTGCCGCTTCAGCTTGACGAGCTCTTCGGCGACGTCGCCGGTGATGAGCGTCGAGTTCCTCCACTCGACCGAATTCAGGGTGGTGGACACCACGAACTTCTGTGTGGCGTTGATGTAGTCGGCGTACGGGTCGTCCTCGGCCGTCTTGTCGGCCCAGTAGGCCGCGAACTCCTCATAGGTCCGCCGTCCGAGCAGCATCGCGTCCGAGGCGTCCATGCCCGCCTGCATCGTCTGCCCGATCTCGACGTCCATGTAGGGACCGGTCCACTTCTCCGGCGATTCCGCGACCCCGTCCACCGACACGAACTCGACCGCCACGATGTCTCGCATCGCGATCTCCTCCCCTGCTCATCCCGACCCGGTCACGCCCAAGGAGACCGCGCGGCCGGCTCGAACTCATCGGTCCCGCGCTCAGTTTCCAGGGTCGATCCGGTCTTGTCGATGGATGGCGATGAAGAGGAGTCCGGCCGTCTTGGTCTTCGCTGGCCCGATCGCGCCCCAGGACATTCCGGCGCTCTGCCAACGAGCCCGCGCGCTCGTGGAGCGAAGCGACGCCGAGCTGGTCGTATGCGACGCCGGGGCAATCGTCGACCCGGACGCCGTAGCCGTCGAAGCCCTGGCCAGGGTCCGGCTGACGGTCCGGCGGCTGGGGCGTCGGGTCAGGGTTCGCAACTCGTGCTGCGAGCTACGGGAATTGCTGGCCTTCATGGGGCTTGCCGACATCCTGCGGTGACCCCACCGGCGAAGCGAAACTCATCGGCTCCGCGGGGCCGTCCTGCCTACCGTTGCAGCTGGGGCGGCAAGCCGAAGATCGGAAACAACCGTTGGGTGTCGAGGAAGAACGTGATCCCGGCGATCCGATCGTCGGACACCTCGACGACCTGGAGCGACCAGGGCTCCAGGATCCCCTCCCGATCGCTCGGCTTGTACTGCCCGTAGGCCGGCATTCCGTTGGCCTCGACCGGCACAAGGCGCGAGCCCCGGCAGCCGATCCCGGGCCCCAGGCACCATCGGCGAACGTCGTCGTGGGTCTGGAGCCACAGCTCGTATGGGGGCATCGACCACGATGCGTCGTCCCGCAGGAGCGAGGTGAGGGAGTCCATGTCGTACCGCTCGAAGGCATCGACGTAGCGGGCCAGCAGTGCCCGCTGTTCCTCGTCCATCGGTCGGCGGGCATCGCCTGTGTCGAGATCGGCGGATGCGAGGGTGGCCCGGGCTCGCTGGAGAGCACTGTTGACCGAGGGGACCGAGGTCGCGAGGAGCTCGGCGACCTCGGAGGCCTTCCACCGAAGGACCTCGCGCAGGATCAGCACCGCCCGCTGGCGGGCCGGGAGGTGCTGGAGCGCGGCGACGAAGGCCAGGCGGATGCTCTCGCGGGACTCCGCCAGCTCGGCCGGGTCGCCACCCGTCGGCAGCGCGTGTCCGTCGGGGATGGGCTCGATCCACGTGACCTCGGGCAGGCGCTCGCCGAGCAGGTGCCCTTCGGCGGTGCCCGCGGGCCCCAGATCCATGGGGCGGGCCCGCCGCGCCCTCCCGTTCAGCATGTCGAGGCAGACGTTCGTGACGATCCGGTACAGCCAGGAACGGAGCGCCGCCCGGCCCTCGAACCCGTCGAAGCCCTTCCACGCCCGAAGCAGCGTCTCCTGGACCGCGTCCTCGGCCTCGAACGCCGAGCCGAGCATCCGGTACGCGTAGGCCGTCAGCTCGACGCGATGCTGCTCCAGCAGGTCCTGGAGGTCCTCCGCCCCCCGCGTGAGCGTGCTGCCGCCTCGATTCCCCCTCGCTGCCACGCCAGTCATGATAGGCAGGACGAGGGGAAGCGATGAGTCCCGCCGGCTCGGACGGTCTCATCACGGAGCACCCACTCGAG
>JBIOXZ010000040.1:0-25351 GCA_044869895.1 Actinomycetota bacterium | reverse complement strand
GAGCTATCGCGAAAGGGCCGCCCCTCTCCCGCGGGGCGGCCCTCCAGCTTCGTATCCCAGCCGAGCTACGCGGCCCGCGGGATCCCCGTTTCGCTCTCCGTGGCCTGGTCGTTCACCGGACCCGCGTGCGAGGCCAGCGCGTTGAGCACTTCGTGCCACGCGCAGGCCAGACCGCCGATCACGAGTCCTGTGGCTACCGCACCCATCCAGGGGGTCCGAAGGCCGATGCCGAACCCTGCGAACATCGAGAGGTCTGCGGCCCAGGCGATGCCGATGCCGGCCAGGAAGGCCAGGAACGGTCGGATCGGCCGGCGGACGTTCACGGTGCCGCCCACCAGATCCACGAACTTGGCCACTGCAAGCCCCAGAAGGGCAATCGTCGCGAAGACGTACATGAGCACCTCCTTGTGCCGTCTGCGTACGATTGGCTTTGACGGCAATCGGGGGCAATCGGTAACGGGCCCTGCCTATACTGCCTGGTCTTCCGACCGCGACCCGAGGAGGCGCTCGTGCCCGTGCAGTTCCTCTCCGAAGCGTGGACGACCGAGCTGAAGGTCCGCCTGAACGCTACCGACTCCTTCAGGAAGGCGGCGGGGTCGGCCTCCGCCACGCTCCAGCAGGTGATCACGGGCCCGGACGGCGAGCGTCGCTACTGGATCAGGATCCAAGACGGTTCGATCGACATGGGCCAGGGTGAGATCGAGGCCCCCGACGCGACCATCACGCAGGACTACGACACAGCGGTCGCGCTGGCAAAGAGTGAACTCAATCCGGTCACGGCGTTCATGAGCGGGAAGCTTCGGATCTCCGGCAACATGATGTTGCTGATGCAGCTGCAGGGGGCCATCTCCGAGCTGCCGAGGGTCATGCAGGAGATGGACGTCGACTACTGACCCGCGCGCTCGGGCGACACGGTGAACGTTGCCGTCGCCCGGGCCAGGAGCTCAGCGTTGGAGCCGACGACGTCGGCCTCCGCGTAGCCGAACCGCCGACCCGACTTCACCACCTTCCCCCGTGCGGTGACCCTCCCGGCGCGTCCGGGGGAGAGGAACGTCACGCCCAGGTGGGTCGTGACGTGACGGGTGCCGGGCTCGAGGACGGTGCGAAAGGCGAGACCGGTGGCCGTGTCGGCGAGCGTGGCGATCAAACCGCCGTGCAGGAGACCCACCAGGTTCAGGTGGTGGGGTTCGACATCGAGGGCGACATCGACCTCACCGATCTCCACCCGCTCAAGGCGCATCCCGATCCAGTTGTGGAATCCGGACCGCGCGAACCGCTCTCGGACCTCGTCGATCCTCGATATGCCCGAATCCACGTCTTTCCCTCGGCGCGTAGTGTGCCACGGGCATTCTCATTGACGCCTCGAACCGTGGGCGGCGACAATCGCCCACCGAGGGGGTGCCATGGGAGTTGAGGTAGAGCGAACGGCGGGTGGACAGCCGCAGAGCGACCGGGTCTGGAGCATCGAGACCCACGGGATCGACCCCATCCCCGAGTCGGACCGGCATGGGACCCCCATCGAACTGTTCTGGGTGTGGTGCGCCGCCAACATCAGCATCCTGGGCATCACCTACGGCGCATTCCTGGTGGTCTTCTACAGCCTGAACCTGCCGCAGGCCGTGGTGGCCGCAGCCGTCGGCACGGTCCTGTCGTTCTTCCTCGTCGGCTACGTGAGCCTTGCAGGCAAGCTCGGCGGAGCTCCGACGCTGATCCTGTCCCGGGCGTCCTTCGGCGTCGTCGGCAACGCGCTCCCCACGCTGGTGAGCTACATCTCCTTGGTGGGCTGGGAGATCATCCTGGTGGCCCTGTCGACGTTCGCCGCCGAGACCGTGCTGGCCAGGTTGGGCTGGGTGCACGGGGATCTGGCCCTTGCGGTCTCGTTCGTGATCGTGGCGGCGGCCACGATCGCCATCGGGCTCCTCGGCCACGCCACGATCGTCAGGATCCAGACCTGGTTCACCTGGGCCTTCGCCGTGCTCACGGTGGTGTTCATGTCGCTCGTGTGGTCCGAGATCGACTGGGGCACGGTCACCTCCCTCCCGTCCGGGCCGTTCTGGGGAGGGCTCGTTGGGGGGACCTCGATCATCATGGCCGGCCTGGGCATCGGCTGGGTGAACGCCGGCGCCGACTACAGCCGGTACCTGCCCAGATCCTCGAGCTCGGGATCGGTGGTGGGATGGACCGTGTTCGGCGCGAGCGTGGCTCCGATCATCCTCATTATCTTCGGGGTGCTCCTGACGGCGAACAATCCGGCCCTGGCCACCTCGAGCAACCCGGTCGGCGTGCTGGCCGAGCCCCTGCCGACCTGGTTCCTGGTGCCGTACATGATCGTTGCGGTGGGCGGGCTGGTGGCCGGCGCGGTGCTCGACATCTATTCCTCGGGACTCAACCTGCTCACGCTCGGTCTGAGGATCCCCCGGTACCAGTCCGTGGCCATCGACGGCGTCCTGATGATCGTGGGGAACATCTACATCCTGTTCTTCAATCAGGACTTCTTCACGCCGTTCCAGGGATTCCTGATCACGCTCGGCGTCCTTCTCGCGGCGTGGGCAGCGATCTTCCTCACCGACATGGCCCTGTTCCGCAGGCGCGGCGGGTATTCGGAGCGCGATCTGTACGCGAGTGAGGGGATCTACGGCACGGTCAACCCGGCCGGCGTCGTCGCGTTCCTGGTGGCGTCGTTCGTCGGGCTGGGCCTGGTCACCTCGTCCGCCCCGATCTTCACGTGGGTCGGCTACCTGCTGCGGTGGTTCGGCTGGGAGGACTCCGCGCTCGCGTCGAGCAGCATCGGCCTGTTCGTCGGGTTCATCCTGGCCGGGGCGCTCTACGCGATCCTCAGCGCCCTGGCGCCCGCCCGACCGCGTACGCAAACGATCACCGTCCCGTGAGCCCAGGGGGCCCACGTCGCGCGCCGGTGGAATGGGGTCCATCGTGACCACATCGGTGTTCTTCGACCACGACGGCGGCATCGACGACTATCTCAGCCTCCTGCTCCTGCTCACCTACGATGACGTCGATCTGTTGGGGATCTCGATCACGCCGGCCGACACACTGCTCGACGGCGCCGTTCCGGCCACGCGGAAGATCCTCGATCTCGCCGGGCGGTCCGGAGTCACCGTGGCGGGCGGGACGCTCGAAGGCCCGAACCCGTTCCCGTTCTCATGGCGCCTGGACTGCATGCGAGTGAACAGCCTCCCTATCCTCAATCAGCGCGACCACATCGGTGCGCCCCTTTCCGACCTACCGGGGGAGGAGTTCCTGAGCCGCGTCCTGCTCGATGCGGCAGGGCAGGTGACGCTGCTGATGACCGGCCCCCTGACCAATCTCGCCTGGGCCCTCGATCGGCATCCAAAGGTGGAGGAGAAGATCCGAGTGGTCCTGGTCATGGGCGGGGCGTTGGAGGTGGACGGGAACGTGCAGGAGCCCGGACACGATGGCTCGGCCGAGTGGAACTTCTACTGGGACCCGCCGGCGGCGAAGCGGGTGTTCGACTCGTCGATCCCCATCACGATGTTCCCTCTCGATGCCACGAATCAGGTCCCCGTGACCGACGCCTTCCGGACCTCCTTCGGCCGCCAGTACGGCTACCCCTTCTCGGCCGCTGCGGGGACGATCTGGGCCATGACGGCGGGATGGGAGCTGGCGACGGGCCTCCCGTACTTCTGCTGGGACACCCTGGCGACGTCCTTTCTGGCCGTCCCCGAGCTGTGCGAGTTCCGCCAGGTGACGTGTGACGTGATGACGAAGGGCCCGAGCGAGGGCCGATCCGTACTCAGCTCGAGCGGGCGTCCGGTGAAGGCCGCGGTCGGGGTGGACGCGGACGGGTTCTACGCCCACTGCCTGGAGACGCTCCGACGCTGATGGGCAGGGTGGTGGTGGTCGGCAGTTACAACGTCGGACTGACCGTCGTCGCCCCGGCGCTGCCGGCCCCCGGCCAGACCGTCCTGGGGCACACGTTCGACATGGGCCCGGGAGGCAAGGGATCGAACCAGGCAATCGGGGCCCGACGTCTCGGTGCAGACGTGACGCTCGTCGTGAAGCTGGGCCGCGATTCATTCGCCCAAGCCGCGCTCGAGCTGTTCGATCGGGAGGGTCTTCTGGGGCCCGGGATCCTGGAGACCGGAGGCCACACGGGCGTCGGCCTCATCGTCGTCGACGACGACGGACGCAACATGATCGCCGTCGCTCCCGGAGCGAACGGCCACCTGGTCACGAGCGATCTCGATCGGATGCCGGACCTGTTCGAGGGCGCGTCCCACCTGCTCTGTCAGTTGGAGTGCTCGCCCGAGCTGTTCGCCGGCGCCGCCGAGCGGGCCCGGGCGGCCGGAGCGACGACGATCCTCAACCCGGCGCCCTCCGTGCCGCTGTCCGAGTCGGTCCTGGCGCTGGTGGACATCCTCACGCCGAACCAGACGGAGCTTGCGGCGTTGAGCGGCGTGGCGGCCACCGACGGGCGAGAGATCGAGGCGGCGGCCCGCTCCCTCCAGGCGCGGGGGGTCGGGGAGGTGGTGGTGACCCTGGGTGAACGGGGGGTCCTCCGGGTGATGCCCGAGGGGGTCCAGAGCCAACCGGCACGGGCGGTCCCAGCTCGGGACACGACCGGTGCCGGCGACGCCTTCAACGCAGGCCTGGTGACCGGGTTGTCGGCGGGGTTCTCGATGACGGAGGCCATCGACCTGGGGGTCCGGGCAGGCGCGTTCTGCGTCACCAGGTTGGGCGTGATCGAGGGGCTCCCCACGCGCCAACAGCTCGAGGCCGAGGTCCCGGCATGAGCGCCGAGCAGATCGCCGCGCACATCCAGCACACGAACGTTCGTCCGGAGGCTACGGTGGCGGACATCGAGCGGTTACTGGTCGAATGCATCGAGTACGGGTTCAACGGCGTGATGATCAACCCGATCTGGTTGCCGCAGGCCACGGCCACGCTGAAGGGTTCGCCGGTCCGGGTGTGCACGGCATTGGACTTCCCAATGGGCGGCGCGCCGACTTCAACGGTGGCAGGGCAGGCGGCAGAAGCCCTCCGGTCGGGAGCGCAGGAGATCGACGTGATGACGAAGGTGGGGTGGTTGCGCTCCGGTATGGAGGCAGAGTACCGGGATCATCTCGCCGCGGTCGTGTCGGCCGCGGACGGCGCGCCGGTCAAGGCCATGCTCGAGGCCGGGCTCCTCGCGCCCGATGAGCTCGTCCGCGCGGTGGAGCTCGCGGTGGAGGCGGGCGTCACCTACGTCAAGAACTCGAGCGGCTTCGGCGGTGGTGACGCGACGCCAGGGCTCATCTCGGAGCTTCGCCGTTTGGCCGCCGGCCGGGTCGCGGTGAAGGCGTCGGGAGGCATTCGAACCAGGGAGGATGCCGAGGCGTTGCTGGCGGCGGGTGCCGACCTACTCGGATCGAGCGCAGGGGTTCGGATCGTCACCGGAGCAACCGGCTCGGCCCCTTCCGACGCCTACTGACCGATCGGCGCCCTCACGAGGTCTGTTGTCCGCGCCGATACGGCAGGCCATCCGCTGCGGGCGGACGCAGCCGCTGCGACGCCACCGCCAGGACCAAGAGGGTGGCCACGTACGGCGTGATGAAGATGAACTGCCGAGGCACGTCCTCGGTGACGGCGTACCACACGAAGACCAGGACGCCGATGGCTCCCGCGAGCAGGCCGGTGGAGATCCTCCCTCGGATCAGATACCAGATGGCCAGCCCGACCAGGGCGATGGCTACGAAGAGCAGCAACGCGTGGACGGCCTGCGCCGACCGCAGGTTGAGGGCGTCCGCGTAGCCGAACAGCCCGGCGGCCGCGGCCACACCGGTGGGGCGCCAGTTGCCGAAGATCATGGCGGCCAACCCGATGAACCCCCGGCCGCCTGTTTGTCCCTCCCGGTAGATCCCCGCCGCCTCAAGTACCAGGAACGCGCCGGCCAACCCGGCGAGTGCTCCGGAGATGAGCACGCCGAGATACTTCATCGTGTACACGGGGACGCCGAGCGACTCGGCGGCCACCGGATTCTCACCCGCGGATCGCATCCGCAGCCCGAGCCGGGTCCGCCACAGGAAGAAGTACGTGGCCGGGACGAGCAGCAGGGTGATCACGGTCAAGATCGACAGCTCGGCCATGAACCCTCGGAACAGCGCAGCGACGTCGGAGACGAGGAACCACTGCTGCCGCTCGAACCACCCCAGGAGGTCCGGGGACTGCCAGCCGAAGGGCTTCCCACCGGCCAGCACCGGCACGGTCAGGTTCGGCAGATTCGATGTGACCTGCGGGGACTGGGTGGCGCCGCCTCCGTGCCCCGTGAACGCGATCACCGACAGGAACCGGGTGACGCCGGCAGCCAGGATGTTGACGGCCACACCCGACACGATCTGGTTCACGCCGAAGCTCACGGTAGCCACGGCGTGGACCAACCCCCCCAACGCACCGCCGAGGATGCCGAGCACGACCCCCCACCACGGGCCGAACTCGACGCCGCCCCAGGCCCCGAACCACGTCCCCAAGATCATCATCCCTTCGAGGCCGATATTGACCACGCCGGTCCGCTCGGCGTACAGCCCGCCCAGGCCGGCCAACAGGATCGGCACCGCGAGGCGCAGGGCCGCGCCGTACGTGTTGCTGGAGGTGAGGTCCGACGCCTCGGTGAACCACCGAACCGCCGACAGCATCAGGATCACTAGGCCGAGGAGGTACACGATCCTGCGCGCCTCCAGGCGGCGACCCTTCGCCCCCTCCACCTGCGCCGTGTCGACGGCCGCCCAGCTCATGCCGCCACCACTTCCTTCTTCGCCTCCAGCCTTCGGGTTGCCTCCGCGGCGGCCTTGATCTGCTGGGCCTGGACGATGCGGCGGACCACCTCGTAGGCCACGACGACCGAGAGGATGATCACGCCCTTCGTGATGATGATGACCTCCTTGGGGATCCCTTCCAGGTCGAGGATCTGTGCAGCCCGGTCCACCCATCCGAAGAGCAGCGCCGCGACAGCGATCCCCGCCGGATGGTTCAGCCCGACCAGGGCCACGGCGATGCCGTCGAATCCGAGGCCGGTTGGGAAGTCGAGCGTGTACGCGTGGAAGAAGCCGAGAAGGTCGCTCATCCCGATGAGCCCGGCGATCGCCCCGGAGATCAGCATGGTCGTGACGATCATCCGGTTGGGGTCGACCCCCGAGGCTCGGGCGGCTTCGGGGTTGATCCCGGTCGCACGGAGGTCGTATCCGAAGCGGGTCCGCCAGATCAGCACGTACACGACGATCCCCAGGGCGATCGCGATCACCAGGAACGAGCGGAGATCCTCTCCGCCCACCACGGCCAGGTTGGGCAGAGCCCCGGACCGGGGGATCTGCCGGGTCTGGATGATGAGCTCATTCGGGAGCCGCGGCTTTCGGAGATAATTCGCCAGTAGGTAGGCCCCCACACCCGTGGCGATGAAGTTCAGCATGATGGTGGACACCACTTCGTGGACGCCCCGTCTCACTCGCAGGACTCCGGCGATCCCGGCCCACGACGCCCCCACGGCCATGGCGACGAGCATGATGAAGGCGATGTGCAACGGCGGAGGGAGCGAGACGGCGGCGCCGGCGGCCGCCGCGAGCAGCGCCGCCAGCCGGTACTGGCCCTCCACCCCGATGTTGAACAGGTTCATCTTGAAGCCGATGGCCACGGCAAGGCCCGCCACATACAGGGGCACCGCCCGGTTCACCATGGACGCAAGCGAGTTCGGCTGTGTTCCGTAGCTGGCCATCGACCGGAACGCGGAAAGAGGGTTCTCCCCGATGATGATCAGGACGAGCGACGACACGCCGAGCGCCAGGACGATTGCCGACACCGGGACCAAGAGCCACAGGAGGGCGACCTTGATCCTGGTGTTCACGCCGTCGCCGCCTCCCTGGCCCCGGTCATATACGAGCCGAGCTCCTCGGGTGTGACCGTTGCCGGATCGAGCTTGGCCACCAACGTCCCCCGCAAGATCACGTAGAGCGTGTCCGAGAGACCGATCAGCTCCTCCAGGTCCGCCGAGATCAGCAGCAACGCGAGTCCCGCCGCCCGGGCTGCTCTGATGAGCTCCCACACGGCGGCCTGCGCTCCCACGTCGATCCCCCGCGTCGGTTGAGCGGCGATCAGCACTTTCGGCTCGGCGATCATCTCCCTTCCAACGATCAGTTTCTGCTGGTTCCCACCGGAGAGGGCGAGGGCCGGGGTGTCCGGGCCGGGCGTCGCGACGTGGTACTCGGCGATCACGTTGTTCGTACGCTCGTGAGCACCGCGCCGGTCGATCCACGGTCCGGAGGAGAACGGGGGCATGGTCTGCTTGCCCAGCATCGCGTTCTCCCACAACGGAGAGGGGAGCAACAGTCCGCGGAGCTGGCGGTCCTCGGGGACGTAGCCGACCCCGGCCTCCCGCCTCCTTCGGCTCGACCAGAGCGTGATGTCGTCGCCGCCCAGGTGGATGCTCCCCTGTTGGGGCGGGTACATGCCCATGATGGCGTCCACCAGCTCTCGTTGCCCATTTCCCTCCACGCCGGCGATGCCCAGGATCTCCCCTCGGCGGATCTCGAAGCTCACGTCGTGCAGGGTCCACCGTTCGCCCACCCGGACCCCCATCTGACGTACCGACAACATGACCTCATCGGTGACCGTTGACTCCTTGGTCTCGGGGGTGGGCAGCTCGCTGCCGACCATCAACTCGGCCAGCTGGCGAGCGGTGACGCTCCGCGGCTTGACCGTGGCGACCGTGTGACCCGCCCGGATCACCGTGATCGAGTCGGCGATCTCCAGGACCTCGTCGAGCTTGTGCGAGATGAAGATGATCGTCACTCCGCGGCCCTTCAGATCCTTGAGGTTGCGGAACAGCTCCTCCACCTCTTGAGGGACCAGGACGGCGGTCGGCTCGTCGAGGATCAGGATCCGAGCTCCCCGATACAGGACCTTGAGGATCTCCACCCGTTGGCGCTCGCCGACCGCGAGGTCCTCGACCAGCCGCTCCGGGTCGAGCGGCACGCCGTAGGTCTTCGACAGGTCGCGGATACGGTCTCTTGCGGCGTCGAAGTCGAGGGCTCCTCCGTGGGTGGGCTCCGAGCCGAGGATGACGTTCTCGAGGACCGTGAGGTTGGTGGCCAGCATGAAGTGCTGGTGCACCATGCCGATCCCGCTCTCGATGGCGTCCTTCGGAGAGCGGAGGTGAACCTCCCGCCCGTTCACGGAGATCGTCCCGCCGTCGGGCCGGATCATCCCGTACAGGATCTTCATCAAGGTGGACTTGCCGGCTCCGTTCTCCCCGACGACGGCGTGGATCTCTCCCGGCAAGACGGTCAGGTTGACATCATCGTTGGCGACGACACCGGGGAACGTCTTGGTGATGGCCTTCAATTCGACGGCAGGGGCTTGCTCATCCACCGATGATGAACCTCACGTTCGAAGGCAAGGGCCCGAGGATGGTACTCCTCGGGCCCTTGCCCGCTCCACTCGCCCCGACTAACTCGTGGGAACGGTGATCTCCCCGCTGATGATCTGTTGTTTGAATTCCTCGAGCTGCGGGACGATGTCGTCGATGAACCCGCCCGAGGTCGCGTACCCCACGCCGTCCTTGGAGAGGTCGAAGGTCTTGTAGCCACCCTCGAAATTCCCATCAACCTGGGACTTGATCGTGTCGTAGACCGCCACGTCCACGCGCTTCAGCATGGACGTGAGCACGAACGGCTTGAGCTCGTCGGGCACACTCAAATACTGGTCCGAGTCGACCCCGATGCCCCAGACCTTCGAGCCGGAGGAGTCGGAGAATTCCTTGGCCGCCTGGAACAACCCAAGCCCGGATCCGCCGGCCGCGTGGTATACGACGTCGGCGCCTGACTCGAACATGCTGGCGGCGATCTCCTTGCCCTTGGCGGGATCGTTGAACCCACTGAAGTCGGGCGGCTGGCTGATGTACTTCACGTCGATCTCGATCTTTGGATTGACCGCCGCGGCTCCGGCCTTGAACCCGGCCTCGAACTTGTGGATGAGGTCGATGTCGACTCCGCCGATGAACCCGACATGTCCGGACTCGGACGTCAGCGCAGCCGCCGCTCCCACCAGGAACGACCCTTGCTCTTCGGCGAACAGAAGGGAGGCCACGTTGTCGCTGGCCGTCAGGTCGTGGGCCTTCGGACAGTTCGGCGTGTCCTTGTTGATGAACCCATCGATGTCGCCGAAGTTCGTGTCCGGATACTTGTTCCCCGCGGCACAGATCGCCTCCGCGAACAGGAACCCCACCCCGATGATCAACTGGGTGTTCTGTGAGGCCAACAGGTCGAGCAGCTCGGTGCGGTTGGTCCCGCCCTGGTTGGGTTCGAGCTCCTTGACGTCCAAGTTGAAATCACCCGCGGCCTTGTCCAGGCCTCGCGCGGCGGCATCGTTGAACGACAGGTCCCCGCGGCCGCCGATGTCGTACACCAGTCCGACGGATACGGCGGGACCACCGCCGGTGGGGCTCGCCCCCTCCTCGGTGCTCTCGCCGCAGGCCGCACTGACCAGCGACACCAGCCCGAGGACGGCGACGAACCGTGCGAGTTTCGTCATCAGCCCCTCCTCTCTCCCCTTCCCGACGAATCATACGCAAGCGCCCATCCAGGCGGACGGGCCCGATCTCACTCCGTGCCGAACAGCCGGTCCCCGAAGTCGCCGAGGCCCGGCAAGATATATCCGCGGTCGTTCAGCTGCCGGTCGACGGCGGCGGTGAAGATGGGGACGTCCGGGTGTTCGGCCTGCATCTTGCCGATCCCCTCGGGTGCGGAGACGACGCACACGAACCGGACCGAGGCGGGGGCGCCCTCCTTCACGGCGGCGCAGGCCGCCGCGCCCGATCCACCGGTGGCCAACATGGGGTCCAGGACGAGCACGTGACGACCGGCCACCTCCGGCAGCTTTCGGTAGTAGGACTGCGGAAGCAGGGAGGCCTCGTCGCGTTCGAGCCCGATGTAGCCCACGGCCACCTCCGGGAACAGCTCGGTCACCGCCTCCAGCATCCCCAGGCCGGCCCGGAGGATCGGAACGGCCACCAGGGTCTCGGCGAGGATGCGGCCCGTCGTCGGCTCGAGCGGCGTTTCGATCTTGACCTCATCGGTGGGGAGGTCGCGGATCGCCTCGAACGTGATGGCCAGGGCCAGGCGCTTGGCCAGCGTACGGAAGACCGGCGGGGGGGTGTCACGATCGCGGAGCTGGGTCAAGAGGTGCTCCGCCAGCGGGTGCGCGACAAGGGTCACCACGCGCGCATCGTAGTCCGATGGTGGGTGTCCGCGCCCTCCCCGTCAGCCCCGGTCCTCCCGGACGCGAGCGAGGCGAACCGGTTGCCATCGCCCTGCTGGCCTGGCACGATAGGCGCCTGATGCGGCGCGTCTTCGGTGACTGGTTCTTCTACGGCGGGCGAGGCCCGGCGTAGTCACCTGAGCCGAACGGAGCGCAGGGGACCCCGGGCCGAGTGCCCGGGGTTTTCTCATCCTCCCGGGCGGCCCGCCTGAAGCGGAGGTTGCCATGGTCGTGGTGATGAAGAGGGACGCGACGGAGGCGGACATCGAGCGCGTCTCCGACAAGGTCCGCGACGCCGGCGGTGAGGCCTTCGTCTCGCGCGGCGCGGTGCACACGATCATCGGCCTGGTCGGCGACACGGCATCGTTCATGGGCCTCGGCCTGGACAACTTCCCGGGCGTGGACCACCTGATCCAGGTGGGGAAGCCCTACAAGATGGTGGCCAGGGCGCTTCATCCTCAGCCCACGACTGTGAAGGTGGGGCCCGCCGCGGTGGGCCGCGAGACGTTCACGATCATCGCCGGACCGTGCGCCGTGGAGAGCGAATGGCAGGCGCTCGCCGCCGCTCGGGGGGCCAAGGCCGCGGGGGCAACGATCCTGCGGGGCGGCGCGTTCAAGCCCCGCACATCGCCGTACTCGTTCCAGGGACTGGGGGAGCGGGGCCTGGAGATCCTGGCTCGATGCAGGGAGGACACGGGGTTGCCGGTCGTGACCGAGGTCATGGAGCCGCGGGACGTGGAGCTCGTCGCATCGTGGGCCGACGCACTCCAGGTCGGCACCCGCAACATGCAGAACTTCGCCCTGTTGAGGGAGGTCGGCGCGACGAGCAAGCCGGTGCTCCTCAAGCGGGGCTTCTCCGCGACCGTCGAGGAGTGGCTGATGGCGGCCGAGTACGTCGCCCAGCGAGGTAACTCGGAAATCATCCTGTGCGAGCGAGGCATCCGAACGTTCGAGACCGCCACGCGGAACACGCTCGACCTCGGCGGGATGGTCGTCGCCCAGCAGGAGAGCCACCTTCCCGTGATCGTGGATCCGTCGCACGCCATGGGGCATCGTGAGCTCGTCTCTCCAATGGCCCGTGCGGCGATCGCGGCTGGCGCCGACGGCGTGATGGTCGACGTCCACCACGATCCCGGCGAGGCGCTGTGCGACGGACCTCAGGCCCTCACGCCGGCCGATCTGCTGGAGCTGTCCAAGGACCTGAACGCTCTGGCGCTCGCCCTCGGCCGCCACTTCGTCTGAGCGTTTGCTGCCTCCCGCTCGAGCTCCTCGCTGCATTTGACTGGGATCCATCGCATGCGGTAGTTGAAGGGGAGCGAGAACAGCCCGGGACCAGGGCGGGGACATCCGCCTTCGGAGGAGGCAGGCTGTGCTACCGCCATATGCTTCGTCCGCATCGGTTTCGACAAGCTCGCGTTCGTATCTCATTTCCCGCCCTCGAAGGAGGAAGCCATGCGTCGCCGCTCGCTGATCGCGCTGTTCGCTGCCGTCTCCGTTCTCGCCGCGCTCACCTCGAGCGTCGCCCAGGGCGCTGCTCCCGGAAAGCCCAGCGCCGGCAGGGTCGTGCTCTACTCGTCCGACGGGATGCGACCCGACCTGATGCGTCAATACTCCGATGCTGGGTTCATGCCGACGTATGCGGCCCTGCGCTCCGCCGGCGTCGAGGGTGCCAACGGGATGGTGCAGGCGTTCCCACCCAACACCGGCGTGGGGTGGTACACGATGGCCACGGGCACCTACCCCAGTGAGCATGGGTCGACGAACAACACGTTCTTCCGGACGGGGGACACGTTTTCCGCCCGGACCTCGTTCTCTGGCACCGGAGTCCTCCAGGCAGACACCATCGCAAACGCCGCCGAGCGAGCCGGCCTGAAGGTGGCGCAGGTCGAATGGGTCGGCGGCCGCCTCGCCGGGATCAACGGTCCCACCGTCGACTTCACGAACTTCTTCTCGACCCGCGGCGTCCTCACGGCACCCTCGATCCCGGACGAGGCAGCGGGCGCGGCCACGTTCGGACTCTCGTACCAGGTCGCGAGCTTCTCCGATGCGTCGGGCTGGACGAATGTGCCGGCCAGCACAATCACCGCGAAGCAGACTTCGCTCACGGTGGCGACCACGTTCGCCGCCCAGAACCCCACCAGGACGTATGACGTGTACATCTATGCGGCGGGGAGCGGCTACGATCATGTGCTCCTGGTCCGGACGGCCGATGGAAAGGACGGAGCCCTGGCGGCAGCCGACCTTGCCGTCGGCGACTTCAAGGAGATCAAGCTCCGTGGCGCGAACGGGCTGATCGGAGCCCGCGCCGGTCAGACCGCCGGGTTCTACACGAAGCTCATCACACTTGCTCCCGACCTGTCGTCGTTCAAGCTGTACTTCACGTCGGTCGAGCGCCTCATCGCGACCTGCGGCACGCCCGCCTGCGCCGCCCTCCCGGGCGGGAACCTCGAAAGCTACCTGGCCGACAACTTCCCCACCGCGGTCTCGGCCGATTTCGCGCCGCTCGAGGCCCGGATCATCGACGAAGAGACGTACGTCGAACAGGGTCGCGACCTCGAAGCGGCCTACGGGGACGCCGTGATGGAGTTCATCCTCGGAACGCTCCAGCCCGACACCGATCTCGCGCTGGTGGGCTACCCGGTCACCGACGAGTTCTCACACCAGTTCATGGCGCTCTATACCCGGACCGACATGGAGGGGGATCCGAACCCGTACTTCGACAACGTCGATGGAGTCGGTCCGCCCGACGGGCTCGTTTCGGTCCGAGAGGGATACGTTCGCAGCGCGTATCACGAAGCCGACGCCAAACTCGCGCTGGCTCGGAGCCTGATGGGCGGCAATCCGACGACGTTCGCCGGTTCGGACCACGGCTTCGCGCCCCAATGGTACGCGGTCAATGCGAACAAGATCCTGAATGCGGCGACCGTGAACGGCATCTCTCTCCACGCGAGCAATGCCAACGCGAGCAACTGCGGCGCGGCGACGACGGACCTGACGAAGGCCTGTTGGGCCGGCGGCACGATCCAGGTCTACGTCAACCCGACCCTGCCGTCGGGAACCACGTACGAGCAGGTCAGAACGGCCGTCATCGATGCGTTCCAGAACCTGAGCGACCCGGCGAACCCGGGGGCGCAGGTCGTGGACGCCATCTTCAGGAAAGAGCAACTGCGCAACGTGGACGGTTCCGACTCGCTGCACCCCAACCGCAGCGGAGACGTCGTGGTGGTCACGCGGCCGCCGTACCAATCGGACGCGGGAACCAACAACGTCGCGATCGCCTTCTCGCAGTTCTTCGGGCAGCACGGCTACCTGCCGAACCTGGTGGACCTCGCCCACAACGTGAACATGCATGCGACGTTCGTCGCCGCCGGCGCGGGGATACGGCACCAGGACCCCGTCGCCGGGATCCGGGCGATCGACCTCGCGCCGACGATCTCCTTCCTCATGAACTTCGCCGGACCTCAGAACGCGCGCGGCAAGATCCGTTTGGACATGCTCACGGGGACTGAGAGCCTCCGCGAGGTCGACATCCTCGACATCAGCGACTATCACGGCCAGCTCATCCCCTTGTCCGAGGCGGCCGATACGGTCGGACCGAGCTTCGGAATCGGCGGCGCGGCGTTCCTGAAACCGTGGTTCGACGTGTATCGCGCAGAGAATCCGGGGGCCACGATCACGCTCGCGGCAGGCGACTCAGTCGGGGCCACGCCCCCGATCTCGAGCTTCTTCGGGGACAAGCCCACGATCGAGCTCATGAACATGATGGGCTTCAACCTGGACGGACTCGGAAACCACAACTTCGATCGTGGCCAGCAGTACCTGCGGAACGAGCTCATCCCCTTGGCCACGTTCCCGTACGTATCGGCGAACATCGTAGACGAGTTCGGTGAAACTCCTCAGGAATGGTCGAAGTCACGATTGTTCAACTTCGGAACGTTCAAGCTCGCAATCATCGGGTTCTCCAACGACGATCTCCCGGAGCTGATCAATCCCGCCGGCCTCGTCCCCTTCCACGTCGAGAACTCGACGGACGCGGTGAACAAGCGAGCCGCTCAGCTCAGCACACAGCCCGGTGTCGCCGCGATCGTGGCCATCGGCCACCTCGGAGCGACCGCGGGAACCCTGACCAACCCGACGGGGCCGCTCATCGATCTCGCCGACGATGTCCAGAATGTCGACGCAGTCATCGGGGACCACACGGACCTCCAAGTGATGTCCACTCGGTCGAACGGGGTCCTCGTGACGGAGAACCGCAGCAAGGGGATCCGCTTCACCCGGGTCCGGCTGGTGGTCGACGCGGCCACGAAGTCCGTGGTGTACACGACGGCGGACTTCCACAAGCCGTGGGACATCGGCGTCACCCCCGATCCGGCCATCCAGGCCAGGATCGACGAGCTGAACGCCCAGCTCAGCCCCATCCTGAACACGGAGATCGGGAATTCGACGAAGTTCATCCCTCGGGCGGACCAGTGCGGAGGCAGTACCGGTCGAACGTGCGAGTCCTTGGTCGGCAACGTCGTCACGGACGCGATGCGGACGCAGTACGCCCCGACCGGGGTGCAGTTCGCCATCACGAACTCGGGAGGACTTCGTGCCGACCTCACCTGCCCGACGACGGACAACCCGAACGACTTCTGCCCCGCCTACACGCCCCCGCCGTTCCCCATCACCCGGGGCCAGGTCCTCACGGTTCTCCCCTTCGGGAACGTGGTGGTGACGCTCACGGTCAACGGTGCCGAGCTGAAGGCGATGCTGGAGAACGGGGTCTCGCGCATGCCTGCCGTGGATGGCCGGTTCCCGCAGGTCTCCGGGCTCTGCTTCACGTACGACATCGCTGCACCGGCGGGAAGCCGGGTCACGTCCGCGGTGACAACCGATGCGAGCGGGAACTGCACGACGACCCCAGTCGATCTGACGAACGGAACGAGCTACAAGATCGCCGAGAACGACTTCATGGCGAACGGGGGCGACGGCTACCCGGTGTTCATCAGCCGGGTGACCACGCAGAACATCATGGACCAGGACGTTGCAGACTACATCTCGGTGAGCTCACCGCTCAGCCCATTCGTGAAGGCGTTCCCCGACGGCCGCATCAACTGCGCGGACTCGAACGGGGCGACGGCGCCCAACTGCCCGACGCTCACGCCGTCTGTGCCGTAGCGGGGATTGCGCGTTGAACGGGCCGGCGGCGGCGACGCCGCCGCCAGCCCGACCCTCACAACGGGATGACCGGCGTGAGCTCGGCGATGGCGCACGATCCGCGCCACCGCTGGATCCATTCCGCCGGGGGCCCGGGCCGGCTCCGGCGACGGTCCACCAGGAGCTTCGCGGCCTCCTCCCACTCGGGGCCCTCCAGCGTCCGCACCGTGGCGTGGAACTCTCGTAGCCCGGCGTCGCGGCCACGCCGCTCGGGGTTCGTGGCCTTGTAGCGGGTCACAACGATGACGTCGGAAGCGCCGGGGATGCCGGGCACGGTCTGCTCCTCCGGGCCCGGCTCGTTCTTCGACAGGACGTAGATCCTTCCGTTCCGGTACACGAACCACACGGGGACCGCGTTCGACCTCCCGTTGTGATCCGGTCCCACCCAGATGATGTCGGAGCCTCGCAGGCCGTCCTCGATGTCCTTTGGGAGTTTGGTCGGGGCCGGTTGGACGAACACTGGGCACTCGATCTCGCCCACGATCTCGTCGTCGATCACGAACGAAACGACGTGCATGCCCGTCTCGTCGAACTCCGCATCCCCCACCAGGTCACGTTCCTCCGTCAGGTCCATCATGCCGAGCATCCGTCGGACCACCGGTCCCCAGCGATGGACGAGGCGCCCGGACGGTCCGTAGAAGTCCACGCTCTCGGTGACCGAACCGGTCCCGATCTTCCAGGCCCGGTACACCACGAAGGGCAGGGCCCGTCCGGGAACGCCCAGGAGGTAGACGCCGTTCGATCCCCGCTCGCCCTGCGCGTCGTAGACCCGCTGGTCCACGACGCTGGCGAAGACGAGCTCTCCGACGGTCATCGGGCGGAAAGGATATCGGAGGTGATGGGCCGGCGGGGGCCCCGGCAGATCCGGCCGGGACAGACGGCTGCTCTTGTACTCGGGGAGCGGATGGAGCGATACCTCCGAAAGGTGCGGGCTTCCTACGGCCGCCCAATCGTGGAATGGTAGTGCCTCGCGCTCTGGCCGATGATCGCCTTCTCCTCACCCGCCGTCGTCTCCTCGCCCCATTCCAGTGACGTGCCACGCTTGCTCGGCCGGAAGAGCCAGCGCAGCGCCAGAACCGGGTAGGCGATGATGGCGAGCCAAACCAACCTGTATCCGTTCAGAAGGGCGAACCGGGAGTTGAAGCGAACCCCAGTGCGTCGGGTGAGGTCGCGCGCGAGCAACCGCAGGCCAATGGCCAGTGCGAAGAGCGCGCCGAGCACCATCGAGGGCATCAGGATGGTCAGCCAAGGCTCCTTCATGGTCCTTCCTCCTCCACCTCGTTATCGACCTTCCCATCCTCGGAATTGAGATGGCGAAGGGCCGCAGGCGCCTGGAGGGCGGTCCCGGGGTGTTCAGCCAACCACGCAAGGGGGGGAGCCCGAACGCGGGGGTAGGAGTAGTTCTCGTGGAATAGTCCGCGCAGGGTCATCTCGATCCTCCCGGGCCTCGCGGAGGGTGCGGCCTTCACCGATTGCGTGAGCGGCTAGTCGGAAGGCCGAGTCCTCTAGCTCGGCGTGCAGTATGGCGACTGCGCTGTTGTCAAGAAGTTGATCTCAGCTTAGGCGGTTGGTCTGCGGCGGTTGAGCGATGTCGCCCGTGACGAAGCGACTTCCGTCGATCAGACCGTTCGTGCCAGCCAAAGGCGGGGCTCAGCCAGCTCCGGGAGCGACGGCAAGGACTCCGACGAGTCCCACATCCGCGCGAGTGTGGCCTCGTCGCTCAGCTCGGTGACCGTGTCGCAGAACGCCCGGCCCAGCCGATACTGCTCGCGTTTCATCTCGATCCCCAGGAGCCGCTCGAACACCGGGTCGCCCTGCTCGGTCTCGCGGTACCGGCGCATGGCCTCCTCGATCCGGCCGTAAGAGGAAAGGAGCTCCCTTCCGATCGCGTGCGTCACGTGGTCGCCGTAGCCTTCGGCGGAAGCCATGAAGGCCTGGATCCTCCCCAGCTTGAGCCGCTGCTCCTGGTCGAGAACGGCGCCGAACAGCACCTCCTCGCCCTGAAGCATCTCCTGCATGGCTTGCGGATCGGACATGTCGAGGGACTCCAGGCGCGTTTGGAGGGCCTTGATGTCGAGCTCCACGGTGGAGAGGAAGTCCTCGAGCAGCGATCGGAACCGTCCGTGGGCCCACGGCCGGGCGAACTCGAATCGGTGCGTGACCTCATGGAGCGCCACCCACGTCCGGAAGTCCGTGGGCGGCAAGCTCCAGTCCCGCTCGAAGGCGGCGATGTTGGGAACCACGAAAAGGAGCGCAGGGGAGTCCGAACGGGGGAGGGCGATGTCGTACTGACCAAGGACATGTTGCGCGAGGTAGCCGAGGACGGAGCCGACCTGAGCCCCGAGCAGGAGCGGCGAGAGCTGTCTGACCATCTGCTGCGCGAACCCCGCCGTCTCCGCGAGCGGCACCTCGCCCTGGGCCCGACCCACGGCCTCGGCGAGTTTCGACGCGGCGGGCTCGACGACGGACTTCAGCCCGTCGATGTTGGCCTGGACCCACTGCCCCCGGCGAACCGGATCGATCCTGGGAATGTCGCGCGGCGGTTCCAGGCCCGTGAACCCCTGGACCTTCAACTCGGCCAGGCGGACGGCTTCCTCGAAGGACCGTCGATCGTCGTCTGTAGGTGCCGGGTCCTCTCCGCTCCAGGAGGCCGAGGCGATCCCGATCTGGCGGGCCAGCTCCCAGTTCACCGGGCCTGTCGAGGACAGCAGGACGCGCTGGATCTCCCGGAGCAGGGGAGCATCCGTCCCTACATCCTCGGACGAGGGCCCACCCAGGTGCGGTTCGTCGCGTTCTGTCATGCAGCCATTGTAGGTGGGGTCTCCCGTTACGCCGCCGCCGGTTCCGTTTCGCCCTCTCCCTAGAATGGAGGCATGCCAGACCGACTGTGGATCCGGGTCACGTCAGAGCCGATCGGCGCCGATGAGGCGGCGGCGTTCGTGGCCGATCCGACCGCGGGCGGCTCCTGTCTCTTCCTGGGTACCGTTCGCGACCACTCCGCTGCGGGTGCGGTCAAGGGTCTCATGTACGAGGCGTGGGAGGAGATGGCCGCCAAGCGCCTGGAGGAGATCGGCGGGGAGATGCTCGAGAAGTGGCCGGTCCGCAAGGTTGCGCTCCTGCACCGAACCGGCGACCTGGGTATCGGAGAGACCTCGGTCGTTGTCGCGTGCTCTTCCCCCCATCGCGCCGAGGCCTTCGACGCCTGCCGGTACGGCATCGAACGACTGAAGGAAGACGTTCCCATCTGGAAGAAGGAGCACCTCGCCGAGGGCGAGTCCCACTGGGTGATGGGGAGCTAGTGGGCCGCGAGATCGCGATCGACCTGGGGACGGCCAACACGCTCGTGTATCGGCAGGGCGATGGGATCGTGTTCAACGAGCCCACCGTCATCGCCCTGAACGGATCCACTGGGAAGGTCGAGTTCGCCGGGGCCGAGGCCTGGAAGATGCTCGGTGGCCCGGCCGGGAACCGTTCGGTCGTCCGGCCGCTCCGCCACGGGGTCATGACCGAGTTCGACATGACGCAGCAGATGATCGCCCTCGTTTTCCGAAGGATCGGCCTGCCGAGGTTCCCCAAGCCGCGGGTCGTGGTATCCGTGTCCTCGGAAAGCAGCCCCGTCGAGCTCCGAGCCGTCCGGGAAGCGATCCGGTTTGCCGGCGGACGGAGCCCGGTGCTGGTCGAGGAGGGCCTGGCGGCGGCGATCGGGGCCGGGCTGCCAATCCACGAGCCGGTCGGCAACCTCATCATCGACATCGGGGGCGGGACGACGGAGATGGCCGTGGTGTCCATGGGCGGGGTGGTGAGCGGCCGTTCCGTCGCAACCGGGGGGTTCGAGATGGACGCGGCCATCCGGGACCACTTCCGGCTGCGGTACGGGGTGGCCATCGGGGAGCGAGCGGCAGAGGAGCTGAAAGTGGCCATCGGAGCCGCCTTCCCCACGCCGGACCGAATGGTCGCCGTGGTGGCAGGGCGGGAGATCGCGAGTGGCGCTCCGAAAAAGGTCCGGGTCACCGGGGACGAGGTCCGCTTGGCCATGGCCGAGCCGGTCCAGGCTATCGTCGACGCGGCGCGCCAGACCCTGGCGGAAGCTCCCCCTGAGCTCACCCATGACGTCCTGGAGACCGGGATGTTCCTGACGGGAGGAGGCGGCCTGGTTCGAGGGATGGACCTGCTCCTGGCGCAGGAGTGCGAGGTCCCCGTCCACCTGACGGAGCGTCCGCTCGAGACGGTCGTCCTGGGAGCGGGGGCCATGCTCGACCACCTGGACGAGTATCGAAGCTCGTTCCAGCTCGTCAGGCGACGCTGAACGGGATCACTTGCCCAGGAACCGGGCCAGGTTCTGGTTGATGACGTGCCCCACCTGGTAGACGGCCAACGCCAGGAATGCTGCGGACGTCAGGACCAACAGGATCAGGCCTCCGAGGCCCATCAGCCGGGTGCGGAGTGTGGGAGGCGTACTGATCACCGGAACGTAGGCGAACGAGTCCCCGGGAGCGGCGCCCTCGCCCGGACCGAACCCCACGGCTCGCGATTCGTCCTCTCGTCCCGGCCGCCCGGCAGTCCGACGGTCCGGGCGTACATGCTCGGCGAGGAGCACGTCGTCGTCCTCGTCGCGAAGCGACAGCGCATAGGCGATGAGGCCCACGCCGAGGGCGATCCCGATGATGGCCAATGGATTCATCAGCGACCTTCCGACGAGAGCCTACGCCGTCCGGTTCCCCTTCGGGCGGATACCGTGCCCGTAGCATGGGGAGCAGATGCCAGCCGCCCGGCGCCTCATCAAGATCGGACTGGTCGTTGCCCTGGTCGTCGCATTCGTCCTATCCGGCACCGTGTGGCTGCCGCTGTATTCGCTTGGTCCTGCCCCCGCCAGGGAGATCCTGCCGCTCATCCAGGTGTCCGGCCATCCCGAGTACGGATCGTCGGGCCACTTCGTGATGACCTCCGTGCGGTTGCGCCAGCTCACGGCGCTCGGAGCGCTCCTCGCCTGGCTCGATCCCGATCTGGCCGTGGTGCCGAGGTCGGACCTGTTCACGCCGGGGGAGACCAGGACCGAAGAGCATCAACGGGCCATCTCGCAGATGGACCAGAGCAAGCTCGACGCGACCTCCGTCGTGCTCTCGGACCTGACTGGTTACCCGAAGGACCACCGCCCCGGCGCACTGGTCGAAGCCGTCGTGCCGGGCTGCGCCGCCGACGGGGAGCTGTACCCCGGTGACCTGATCCGGGCCATCGACGGCCAGCCCGTCGGAGGTGCCGCCCAGGCCAGGCGGCTCATCGAGTCCGCACCCTCCGGATCGACCCTCACGTTCGACATCAGGGCAGGCGGGGAGCAGCACCTCGTGGACCTGCGGCGAGCGCCCTGTGCCGGAACGGACGAACCCCTGGTCGGCGTGTCGCTCATCTCGAACTTCCCGTTCCGGGTGCTGATCGAGAGCGGGGATGTCGGCGGGCCATCGGCCGGCCTGATGTGGGCCCTCGGGCTCTACGACCTCCTCACTCCCGGCGACTTGACCGCCGGCCGGACCATCGCCGGGACGGGGCAGATCGGATTGGACGGAAGGGTCTACCCCATAGGCGGCATCGAGGAGAAGGTCGTTGCCGCCGATCATGCGGGAGCGTCGGTGTTCCTCGTCCCCGAAGGGAACATCGCCGCAGCGAGGTCGGCGGGAGGCGACGACATGGTCCTCCAGCCGGTCTCGTCGTTCCGGGATGCCGTGGACTACCTGCGGGGCGGATCGTGACCCGCGTCCGCCCGGCCGAAGCCCCGGTGATAGGCTGACGCGTTCCCGGAACCGAAGGGACGGGTGTGGCGCGCGTCGTCCAAGCCGGACGCGGCCGGCGGTGGCTGATCATTGCGGGGATCGCGCTGGTGGTGGTCCTTGTGGGCCTCACCGCGCTGTCCGGGTTCTTCGTTGACCTGTTGTGGTTCCGAGAGGTTCGCTTCAGCCAAGTCTTCTGGACCATCCTTCGGACCAAGATCGCCCTCGGCCTCATCTTCGGCGCCGCGTTCTTCGCCATCCTGTACGCGAACCTGCTGATCGTCCGGCTCCTCACGCCGAGCTACCGGGCCATCGGCCCCGAGCAGGAAGTGATCGAACGGTACCGGTTGGCGTTCGAGCCCTACGCCTGGTGGCTCCTTCCGGTGATCGCGGGCGTCATCGCCTTCTTCGTCGGCCTGGGGGTGACCACCCAGTGGAGGACGTTCCTCTTGTGGCGCAACTCCTCCGGCATCACGTTCGGCTCCACGGACCCCTTGTTCAACCGGGATGCCGCGTTCTACGTGTTCGGCCTCCCCTGGCTGGAGTTCGTCCAGGGGTGGCTGTTCTCCTCACTCGTCGGGATCACGTTCATCACGGCGGTCGCCCACTACCTGTGGGGTGGGATCCGGCCCCAGGCCCCTGCGTTCACCGAGAAGGTCACGCCGCAGGTCAAGGCACACCTGTCGGTCCTGCTCGGGCTCATCGTGCTGACGAAGGCATGGGGGTACTACCTCGGAACATTCGACCTGCTGACCTCGCGACGGGGGGTCGTGGAGGGCGCCTCGTTCACGGACGTGAAGGCGCAACTCCCGGCCCTTCGCATCTTGACGTTCATCGCGGTCGCGTGCGCGATCCTGTTCCTGGTGAACATCCGGATGCGAGGCTGGGCCATCCCCGTCATCGCCCTCGGCCTGTTGGCACTGGTATCGATCACCGCCGGCGCCGCGTACCCGGCGTTCGTCCAACGGTTCCAGGTAGGGCCCCAGGAGCTGCAGCGGGAGCGCCCGTACATCGACCGCAATATCGCGGGGACCCGCACGGCGTTCGGCCTGGACGTGATCCAGGCGCAACAACGCACGGTCGCGGCCAGCGTGACCCCGCAGGAGGTGCAGGCGAACGATGCCACCGTGTCCAACATCCGGCTGTGGCGGCCGGACATCCTCCGGGAGAACTTCGAGTCCCTCCAACGGATCCGGCAGTACTACGTGTTCGAGGACGTCGACGTCGACCGATACGAACTGAACGGCGATCGACGCGTGGTCATGCTGTCGGCCCGAGAGGTGGACCAGGATTCGATACCCGGGGGGGGTGCGACGTGGCAGAACAAGCACCTGGTTTACACGCACGGCTTTGGCGCGGTCGCGGCGCCCGTGAACACGGCTACCGCTGAAGGCGCGCCGCAGTTCACGCTGTCGGACATTCCCCCGGTTGGGCAACCGCCCCTCGTCGTGCAGCCCCGGATCTACTACGGGGAGAACACGGCGGCCGCCCCGTTCGTCGTGGTGAACACGGGGAGCAAGGAGCTTGACTACGCGGCGACCGAGGGCAGCAGCCAGCAGATCTCCAGCTCGTACGAGGGGAAAGGCGGCATCCCCATCGGCGGATTCCTCAAGCGGGCCCTGTTCGCCTGGCGGTTCCGCGACGTCAACCTGCTGATCTCCGGGCTCATCCAGGACGACTCGCGGATCCTGATCTTCCGGGACATCCAGGATCGCGTCCGGAAGGCCGCGCCGTTCCTCACGTTCGACTCCGACCCGTACACGGCCATCGTCGATGGCCGGGTGGTCTGGATCTGGGACGCGTACACGACCACCGACGGATATCCGTACTCACAGGAGATCTCCCTTGACCAGGCCACGCCGGTCGGCCCCGGCTTGAGCGGTCTGCATGGAGTGGCGAACTACATCCGCAACTCGGTGAAGGTGGTTGTCGACGCGTACGACGGCACGATGACCTATTACGTCGCCGACACGACGGACCCCATCATCAAGGTGTGGCAGAACGTCTTCCCGGACCTATTGACGCCCATCGACCAGGCGCCTCCGGAGCTGGCCGCCCACTTCCGGTACCCGGAGAACCTGTTCCAGGTGCAGGCGGAGCAGTTCGCCAACTATCACGTCACGGAGGCCAGTGTCTTCTACCAAAAGCAGGACTTCTGGCAGGTCCCCTTCGACCCCACGATCACGGCGAACGAGGACAGCACCGTGAATGTCCCGATGCGGCCCTACTACCTGCTGTTGCGTCTCCCAGGGGACGCGGAGGAATCGTTCGTGCTGGTCCTGCCGTTCAACCCGCAGGGGCGCCAGAACGTGGTGGCGTGGATGGCGGCCAGGTCCGACGCCGGTCCGGACTACGGGCAGATCGTCGCGTACGAGTTCCCACCCGGCCAGAACGTGGACGGGCCATCGCAGGTGTTCGCCCGGATGCGCCAGGATCCGAGGTTCTCCGCCGATCAGACCTTGTTCGGCCAGAGCGGCTCAGAGATCCGGTTCGGAGACTTCCTGATCATCCCCATCGCTGAGGGTCTGCTCTACGTCCAGCCGGTGTACGTCCGGTCTGCCCAGGAGACCGCCATCCCCGAGCTGAAGCGGGTCCTTGTGACGAACGGAGGGGATGTCGGGCTGGGCAGCACGTTGACGGAGGCGCTCAACGATTCGTTCGGGGCGGAGGTCGTCCCGCCGGAAGGCGGCGGAGGGCCGACGCCCGGAGGAAACGTCCAGCGGCAGATCTCGCAGTTGCTGCAACAGGCCCTGGACCACTTCGCCGCGGCCGACGCGGCGCTCAAGGCCGGCGATCTCGCGAAATATCAGGCCGAGGTCGACGCGGCCCAGGCGGCCATCCGGCGGGCGGAGCAGCTGGCGGCGAGGAGCGGGACTGGCTCACCGTCGCCGTCACCCTCGGGGACGCCCACCCCTTCGCCCACGCCGTCGCTCACCGCGTCGCCCACGCCGAGCCCTTCCGGCTGAGACTCGAGAGAAGGGGTGCTCCGAGCGCCCTAGGCGTGGGATGCGGCCGCCGCGTCCCGCCCCCACCAGATGGCCTGGGAGAGCGACCGGAGCAGGATCTCCGCCGACGCGAGGTTGGTGGCCACGGGTACACCGTGCACGTCGCAGACCTTCAGCAGGGCC
>JBIOXZ010000039.1:0-2937 GCA_044869895.1 Actinomycetota bacterium | reverse complement strand
ACGACCACCCGTACCTCTCGGTCGAGGTGGTGCAGCCGGACATCCACGTCGCGACCCCCTTCGGTCCGTCGCCCGCGTTCCGTCTCTGCCGGTTGACCGACCGCCGCGCGGGCCGATCGACGGACTACCTGTACGTCTGGATGCACGGGATCGACCCCGAGAACCGGTCGGACGCCCCGGGCAACAGCGCGCGGGCCAGCGAGCGTGTGTTCGACGTGCTGCAGCGCGCCGGAGTGCGCCGCGTGATCGTCGACAACAGCACGGGCGGCGTCGCCGAGGACATCCATCCGTGGGACCTGGCGGTGGTGGGCGACGTTCTCGACCTCTCCGGCGTCGTGCCGCGCCCGGTGGCCTCGGGACTCATCCGGTTCCGCGAACCGCTGTGCCTCCGCCTCCGCCGGGACCTGGAGGGTGCCGCGCTTCGCGGGATGCCGCGCTTGGCGGCCCAGGCCGGGGACGGGGTGAACCCCAAGGTCAAGCCCGACGCCCTGTACGTTCACAGCCCGGGCCCCTGGTTCGAGACTCCGACGGAGGACCGCCTCTACCGGCGGCTCGGGCTCGACGTCGTGGGCAAGACGGCCGGCCCGGAGCTCCGCCTGGCCCGCATGTACGGCATGTGTCTCGGCATCCTCTCGATCGTGGTGAACCCGGCGGAGGGGCTCGGGGAGTTCGAGCATGCAGACCTCCGGGCGATCTACCGCCGCTGTGGACCGACCATGGCCCGGATCGTGATCGAGGCCCTCGCCGAGGCCGCCGCCGAGCTCGACCGCGCCGGAGCCTGCCACTGCGCGGACGACCGCAGCCGCTCGCTCTTCCGGGAGTTCGCCCCTCACGCCCGCTATGGAGGAGACCGCCGCCATGGCTAGCTATCGCGCCCCGCTTCCGCTCGCCCTCTCGCTCTTCCTCCTCGGTTGGGCCGCGCCACCCTCGGCAACCGCCCAGGTGGAAGTCCGGACCCAGCTCGGCTGGCTGCGCAACGGCGAGTTCGCGCCCGTCATGGTCGCCGAGGCCAAGGGCTTCTTCACCGAGGAGGGGATCCGCCATCGCATCATGGACGGTGGTCCGGGGAAGAACCCGGTGCCCATCGTGGGAGCAGGTCAAGCGACCTTCGGGATCACGGCCGGCGGCAACAACGTCTTCCAGGCCCGGCTCGCCAAGGACCCCGTGGATGTCGTGGCGGTCGGGACGCTCCTCCAGAAGGGCCCCTACAGCTACATCACCCTGGCCAGCCCCAGCGACCCCGATCCGAAGCCGAGGGACCTCGAAGGCAAGATCGTCGGGATGCAGTCAGACGGCGAGATCTTCCTCAAAGCGTTCGCCAAGAAGCACGGAGTGGACCTCTCGAAGGTGAGGGTGGAGGTCGTCCAGGCCAACGCCGAGCCGCTCCTGGTGGGCCGAGTCGACTTCTTCACGGGCTGGGTGACCAACCAGCCCTACTTGATCGAGCAGGAGATCGCCAAGCCCGACGCCCTGCCCCGGCTCCGCGGGAAGACCTGGAAGGCGATGCGCTACGCCGACTGGGGGATCCGCAGCTACTCCGACGTCATCTTCGCCACGGGCAAAAGCGTGCGTGAGAACCCCGACCTGGTCCGGCGCTACGTGCGGGCGGTCGCCCGGGGCATGCAGTACATCCTCGATCACCCGGAAGAGACCGTGCAGCTGGTGGCGAGCTTCCCGGACCAAGTCGAGAAGGCGGACAAGCTCGCCTGGCGCTGGAAGATCCAGAACGCGCTGTTCACCAGCGAAGACACCAAGAAGAACGGCCTCCTCTGGATGAACCCGACGGTCTGGGACGAGATGATGGCCTTCTACAAAGAGTACGATCAGATCCCGCGCGTCGTCCCGGCCGACGAGATGATGACGAACGGGTTCAACCCCGGCATCAAGCGCTGACCGGTCGACCAGCCCCGAAGACACCCGCCCGGACGGCTCCCCGCGCCGGTCGGCACCGCGGCCGGTCGACCCGAGCCTGATCCGTGCTGCCTATCTCGATCCGTGGAGTCTCCCGCCGCTTCGGCGAGACGCTCGCGCTGGACCGGATGGACCTGGAGGTGGGCGCCGGGGAGTTCGTCGCTCTGGTCGGCCCCTCCGGCTGCGGCAAGACGACCCTCCTCCGCATCGTGGCCGATCTCGAGTCGCCATCCAGCGGCGAGGTCCGGATCGGTCCCCAGTTGGCGGGCACCGCCCGCGGGCAGCGCTTGCTGGGGCTCGTGTCGCAGCGGCCCGCCGTCCTGCCCTGGAAGCGCGCCATCGACGACGTCGTGTTCACCCAGCGCATCGCACGGCGCGCAGGCTTCCCGGCCGGGGAGCTCCTGCGGGAATTCGGACTCGGAGGGCACGAAGGGAAGCGCCCTCACCACCTCTCGGGCGGCATGCTTCAGAGGGTCAACATCGCGAGCGCGCTGGCACACGACCCGCCGGTCCTGCTGATGGACGAGCCGTTCTCCGCCCTCGACGAGATGAAGCGGGAGGAGCTAGGCGAGTGGCTCGGCCAGGAGCTCGCGCGGCGACCGAAGACGGTCCTGTTCGTCACGCACCACATCGACGAGGCTGTGCTCTTGGCGGACCGCGTGCTGGTCTTCTCCCCGGCCCCCGGTCGCGTTCTCGAGCTGGCTTCGGTGCCGGCGACGCGCCCCCGCGGCCCGGATTTCCGGCGTCATCCGGCGTTCGTCGAGACGACGGCCCACATCCGACGGCTCCTCTTCCGGCCCGCCGGAGCGCGCGCCGAAG
Source organism: Actinomycetota bacterium (assembly GCA_044869895.1). Taxonomy (GTDB): domain Bacteria; phylum Actinomycetota; class UBA4738; order UBA4738; family HRBIN12; genus AC-69. Next base: position 207 of record JBIOXZ010000039.1, on the reverse strand, counting down.
CACCCGGATGACGCGCGCCCTCGGCCGGGCTCTCGTTCAGATCGCGATGCCAGTCGTGTCGATCCTCGCCCTCTGGTATCTCGCGATACTGACCACCGGCCTCCCGGCCTTCGTGATCCCGCGCCCCGAGCGCGTCTTCCAGGCGCTGGTGGCCGACCGAGGCCTGATCACGCATCACTTGATCGAGACGCTCAAGGCGGCGGCGGT
>JBIOXZ010000038.1:0-12242 GCA_044869895.1 Actinomycetota bacterium | reverse complement strand
GTCTTTCGCTTCTGGATCGACGAGATACGAGGGGTCGGCGTGCACCTGTTGGGACGACGGCTGTACGAGACGATGCTGTACTGGGAGACCGCCGACCAGGATCCGTCGCTCGACGACTCGGAGCTCGAGTGGGCCGCGATCTGGAAGCCGCTCCCAAAGGTGGTGTTCTCCACCACGCTGTCGGCGGTGCAGGGCCATGCCCGCCTGGCCTCTGGCGGCCTGGCGGAGGAGATCGAGCGGTTGCGAGCCGAGCCGGGAGAGGGGGACATCGCGATCGGCGGCGCGGCTCTCGCAGCCGAGGCGGCCGCGTTGGGTCTGATCGACGAGTACCGGGCCATGGTCTACCCGGTGCTGGTTGGCGGTGGCATTCCGTTCTTTCCCCAGCGCGAGCGCCGGGTGGATCTCGAACTCGTCGAGACCCGCACCTTCAGCTCGAGAGTCGTCTACCTCCGCTACCGCGTGGCGCGCTAGCCCCAAGCGCCCGGATCGAAGCGGGGGCTCTCGCTTATGTCAACAACGTCCGTGGGAACTACATCTAGGTAACCTTCATCAATGCGGTCACCACGCCGCCCCGCCCGTGGAGAGGTAGTTGGCTCGCTGCTGCGTCCTCGCGCCCTGCGTCAAGCCGTCGATGTCTTCTACGAGCGCGGGCACTCAGCCGTCCTGGAAGACGAGCGGCAGAAAGATCGCTCCCAACTTCGACGGCTCGAGGACAGCGCCATCCGTCAGGCGGTCCAGAGGCAGATCGATCTCGGTCTGGACGTCGTCACCGACGGTGAGTTCAGGCGTTGGATGTTTCTGAACTCGTTTTTCGACGCCGTATCAGGCGTTCGGACCGGCAAGACGGTGTCGTTCCACAACGCTCGCGGCGACGAGGTCGAACTGGCGGTCCATGAGATCGTCGAGCCTCTGAAGCAGGTCGATTCGCCTGCGGCTCGGGAGGCGGCGTTCATGGCCGAGGTGACCGGCGGACACCCCTTCAAGGTCACCCTGCCGGCGGCATCTATCTTCCTCCATCCGTTCACGACCGTTGCAGGCGCGTACGAGTCAGTGGAGGAGTTCGCGGAGGCTGCCATCGAGATTGAGCGAAGCCTCGTCCGTGAGGTCTTAGGAGCAGGAGGTACCTATTTGCAATTCGACTTCCCGCTGTACCCCTACCTCGTGGATCCGATGTGGATCGACCGGTTCCGAGCGGCGGGCCAGGACATCGGCACGTTGGTGGACCGGGCCATCGTTGCCGATGCCGCCGTCCTCGAGGGGACGCCGCCCGAAGTCACGGTGGGACTCCACATCTGCCGAGGGAACTACCGCTCGTCGTGGATGTGCGAGGGCTCCCTCGAACCCGTGGCCGAGCGGGTCTTCGCCGAGCTTCCCTACGATCGTTTCCTGGTGGAGTGGGACGACCTGGGGCGCGATGGTGGCTTCGAGCCGATCCGGTTCCTGCGGCCCGGGTCGACGATGGTCATGGGCCTCGTCAGCACCAAAATGCCTCGGCTCGAGGACCAGGACGACCTGCTGCGCCGCATGGAGGAAGCCGCCGGATACGTGGACGGCATGGATCGGTTGGCCATCTCTCCGCAGTGCGGGTTTGCCTCGGTCATGGTCGGGAACGAGATCGACGAGGACGTGCAATGGCAGAAGCTCGAGCTGGTGTCCGGCGTGGCCGACCGGCTGTGGGGGAGCGGGTAGCATCGAGCCGATGGAGGAGCAGGGACCGGCCGACTCGCCGCTCCGGCTCGACGCGCCGCGCGAGGAGGCCCTGGCCCGCGCCGCCAAGCTGATCGAGCAGGCCTGGCGGAGCTTCGACCGGTTCCGCCCCCAGGAGCCGCCGCTCGACGAACGGGTGCGGGCGCTCCTCCGTTCGGACCTCCCCGAGGAGCCCTCGCCGGTGTTCGAGGTCCTCGACGACGTGGCCAGGATCCTCGACGAGAGCATCGCCCAGCCCCGGCCGCGGTACTTCGCCTTCATCGGGTCCTCGGGACTGGAGATCGGGGCCGTCGGAGACGCCCTGGCCTCGTGCTACGACATCAACCTGGCCGTCCACGCCGGCGCCGCCACCGAGATCGAGAACCAGGCCGTTCGGTGGGTGGCCGAGTTCGTCGGGTACCCGGCGACCGCCGGCGGCGCGTTCACCAGCGGCGGAACGATCAGCAACATGACGGCGCTGTCGGCCGCCCGGGAGCGGGCGCTGCCCGGGAGCCGCACCGACGGGATGGCCGGGCGACGGGGCGCCGTGTACTGCTCGCGGGAAGTGCACTACTCGATCACGCGTGCCGTCGAGTTGCTGGGCATCGGGGCAAGCAACATCCGGGCGCTCCCCATCGACGACGATCGCAAGCTCCGTCCCGACGCGGTGGCCGAGGCCATCGATCGGGACCGGGAGGATGGCGTGACGCCCGTTGCGGTGGTGGCGACGGGCGGGACCACCTTGACCGGCGCGGTCGATCCCACCGACGCGCTGGCCGACGTGTGCGCGGAGCGGGGCGTGTGGCTGCACGTCGACGGGGCGTACGGGCTTCCCGCCGCGGCCACGTCATCGGGGGCCCACCTGTTCGCCGGGATCGAGCGGGCCGACTCCTGCTCGGTCGATGCGCACAAGTGGCTGTACCTTCCGAAGGCCTGCGGCGTCGTGCTGGTCCGCCGGCCGGACGACCTGGCCGCCGCGTTCGCTCACCAGGAGGGATATCTCCCGCACCAGCGCCACGAGCTTCACGCAGTGGACATCACGCTCGAGTACTCGCGGCCGTTCCGGGCTTTGAAGGCGTGGCTTGCGTTCCGGGCTCACGGCGCGCCGGCGTTCCGGGAAGCCATCGAGCGGAACCTCCGCGAGGCCCGGCTGCTGTACGAGGCGGTGAAGGTTCAGCCCGACTTCGAGGTGATGGGGCCGCCCCCGCAGCTCTCGATCGTGCCCTTCCGCCATACCCCAAACGGCGTGACCGACCTCAACGATCACAACGCAGGGCTCGCCCGGGCCCTGCTGGCCGATGGGCGGGTGTATCTGGCCTCAGCGCTGATCGACGACGAGGTCTACCTCCGTCCATGTTTCGTGAACTTCCGCACCACCGAAGAGGACGTGCTCGCGCTCATCGATGTGGCCCGCGAGCTCGGCGACCGTCTCGCAGGGCGCGGCTAGTCCACCCGCTATGGCAGCGGGATGCTCGAGATCCCGCTATGGCAGCGGGATGCTCGAGATCGTGAACGGCAGGATCGGTGGCAGGCCGGCGAACAGCCGCTCGAACTGCGAGTTCACCACCAGCAGGCGACCTGCCGCCACAGCGAGCGTGGTCGGCGTGAGGAACGATGGATCCGTCGTCCTCGACAGGACCGTCCCGGTGCTCAGATCGCCCGACAGGGACACCTTGGCGATCTGCTGGAGGAACGGCTCGCCCGCGTACAGGATCCGGCCGACCAGCGCGAGCCCGTCACCAGCCACCGCCTCGCCGCCGAGGTCGACCTCCGTCACCGCCTTGGCGGCCACCTCGATCCGGAACAGCTCGCTGGTGAAGGACTGCGAGACGACCAGGCGCTTCCCGTTCTCGGTGGCCACGATCCCGTTCACGTTGAACTGACCCGCGACGTACGGGATCTCGCCGGTCAGGTCGAGCCAGGCCTCGGCGGCCACCGGCGCTCCCGGTCGGATCTCCGCCGCCGGGATCCGCCACAGCACCGGCCGGAACGAGTCGGTCACGAACAGGTCCCCGTTCTTGGCCACGGCGATGTCGTTCAGGAAGCCGCCCGGGCCGGTGGTGAACGTTCGGATCGGCGTGCCGGTCGCCGCGTCGTAGACCCGCACCTCCCCGGTGACCCCACCGGCGACGATGAGGCGGCCTGCGTCGTCGACCTTCACGCCGATGGCCGAGAACTGGACGCCCCCACCGGCGATGAACGGGGCCGCGGCGGTCTCCATCACGTTGCCGCGGAGGATGGAGCCATCGGTCGTGCTCGACACGAAGAAGTTGCCGGTGGTGGGCTGGTAGGCCACCCCTTCGGGAAAGACGGCGCTTCCGGGCAGGATGTAGGAGGAGGGTCTCGACGCCGCGGCGACGCCGGCGGCGGGCACCAGGCTGATGAGCACGGTCAGCATGGCGAAGCCCATGAGGGCAAGTGATCTCTTCACGGTTCCTCCTTCGGGGGCTGGATGACACCGTGCGGAAGCCCCGAAGACTACTAGGAGCGAGCCGGCCCGACGTCTTGAGCCTCGCGGCGAACGACCATGCGAAGGACCCGCTTTCCGGTCTCGTCCTCGAGCTCCTCACTCTGCGGTGAGAAGCCGGCTCGCTCGAACGCCCGGATCGCTCGGAGGTTGTCGACCACGGGATCGACCGTCACCTCGGTCCACCCTCGCTGGTCGAGCAGGAAGCTCGAGGCGGCTCGCGCGGCGTCGGGACCGAGCCCTCGACCTCGGGCCTCCGGCACCAGGAACATGTCGATACCGCCCGACGTCGCCGTTCCCTGCCAGATTTGCAGATAGCCGAGGGGTACCCCGTCAGCCTCGATGATGAAGGGCTCGACCTCGGGTCTCCTACGGCCGGTGTACACGTCGGCCACCTCGTCCCGGCTGAGGGGACGACCCTCCCACCATCGGTACACCTCGGGATCGGCCAGCCAGCCGACAAGCAGATCGAGATCGTGCTCTGAGGCGGGCCGGAGGAGGGTCCGGTCTCCCCGGATCACGGGGCCGGGTCGCGGGCAAGGCGGCGATCGAGCTCTGCGTACTCGTCGTATCCGATCAGGTCGTACAGCTCGTTCCGGGTCATCATCCGGTCGATCCACGCGGACTGGTTGCCCTCCCGGAGAAGCTCCTCGTAGAACCCGCCGACGACCTTCGCCGCCACCCGCGCGGCCGACACCGGAAAGATCACGATCCGGTACCCCAGCTCCGCCAGGCGCTCGGCCGAAAGGCTCGGGCTCTTGCCGAACTCCGTCATGTTCGCCAGCAGGGGGCCCGGCACGGCCTTCGCATACTCGGCGAATTCGTCCTCGGACTCCAGGGCCTCCGGGAAGATCACGTCGGCACCGGCCTCGCGATAGGCCAGACCTCGGCTCACGGCCTCGTCGAACCCGTCGGTGGCCCGCGAGTCGGTCCTGGCGATGACCACCAGGTTCTCCCGGGCCTGCGCCGCGGCGGCCACCTTCTCCGCGAACGCGTCGGCGGTGGTGACCTGCTTGCCGTCCAGATGGCCGCAGCGTTTCGGGTCGACCTGATCCTCGATCTGGATGGCCGCGCACCGGGCCCCCTCCAGCTCGCGGACCGTTCGCATGACGTTCAACGCGGCGCCGAACCCAGTGTCCGCGTCGACGATCAGGGGGATGCGGGTGACCCGGACGATCTGCCGAGCGTTGCGCTGCAACTCGTCCAGCGTGAACAGCCCGACGTCCGGCATTCCCATGCTGGCCGAGAACGCGGCGCCCGACAGGTATAGCGCCTCCGCACCCGCCCGCTTGGCCAGGAGCGCCGTGAGGCCGTTGAACACGCCGGGCGCGACGACAGTCTCGCCCGCCTCGAGCATCTGCCGGAACCGCTTCGCCGGATGCTCGCCGGGGTCGGGCGTGAGCCAGGTCATGGGCGCTCGGCCAGCGCCCGGGCCAGCACTCGCAGGCCGCCCTCCCGCTCCGTGTCCCACACCAGCCGCTGGACGGCGGCAGCGCGTTCGGGGTCGAGCCGTCCCTCCACGTTCCCCCGGTACTTCGCCACGACCTCCTCGTCGGTCATCGGATTGCGCGCATGCCCTCTCGGATGGCGGACCTCTCGCACCTCCCGATCCCCGCCCGTCGTCGTGACCGTGATCCGGTTCGGGATGCCCTCAGGGTATCCGGCGGAGAGCTCCGGGTCCTCGCGGACGGTCACCCGCTCCCTCAGGACGTCGAGGGTCCGGGGATCGCGGAACCGCTCCGGCTCGAACGTCCGGCTCGTGACCTCGCCGTCCAGGAGCGCTGCCACGACGATGTACTGGAGCGAATGGTCGGCCGTCTCGCGGGTCTTCGGGTCCCACTTCTCCGGGTCCTTGGCGATGATTTGGTAGGCGGCATCGAAGGTGTCGATCTCGATCGACTTGATCCTGTCGGCGTCCCGGAGGAAGCCCTCGGGGAACTGGAGGGCGGCATCGACGGCGCTCTGCGCGTGGTATTCGACCGGCCAGAACTTGATGTGGGTGTCGAGGATCCGTCGCGGCGGCGTCTTGGCCTCCAATCGCGACAGGACCTCCTGGTCGAACCCCTCGCCGTCGAGGAGCTGCTGGACGAAGGCCATCTCACCCTCGAACGGGCGGGACGGGCCGGTCATGCCCTTCTCGGCCAGGAGCGTGGCGAACACGGCGTTCCGGGCGGCGTTGGCCGCGGCCGCGCCCTTCCACATGGAGAGCTCCCCGGCCCTGGTCTCGCGCATGGCCGCGTGGGGAATGGTGGCGACGGACACTGCGTGCTCGATCCCCTCGACCGGGAGCCCCAGCAGGTGCCCGGCGGCGCAGGCCACGCCGATCCCGAGGTAGTTCACGTGGTCCCACCCGTGCGTCCGCAGGCTTGCCGCGTCGCAGAGCGTGACCGAGACCTCGTATGACGTGGCGACGGCCGCGAGGAAATCGGTCACCGGCCGCGCGCGCCACTCGGCCAGGGCCATCAGCGGTGCGATCACATCGCTGGGGTGCAGCGGCTCCCTCGACAGGTACGTGTCGTTGAAATCCAGGTACCGCACGGCGACGGCGTTCGCGAAGCCGGCCACCTCGGGATTGGCCCGAAGCTGCGAGCCCCAGATCGTCGCCCCGTCCCGATCAGGCAGGTCCGCCGCGTAAGCCCTCGCCGCGGCGGGAGCGTCTCCGTCCAGACCCGCCAACGCCACGCCGATCGAGTCGAGGATCCGCCGCTTCACCTCGTGGGCGGTCTCTTCGGGCAGGTCCTCGGCAGCGACGCCGCTCGCGTAGCCGGCCAACAGGCGGGTGATCCGGTCGGACACTCGTTCTCCTCCAACGGCGCAGCGGGCTGCCGAGAATCTACACTTGGCCGCTGCGGGATCGGCGAGAGGAGTCAGGCGTGGCGGAACCGCTGGTGGGCGTGATCATGGGCTCGAGGTCCGACTGGGACACGATGCGGCATGCGGCCGAGACCCTCGAGTCCTTCGGCGTGCCGTTCGAGACCCGCGTGCTCTCCGCCCACCGCACTCCCGACGAGCTGGCCGAGTACGCGGCCATCGCCCACGAGCGGGGCCTGGAGGTCATCATCGCCGCGGCGGGTGGCGCTGCGGCACTGCCCGGAGCGGTGGCGGCGAAGACCACGCTCCCGGTTCTCGGCGTACCCATGGAGTCCAAGCTCTTGGGGCTGGACTCGCTGCTGTCGATGGTCCAGATGCCTGCCGGCGTTCCGGTGGGGACGGTCGCGGTGGGCAAGGCGGGGGCGGTGAACGCCGCCATCCTGGCGACGAGCATCGTGGCCGGAGCCCATCAGGAATATCGGGAGCGGCTCCGTGCCTATCGCGACGAGCAGCGGGCCCGAGTGCTCAAGGAACCGGACCCGTCAGCCGAGTAGCAAAGGAGTTGGCCTACCTGACCTGCCCGTGGTGCCTCACGCCCCAGCTCGTGGGTGACGAGTCCATCGACTACCTGTGCTTCACGTGTGCCGCGAAGAACGCGTTCTTCGCTTGCACCGAGTGCGGGTACCGCCAGACCGTGACCAAGCGGTGGACGGCATTCACCTGCGCGAGGTGCGACAAGAAGGTCGATCTCCCGCGACGCTGGGGTTACTCGGTGGGCACCCCGGCCATGACGGTCGAGGGCCACGGCCAACCCTGGCCCAAGTTCTAAGGTGTCACAAGTCGAGAATCGGCTTTACGCTCTCCATATCCTCTCGCGGCTGACGTCCGATCAGGCGCGCCTGTTTCTCCGCTGGTCCGTCTCGCGAGCTTGATCAGTGGAGTTCGCGCCATGCGTCGAGGAGCTCTCGTTCGCGTTCGAGTGTGATGCCGGCGCTCATCGGCCAGGTCTGCCCGCGTGTGCGGTCCCAGGCAAGCGTGTCGGCGATCGTCTCGGCGAGCGGGCGGAACCGGAGCCCTGCGCCGACGGCCTTTGAGATGTCGAACGCGGAGAACCCCGGCGCCTCCGGGTACCAGTACGGCAGTTGCTCCCACCCGTGCTCGCCAGCCTCGTGCAGGCCGCGTTCGCGGAGGAAGGACTGTCCGACCCAGATGCTCTCGGTGTCTGCCTCCCCGGCAGCCACGCAAGCTCCGAGGAGGTCGCGCATCGTAAGGACGCCCTCCGGGCCAGTTACGTTGAACACATCGCTGGTCCCGGCTTCGATGTGCTTGATCACGAAGGCCGCCAGGTCCCGAACGTCGATGAGCTGCACGCGAAGGTCCGCCGGCTCCGGCGCGAGCATCTCCCCGCCCATCGCGGCCCGCCGGACCCAGTACGGGAACCGATCGATTGGATCGTGCGGCCCGATGATGAACCCAGGACGCGCGATGAGGGCCCGCCCGCCGAAGGCGGCCTGCACCTCCAGCTCGCATGCGACCTTCAGCGGGCCGTAGCTCTCGTCGGTGATCTCCTCGGTGTCGGGGAATGGCGGGCCATGTCCCGGGGTTGCCTCCGTGACGCCTTGCTCGACATCGTCGGGGTAGACCGAGAGCGAGGACACGAACGTGTAGTGGCCGACCTTGATGCCTGGCAGCTGCACCGACTCGCGCACGACGCGGGGGACGTAACCGCAGGTGTCGAGTGCTGCATCCCAGACGCGACCGTTCAAGGCCGAGAGGCCACCGTCGCGATCACCGTGCACGTGCTCGATGTCGGGGAAGCCGTCACCAGGCTCCAACTCGCCGCGGTGGAACACCGTGACCTCGTGGCCCCGATTGACGGCATGCTCGACCGCATGCCGCCCGACGAAATGCGTTCCGCCGATCACGAGAAGCTTCATGTGTTCGCTGCGCCCCCTGACGGCGGTCGCACTTTGCAGCAGGCAGCCGTGACCTAGGCTACTTCCAGCCGACGGAGGTGATCGGAGAGCTTGCGGCGGGCAAGTTACCCAGGTGAACGGTGAAGGAGGAGGAACCATGCCATTGGTCAGCGTCTTCAATTTGAGAAGGGAAGACCGATTGTCAGAGCTTGAGGAAGCGACAAGACTCGCGCTAACCAGCCTGCCTGAACTCGCCATTAACGATTACGAGATCGACCTTGTTCCGGTTCTCAGGCCAGACGACTTCGATGGCGAGGTGACCAGAATCAACGTCGATCTATGGGAACGGGCTGAGCGCACCAAGGAGGCATTGCAGGAACTTGCGACGCGACTCGCAAAGGCCTTCCAAACGGTAGCCGGCCAAGATCGGAGAGTGAAGGTCGTGATCAGGCCGTATGACGTCGAAAGGAGCGGGTGGGTGTCGCTTTGATTACACCTCTTGCGGGGGGCGCGGCCGTGGCCTGCCCGTGCCTGAGCGAAGGACTGACGGGCTGGAATTGTTAGCCTTCGGGGGTTATAGACCGTGAACTCGATTGCCGAGATCTGTGAGTTAACTCGTGTTCGAGGTGATAGGCGAGATGACCGACAGAGGCGAAGGCGGATCCATCGGGGGTCTGTTCTTCGCGAGCGGCTTCCAGTTCGTTCTCTATGCCTTGCAGGACATCGACCGGGCGGATCTCAGGAAGGAGGGCGCTCGCTTTGCCGAACGCGAAGCCGTCATTGCGCGGCGGGATCAGACGCTGCGGCGCCTCAACGCTGGCGAGTTCTTCCCGGCCGGTCACGTGCTCCTGAAGAGTCCCGATGGTTATCCGGAACCTCGTCGGGTCGAGGTCGCGGTCACGCCGACCGACTTCGTCCTCTTCGAGGGTGAGAACGAAATGAGCCGGATCCCGCGCGACGAGGTAACGGGGCTCCGTCTGCTCGACGAGCACGGCGAGCGCGTCTCCCACCCTCCGACCGAAGTCGAGGAGATGGACCAACGCGATCGTCAGTACGTGGTATGGCTGGATCGCAATACGACGGGAGGACCGGGTGGGCACGTCTTCGTCTTCCACGCGTGGTCTGTGGCCGAGGAAGCGCGGCGCGACTTCGAACGAAACCTCGGAGGCGCGACCTAACCGCTTGTCCAGGCGCCGCCACCTCGGCGTAGGCTCAACGGATGGCCGACTGGACGACGACCGCCTCGCTGGCGACGGCAGGTGGAACGCTCGTGCTCGCGCTGGCGACCCTCCGTACCCGCCGGATCTCGACTGCGACGACGTTCCCTACAGCAACATTGAGGTCGTGGGGAGCGATCCGCATGGCTTCGATGGCTACGACAACACGGACGCGGCTGCGAATGTTGGTCGCCCGTCAGTCGATATCGGCCTCTCCGCACCGGAGAACACAGGAGAGCAGCCCTAGACCCCTTCTCGCTCAGCGCTGGGCGACTCAGGGACTCTGACCGTCGTATCCATGGCGAGGATGGGTGAAGGCCGGAATCCCTTGACGATGCAGTAGATGCCAAGCGACAGCTCCCAGAAGAACTCCGGGATCGTCGCAATGCCCTGCAGGGTCGATCCGCGCTCGGTCACGTCGAACATGATGGCGATTCCCGACGCCATGACCAGCGGACCTCCGATGAGTCCCAGCATCGCCATACCTCGTGGCACAAGGCCGGACCGGTACATCAGGTAGCCCAGGATCACTCCGTTCGCGAGGCCCGCGAAGAAGCCTGGCCCGACCAAGAACGCTCGGTAATAGATCGCAACGAAAGCTTCGCCGAGAGCGGCGTTCCCGGTGGCCTCCTGTCGCATCAACAAGAACGCGAGGAGGCTGACAATGCCGATGGCGATGAAGATGCCCTCGACGAGCCGCGCTGAGACATAGCCGATGGCTCCGATTTCGCTCTGCCGCTTGAGGATCGGGTACACCACCACGGCGGTGGCGACGTTGGCGATGATGAGTAAGACCTCGAGGGCTGCGCCCAGCGCCACGCTCGCAGTGGGGTCGGAACCGGTACCGGTGATGAGGCCCGGGTCATCCAAGACCGGGTCGTAAAAGATGAAGTAGGCGGGAATCGACGTGATGATGGTGGCGAGGAAGAACCAGCCGAAGACTCGTGCGATCGTTTGGGGATTCTGACGGTCCACGTGGGCTCCTCCCCTCTAGGGCAACGGGTTCCCCTGTTTGCTAACTCGATGCGCGCGAAGCAGTCAAATCGACCGAGGGAGCGGCGGGGTGCGATCCGCGTCGAGGGGGGCTTCGTAGATACGTCATCAGGACAGGACGCCGTGATGGGCGAACGCGACCTCGCATGACTGTTGCATGAGTTATCTCGTGTCCGACAAGGTGGACCAACCGACCCCGGCGGACCTATCGCTTCGCCCTTACAAGGCGTCGAAACCACCAGCCCCCACCAAGAGCGACTTCCTTTTGAGTGCCGTTGAGCCCCTTTGAGTGCCGCCGAGTGTTATGCCGGTTTTATGTAGGGAGGTCTCCGATTTGAGGTCACGCTGGTATTCGCGAGCGTCATCCGTGTCCCTGGGAGCTCCAGAGAAGCGCGGGAGTCTACCGTCCGATCCTCGGCGTGCGTCTGATCCGATGGCGGACCCGAGATGGACCTAAGCTCTGCGCGTCGCGACTGCGAGCGCACCACAGAAGGAAAGCGGATGGATGGACCAACCAACCGCTGAGCAAGCGCTACGCCAACTCGAGCCTCTGATCGGCGAGTGGACCGTCGAGGGCGAAATGGCCGACGAAGAGCCGTGCCCAGCGGCGGACGGGTCACCTTCGAGTGGCCCTCCTCGGGGGCACATCTGCTCGAGCGTGGGAAGGCCGAGCGTCCCGAGGCGAGCGGACCTCCTAGGGGGAAGATCAAGCGATCAATGCGACACCCATTGCGAGTAGCCAGAGTGACCACGCGATGTAGAGGAGTGGGATCGCGGCTCCTGCGAGACCCCAACCCCGCTCTTCGTTTGGACCGAGGAACTCCGCCGAGCCGACCGCCAACCCGGCGCCGATGACGACCCCGGGCCACCCCAGCCAAGTCGTCAGCGCCGTTCCCTGGATAACACCGACGCCGATCAACACGGACCAGATGCCGGTGAACAGGTAGCCGAGGTGCTCGCCCACACCGACTCCGAGGTACTGGTGCAGGGCGCGGAACACGGCCGCGTTTACCTCGCGCTGCTCGGGCGTGAGGATCGGATCCGCGTAGGCACGGGCGAGCGCGGGAACGACGTAGACCCACCGAAGGAGACCGAGCATCTGGACGAGTCCGGCGAAGACTCCAACGGTCACCGCGACGGGGACGACGCCCG
>JBIOXZ010000037.1:0-7689 GCA_044869895.1 Actinomycetota bacterium | reverse complement strand
CGAGGGGATGCGGCGCCGGTACGGGGAGCCCACCGAGGATCTCCGGGCCCGGGTCGACCACGAGCTCGACATCATCGGGCGGATGGGCTTCGCCGGGTACTTCCTGATCGTGTGGGACCTGATCCGGTTCGCCCGGGAGCAGGGGATCCGGGTGGGGCCGGGCCGGGGGTCCTCGGCGGGCTCGGTGGTGAGCTACGCACTGCAGATCACCGACCTGGACCCGCTCCGGTACGGGCTCATCTTCGAACGATTCCTCAACCCCGAGCGGAAGCAGATGCCCGACATCGACATGGACTTCGACGAGCGGCGCCGTGACGAGGTCATCCGGTATGTGGCCGGGAAATACGGCGCCGACCACGTGGCCCAGATCATCACGTTCCAGACCATCAAGGGGAAGCAGGGGATCCGCGACGCCGCACGCGTGCTCGGGTTCCCGGCTTCGGTCGGCGACCGCCTGTGCAAGATGTATCCCCCGGCGGTCCTGGGCCGCGAGCACCCGATCGACGTCGCCATCGAGCACTCGCCTGAGCTCAAGGAGGCCTACGACAAGGAGCCCGAGGCCAAGGAGATCGTCGACACGGCTAGGGCGCTCGAGGGCCTTCGCCGAGAGGACTCGGTCCATGCGGCCGGGGTGGTGATCGGAGACGCCCCCCTCGTGAACTACCTGCCACTCAAGCTATCGAAGGACTCACGCGACGACAGCCGGCGCATCGTCACCCAGTTCGACATGCACGGGGTGGAGAAGCTCGGTCTGCTGAAGATGGACTTCCTCGGCCTTCGGACACTCTCGGTGATCGAGGACACGCTGGCACTCCTTCGGCGGACGGGCGTGGAGCTCGACATCGACCACGTGCCCCTCGACGACCAGGCCGCCTACGCAATGCTCCGCCGAGGCGACACCACCGGCGTCTTCCAGTTGGAGAGCCCGGGCATGCGCCAGCTGATCCATCTGCTGCTGCCGGACCGGTTCGAGGACCTCATGGCCCTCGTCGCCCTGTATCGGCCGGGCCTGCTGTCGATGGGCCAGCACTCCGAGTACGCGGAGCGCAAGCACGGCCGAAAGCCGGTGACGTACCCGCATCCGGACCTCGAGGAGGTCCTGCAGAACACCTACGGGATCATCGTGTACCAGGAGCAGGTCATGCAGATCGCCAACCGCATGGCCGGCTACTCGATGGGTGAGGCGGACGGTCTGCGCAAGGCCATGGGAAAGAAGATCCGCGAACTGCTGGTTCCGCACCGAGAGACCTTCGTCCGCCAGTGCGTGGACAGGGGCTACCAGCGCCGGATCGCCGAGGACATCTTCGACCTGATCGTCCCGTTCGCCGACTATGGGTTCAACGCCTCGCACGCATGCGCATACGCGTATGTGGCCTACCAGACCGCATACCTGAAGGCCCACCATCCCGTGGAGTACATGTCCGCCATCCTGACCAGCGTGAAGGACGACAAGGACAAGAAGCCCTTCTACCTAAATGCCTGCCGCCTGATGGGCCTGGAGGTCCTTCCTCCCGACGTGAACGAGTCCGAGATGGACTTCGCTCCGGTCCCCGGCGGTGAGCCCAAGGTTCGATACGGGCTCTCGGCCGTTCGGAACGTGGGTTCGGGGGCCGTGGGCCAGATCATCGAAGCCCGACGGTCCAGGGGTGGATTCGGCTCCTTCGCCAAGTTCTGCCGCAAGGTCGATCCGGGGATCCTAACGAAGAAGGTCCTCGAGAGCCTGGTCCTGGCGGGCGCGTTCGACTCGTTCGGCTACGCCCGCAAGGCCTTGCTGGAGGGATACGAGAAGGTGTCCGGACCCATCGCGGCGGAGCGCAAGGCCGAGGCCGCCGGTCAGTTCTCGCTGTTCGGCGGGGGAGAACGAGCGGCGCACGAGATCGACGAGTCCGTCCTCGACGGGGGTGAGTTCGACCGGCGAACGCTCCTTCGCCTGGAGAAGGAGATGCTCGGTCAATTCGTCACCGACCACCCGCTCCTGTCGGTGAAGGAGCGGCTGGGGGCCCAGACCGACATGGAGGTCGCCGACGTGGTGAACCTGGGGGACGGCGATCTGGTCACCGTCGGTGGGATCGTCGCGTCGGTGGCCCGGCGGTACACGAGGAAAGGGGAGCCGTACGCGCTCTTCCGGCTAGAGGACCTGGCCGGGGGCGTGTCGGTCGTGGCCTTCCCCGGGATCTTCGAGCAGGTGCCGAACCTGGTGGACACCGACGCCATCGTGCTGGTGAAGGGGCGCGTGGATCTCCGGGGCAGGGAGTTGCAGCTGCGGGCGGTGGAGATCCGGGAACTCGACGTGGGCGCGGTCGCCCCGGCGCGTCCCACACCCGGGGTGATGGTCGTCGACCTCGCCGCGGCCAGCTGCACCAATGCCCTCATCGCCAAGCTGAAGGACCTGTTCGGCGCCCATCCGGGATTGACCCCCGTGCTCGTGAGGTTCATCTCGTCTCAGGGCACCACACCCATCGAGGTGGGAGGCGTGCGGGTGGACCCCTCGGCGGGATTGCTCTCGGAGCTGCGGCTGCTCCTCGGCCCCAAGGCCGCCCGGCTCGAGGACGAGCCGTCTCCGAGAGCGGAGCGCGCGGAGGTCGCACCGGTAGGCTGACCGGCCGTGGGCTTCGAGGTCATCCCGGCTGTGGACGTTTTCGGAGGTCGTCTGGCTCGCCTGTCCGACGGAGCGGTGCTGTTCGTGGACGCGTTCGGTGGCGACCCCATCGCGGCCGCTCGATCCTTCGCGGACGCCGGTGCCCGGTGGATCCATGTGGTGGATATGGATCTGGCGCTGGATGGCGAGTTCCGCAACCTCGAGGTGGTCGCCGGGATCGCCGGCATCGGCGTATCGGTCCAGGCGAGCGGGGGGATCGCCGGCCTCGCCGAGGTCGAGCGGGCCCTGGCTGCGGGCTCCCGTCGCGTCGTGCTCGGCTCCTCGGCGCTCTTCGACAGGCTCGCGGCGGAGGCACTGCTCGCCCGGCACCGTGACGCGCTGACTGTGGGGATCGAGGCCGATCGGGACACGATTCGGACCCGTTCCCACAGCGAGGTCGCGCTGTCACTCCGCGAGACGATGGCCTGGCTGGCCGGCCTCGACGTCCCCCGGTTTGTCCACACGAGCCTGGGCAGTGTGGGCGGCCTCGCGGGCCCCGACCTCGGTGCGATCCGGGCGCTCGTCCAGATGACCGCGCGACCGGTGGTGGCCTCGGGAGGGATCCGGGGTCCCGAGGATCTCCGACGCGTCGCCTCCATCGGAGCCCAGGGCGCAATCCTGGGCCGCGCGCTCTACGAGGGGCTCGATCTCCGCGATGCACTCGACGCGGTGGCCTGAGGGCGCGCCGCTAGACTTTCCCGACCATGGGTTTCCTCACCGACACGGTGGACGGCGTTCGCCGCAGGCTGGAGCGGCAGCCCATCGACGAACCCGGGTTGATGGCCCTTGCTCTCAGGATGCCGCCTCCTCGCGCATTCGCGGCCCGGCTGTGGTCGGCGAAGGCTCCCGCGGTCATCGGGGAGGTGAAACGGTCCTCACCGTCGGCCGGGCGGATCGGGGACGCGGAGGCCGGGGCGCGCGCCCGCGCGTACGAGGAGGCGGGTGTGGCCGCCGTCTCGGTGCTCACTGAGCCCGTGCACTTCGACGGGTCGCTGGCCGACCTTCGCGCGGTTCACCACGCGACCACGATCCCGGTTCTCCGCAAGGACTTCCTGGTTCAGCCGGCCCAGCTTATCGAGGCTCGCGTTGCCGGAGCCGACGCCGTGCTCCTCATCGCGGCCGTGCTCAGCGAGATCGAGCTGAAGGCCATGCTGAACGCTGCCCAGGACCTCGGGCTCGGAGCGTTGGTCGAGGCCCATTCTGAGGAGGACCTGTCCAAGGTCCTGGGGGTTGACGCCAAGGTGGTGGGGGTGAACGCACGGGACCTCGAGACCCTCGAGGTGGACGAGGACCGGGCCCTGTTGCTCCTGGGCTCCGTGCCCGAGGACCGGATCGCCGTGTTCGAGAGCGGGATATCGACCCGGGCGCAGGTCGAACGGGCGATGGAGGCCGGCGCGAAAGCGGTCCTGGTCGGTGAGGCCCTCATGCGGGCGGAGGACCCCGGCGCCAAGCTCCGAGAGCTGCGAGGTGTGGCGTGAAGGCCGCCGACACGACGGCGACGCCCGACGCACGCGGGCGGTTCGGCCCGTTCGGGGGCCGGTACGTTCCCGAGGTGCTGATCCCTGCCCTCGACGAGCTCGCCGCCGCATGGGACGAGCTCCGGGACGAGTCGGCGTTCCGAGGTGAGCTCGACACGTTGCTCCGCGACTTCGTGGGCCGGCCGTCGCCGCTCACGTTCGCCTCGAGGCTGTCCGACCGACTTGGCTACCGCGTCTACCTGAAGCGTGAGGATCTCAATCACACCGGCGCGCACAAGATCAACAACACCCTGGGCCAGGTGCTGCTGGCTCGGCGGCTGGGAAAGGGTCGGATCATCGCCGAGACCGGCGCCGGGATGCACGGCGTGGCCACCGCCACGGCCTGCGCGCTGTTCGGCCTTCCATGCGTGGTGTACATGGGCGAGGAGGACACCGTCCGCCAGGCACCGAACGTCGCTCGGATGCATCTCCTGGGGTCAGAGGTCGTGACGGTCACCTCCGGAAGCCGAACGCTGAAGGACGCCATGAACCAGGCCATGCGGGACTGGGCGGGGAGCGTGCGTGAGACCCATTACGTGATCGGCTCGGTGGCCGGTCCGCATCCGTTCCCCTCCCTCGTCCGCGATCTCCAGCGCGTGATCGGCGACGAGGCGAAGGCGCAGTTCCTGGATGCCGAGGGCCGTGATCCCGACGCGGTCGTGGCGTGCGTGGGGGGCGGCAGCAACGCCATGGGCATATTCGCGCCGTTCGTCGGTACCGCTGGGACCCGGCTGGTCGGCGTGGAGGCCGGCGGTCGGGGAGACGCGGACGGCGACCACTGCCGGTCCCTCACCCTCGGGGCGCCCGGCGTTCTCCATGGCTCGTTGTCCTACCTCCTGCAAGACGGGGACGGACAGGTCCTGGCGACGCACTCCATCTCCGCCGGCCTGGACTATCCAGGGGTCGGCCCGGAGCATTCCTATATGAAGGAGGCCGGGCTCGCCTCGTATGTCTCCGCCACCGACGCCGAGGCCCTCGAGGGGTTCCAAGCCCTCGGCAGGTTGGAGGGGATCCTTCCGGCACTGGAGCCGGCCCATGCCGTCGGGTGGCTGTTGAAGCGTCCGCTGCCGGAGGGCTCGACCGTCCTCGTCAACCTGTCCGGCCGCGGCGACAAGGACCTCGAAACCGTGCGAAGGGCCCTCGGTGAACCCCCGGCAGAGCGTCCCCGGCGTGCCTGAGTTGGAGGCCGCGCTCCGAGCCAGGCGGGACGGCGGCGGCCGGGCCTTCGTCCCCTACGTCACCGGCGGCCTGCACGGCGTGGACGCCGACCTCCTTCGAGGATTGGAGGAGGCGGGAGCCGATGCCGTCGAGATCGGCATCCCCTTCTCCGACCCGGTCATGGACGGCGGGGTCATCCAGGAAGCATCGCGCCTGGCTTTGGAGGAGGGGACACGGCCGGCCGACGTGCTGGCCACAGTGAAGGAGGCCGGGCTGTCCGTGCCCGTAGCCGTGATGACGTACTTCAATCCCGTCCTTCGCCGCGGCCCGGACGACTTCCTCGCCGAAGCAGCGCAGGCAGGAGTGTCGGGCGCGATCATCCCCGACCTGCCGGTCGACGAGGCCGATGACTGGATCCGCGCGTGCTCCACGGCATCGGTGGCCCCGGTCCTCCTGGCGGCTCCGGGTTCCACCCCCGAACGCCTGGTGTCGATCGCCGCGTCGGGCGGAGGGTTCGTGTACTGCGTGGCCTCCTACGGCGTGACCGGCGAGCGCGAGCGCCTGGCGGAGACGGCAGAGGAGGTCGTGCGGGCGCTCCGCCCGCTCACCGACCTCCCGCTGCTGGTAGGCGTGGGCATCGGCACCCCCGCGCACGCCTCAGAGGCGTGCGGCTTTGCCGATGGGGTCATCGTGGGGAGCGCCCTGGTGCGCCGGCTGGTGGATGGGGACCCGGAGGGGGCGATGGCGATGGCGGCGGAATTCCGTACGGCCATCGGGCCGGCCTAGGCATCCGCCGGCTCAGGCCGGACCTGCCCCGGTATCCGTACAGGAGGGTGGAAGAGGCGCGCTTTCCCTTCGGGGTGGAATGTGGTACGTAGCACCTGCTCCTGGAGGGGGAAAGGAGGAGTGAACCGCTCGGGACCGTCTGCGTTCGGCTAACAGACACCACCATGAGTGGAAACCGGTGACCGGCTCCGGCATGGATCGCGGGGCCGGCGAGGAGAGGGGGCTCGATGAGGAACCCAAGATGGCTGGCTGTAGTAGCTCTGCTGGGGGCGCTCTCGCTGGTCGCCGCGGCCTGCGCCGAGGAGGAGGGCGGCGGGGGCGGAGGGGGCGGCGGCGGGATCGACTGCAACACGGTCGAGTTCGGCTGCGTCGAGGTCGGGCCCGACGACCCCATCAACATCGGCGTCTCGCAGGTGATCAGCGGCGCCGATGCCACGCTGGGCCAGGACCAGGTGAACGGGATCAAGCTCGCTCTGGATCATCGCGACGGCGAGTTCGATGGAACCGACGGAACGGTCCTCGGCCACGCGGTCGAGCTGACGGTCGAGGATGACGGGTGCTCCGCGGAAGGCGGCCAAGCCGCTGCCACGGCACTCGCCGCCGACCCGTCGGTCGTGGCGGTCATCGGTACGAGCTGCTCGAGCGGGGCGCTCGGGGTCGCGGACACGATCCTCAGTGAAAAGGGGATCCTCCTGTTCTCCGCGTCCAACACGAATCCGGCGCTCACCGCAGAGGGGACGCACCAGCCCTTCTACGCCAGGACAGCGCACAACGACCGGATCCAGGGGGCGATCGTGGCCGAGTTCGCGCTCGGCAAGGACGTGGGGGCCAAGACGGCCGCCACCATCGCGGACGAGAGCCCGTACACCCAGGGACTGGTCGCGGCCTTCGAGCAGAACTTCGAGGCCGGAGGAGGCACCCTGACGGGATCGGAGCAAGTGAACTCGGAAGACACGGACTTCAAGGCGCCGCTCCGCTCATTGGCGGAGGGCAACCCCGACGTCCTGTACTTCCCGATCTTCGTGGCCGCGTGCACCTTGGTCATCAAGCAGGCGGCGGAGATCTTGCCCGACGCGACGCTGATCGTCTCGGACGGCTGTCTCTCCTCGGACACCTTGAAGAACGCGGGAGCCGACGCCAAGGGCGTGTACGCTTCGTCGCCGGACATCGCGGCCTCGGCCAACCCCTTCTACCTCAACGAGCTCGTCCCGGCGTACAAGGAGGCGTTCAACACAGCACCGCTCTCCGTCTTCCACTCCCACGCCTACGACGCCGCGAACATCCTCATGGACGCGATCGAGGCGGTCGCGATCGAGAACGACGACGGGTCGCTGTCGATCCCGCGCCAGGCGCTTCGGGACGCGGTCTTCGCGACCAAGGATTACGAGGGCTCGACGGGAACGTTCACGTGCACGCCGCTCGGCGACTGCGCCACCGACGTCACGATCGGGATCTTCCGCGCGCCGGGCTGGCCGGTGGAGGGAGGCGCTCCGAACGCCGAAGCGGTCTACAGCGACACCAAGTCGCTCGAGGACGTGCTCTAACCGAAGGAGCGAAGGTACGGGAAGGCCGCGGGTGAGCTTTCGAGCT
>JBIOXZ010000036.1:0-16728 GCA_044869895.1 Actinomycetota bacterium | reverse complement strand
GGAACGGCGACGCCTGAAGCGTATGGCGTCCTGAGCATCGAAAGGGGGTGACCGATGTCTCCCGCAAAGAAGAGATCCACCGCGAAGAGGAAGACGGCCGCGAAGAAGACGGCCAAGAAGCGGACCGTGAAGAGGAAGACCGCGAAGAGGAAGACCGCGAAGAGAAAGACCGCGGCGCGCAAGCCGGCGGCGAAGAAGCGGACCGCGAAGCGGCGGACCACAGCCAAGAAGACCACCACGGCGAGGAAGCGGACCTCGAAGAGGCGGACCGCGAAGCCGTCGACAGCGAAGAAGCGGACCGCCGCGAAGAAGTCCTAGCCCGCGGCTTCATCCGTTTTCTCCGGGAAGGGGGGCGCATCGTCGCCCCCCTTCCTCGGTTTTCCGAGCCCGCTGCGTGCTAGGCTGCGCGCCGCGCACGCGCATCCGATGGTTACCACGACAGCCGATCGCTCTCCGGTAGCCGACACCGTCCGCACCCCGAGCGTCCTGGTGGTGCTGGTGGTGAGCAACGGAGCTCGCTGGCTGAGGGAGAGCCTCCGCTCCCTGGCTCGTCAGACGCATCCCAGGCTCGGCGTGGTGGCCGTCGACGGTGGTTCGACGGACGGTTCTCGCGAGATCCTCCAGCAAGCACTGGGGCCGAAACGGCTCATCGCCCTCCCGGAGGACCGAGGGTTGTCCGGCGCGATGCGTGCGGTCCTCGACCTCCCGGTGGCCAGGGCCGCCGACTATGTCCTCGTTCTCCACGACGACGCGGCCCTGGCGTCCGACGCGGTGACCTGCATGGTCGAGGCCGCCGAGGGCCTGCGGGGGGTCGAGCGGGTCGGCATCGTCGGGCCCAAGGTGGTGGACTGGGACGAGCCGGCGGTGCTCCGTGAGGTGGGCAGGTCCACCGACCGGTTCGGCCACCCCCATACGCCGTTGCAGGACGGCGAGTTGGACCAGGGCCAGTACGATCGGATCCTCGAGGTCCTGTACGTCTCGTCCTGCGCCATGCTCATCTCCCGTGAGGCCTGGCAGCGCACGGGTCCCTTCGACGAGCGTTTCGGTGGGCACCACGACGACCTCGATTTCTGCTGGAGGGCCCGCCTGGCCGGCTTCAGGGTCCTGATGACGCCGCTGGCCCAAGCCCGGCACCGCGGAGAGGGACGAGGCAGGGCCGCAGCTCACGAACGCGGCCCCCAGTACCACGGGGAGCGGGTGGCGGTGGCCTCCATGTTGAAGAACTACGGGGCCCTCTCACTCCTGTGGCTCCTTCCTCTCCATCTCGTGATCGAGGCGGCGCGCCTGGCCTACCTGGCGGTGGTCCGCCGGCTGGAGGAGGCCTACGAGCTGCTCGCGGCGTGGGCGTGGAACCTGACCCACTTGCCCTCGACGGTCCGCCGGCGGGTGAGGGCCCAATCGGTACGGAAGGTCCCGGATCGGCGCATCCGCCGGTTCATGGAGTCGGAGTTCTTCCGTCCTCCGAGGTGGTTCGTTGAGGCCGAACGCATCCTCGGGGAGCAGATCGAGCTGGAGGAGGAGGCGGAGAGGGCGCCGGTCCGGGCTCGCTTCGCGTCGCTCGCCGGCCGGCACCCCGTCCTCGTGGCCTGGACCCTGGGCCTGGGGGTCATGGCACTGGCCTTCCGATTCCTCGTGGGACCGGAGGTCCTTCAGGGCGGCGCCCTCGCCACGTTTCCTGCCGAGCCCATGGGCTTCTTCCACGAGCTCGTTTCGGGGTTCCGGACGACCGTGCTCGGAGGATCCCAGGCGGCGAGCCCTGCATTGGGCGCGCTCGGGGGGCTGTCGGCGGTCTCCTTCACCAGCACCGGCATCGCCCAGAAGCTCCTGTTGGCCTGCCTGCCGCCGGTCGCCGGCCTCGTCCTGTACCGCTCGATGCTTCGCCAGACCGGGCAGCGGGTGGCCGCCGTGGTCGCCGCGGGCGCCTACGCACTGTCCGCCATGGTCTTCTGGGCGTTCTCCGAAGGGAGGATCGAGGTGCTGGTGGCTCTGGCGTTGTTGCCGGCATTGGCGGACCGGCTCGACGCCGCTTTCGGGCCGGGGTCGCCGGGCCCTGCCTTCCGGTTCGTGGTGGGCATGGGAGCAGCGCTGGCCATCGGCGTCGCGTTCTTCCCCGGCATCCTCCTACCGGTCGCCGCGCTGGCGGTGCTCCAGTTCGTCACCGGCCGGTCGCGGAGCCGAGGGTTGGCTCTGGCCGCCACGGCCACCGCGGTGGCGGGCATCCTGGTCGCGCCCATGGTCCCGGACATCGCGACCTCTCCGGGCCCGGAGCTCTCCTCGTTGGTGGGCGAGCCGAGCTTCTCCCTCCTGGCTCGGCTGGCGCCGGGAACGGGTCCGGGGGCCTGGCCGGTGGCCTGGTTCCTGCCCGCCGCCGCCCTGTTCGCCTTCAGCCTGGTGGGGCCGGGGTATCGGGCGCGGGCCTGGCGCGCGACGGTTGCCGCCGTCGGCGGGTTGTTCCTGGCGTGGGCCTCAGCCGCCGGGTACATGCCTGTACCCTTCAGCAACCCCCCGGCCTATCTCGCGCTCGCCGCTGTGGCCGAGGCGGCCGTCGTTGCCTACGGGCTGGCCTCGATCGGGTCGAGCATCGAGCGCGAGGCGTTCGGGTACCGGCAGGTGGCCGTGGGCATCGTTGCGCTGATCCTCGCCGGCGGCTTCGTGGGCCAGACCTTCCAGGCCGCCTTGGGGAACTGGAGGATCGGTCCGAACGCGTTGCCGTCGGCGTGGCCGCTCGTATCGAACGAGCCGGGCGACTTCCGGATCCTGTGGCTCGGTCGTCCGAGCGGCGAGCCCTTCCCGGCTCCGGGTGGCGATCCTTCGGGGGTGGTGGAGGCCGGATCGGCGACCGTCCGCTTCGCCATCACCGACCGCGACGGGATCACCGCACTGGACTTGGGAAGGGGCGAGGAGGGAGCTGGCTACGACTACCTCCAGCGGACGCTCACCGAGCTCATCGCGGGCCAGACCAGCCACGGCGGCGCGCTCCTTTCCCTTCTCGGCGTCCGGTTCATCGTGGCCGGGGCGGGCGACCTACCCCCTGCGGCCGCGGCGCGGCTCGATGCCCAGCTTGACCTGAACCTGACCCCGGCAGGCGGACTCGTCATCTACGACAACGCGCGTGCACTTCCGCTCGGGTTCGTGACCGCCTCGCCCCCGTTCGTCGATGCTGCCGGCGGCACGGACCTGGAGCGGATCGCTTCCCTTCCCCCGCCCGACTCGACGTCGATCACGCCGCTCCCGGGAGGCTTCGGGGGCACGTCCACCGGCGGGTTCGGGTTCGTCTCGAACCAGGACGAAGGCGGTTGGCGGGTGCAGACGGGGGGGCGAACAATCGGCACGGAGCGGGCGTTCGGCTGGGGTATCGGGTTCGACGTTGCCCCAGGCTCCGTTCGTTTGACCTATGCCGATCAGTGGATCCGGACCTCGGAGATGATCGCGCTTGCGCTGCTGTGGCTCGCCGTGCTGTGGATCACTCGGCGGCCGGTGGTCCGATGAGGTTCCGCGGCCAGGCCGGGTGGGCGCTGGTCCTCCTTGCCGTGGTCGTTGTGGGAGGGGTCTATCTCCAGCGAGAGGTGGGTCCGAAGGCTTCGGCGGCCGGCTCGTCGGAGGAGGCTCCGTCTGGCGCGTGGTTCTGTCCACATGGGGGAGGCGCCGAGTGGGCGGTCACGCTGGAGCTGGCCAATCCGGGAACCAGGCCCGTCCAGGTCCGGGTGACCGGACTGTCGGGACGCAAGCCCTCGAAGCCCCAGTCCCTCACCGTGCCCCCCGAGGCGGAGATCATGGTCCATCAGGCGGCCGAGGAACGGGACAGCGCGTCGTTCGTCGAGTACTTCGGCGGATGGGTCGCGGCCGGATGGGTCATCCATGCCGGCGGAGGAGAGAAGGGAGTGGCCGCCGAGCCGTGCCTTCCCCGGGCCGCGGAGCAGTGGTTCGTGCCGGATGGGCTGACGACCGAACGCCAGGATGCCTACGTGGTGATCATGAACCCCTTTGCAACTCCTGCGATCTTCACGCTCACCCTGTACACGCAGAAGCGCGCGCCGATCACCGCGGGGGCCTGGACGAACGTGGTACTCGCGCCGCTCCGGAGCCGGGCCTTCCGGTTGAACGCCACGGCCCTGGGGGAGGGAGCCGTGTCGACACTCGTCGACGTCAAGGTGGGCCGAGTGGCCGCCGCCTCGCTCGGCCTCTCGGAGCTCGGCGGGATCAGGAGCAGCATCGGTGTGGCCGGTACCCCACCGCAACGAACGATCCTTCCGGCCGGCTTCGCCCAGGGGGCCTCCACCCTGGTGGCGATGAACACGGGAGACGCCCGTCCCGAGCTCGAGGTCACCCTGCTCTCCAAGAAGACGTCGCAGCCGCTGGGAAGCCTGGTGCAGAACGCGCCGAACGCGGGTTCCGCGCAGCCATACCCCGTGACCATGGAAGGACCCTCCGCCATCGACGTTCGATCGACGCCGGGCACGGTCGAGGCCCTCCGGACCCTGGGCGTCTCCGCCGACCAGGGGTCGACGGGAGGTGCATCTACCCCCGCGGGCGCCTGGGTGGTCCTGCCTTCGATCGCCGGCACGCCGGCCCACCCCGGGCTCATCCTCACCAACCCGGGCGACGCTCCCGCCGTGGTGAAGCTGTCGCTCCTTCCTTCGGCACCCGGGATCGTTCCGCCACCGGTGACGGTCACCATCCAGCCGGGGCGTGTCGTCGCCGGACCCAAGCTGTTCGTCACGGACAAGCCGTTCGCCGCGATCCTGGCAACGGCGGAGTCGGGAACCCTGGTCCCCGCCGCGGCCTCGTACTCCCTCGGGCAGGATGGGAACGCCACCTACGCGGTCTCACTGGGGGTGCCGATCCCAGACGCATGGGTGCCATCGTGACCTCTCGGGTATGCACCCGTATCATGAGTATCAGGCGAGCGTCTCGGCCGGTGCGGTCGCTACGTCAGGGAGCACCACCGGCCGATACAGGAGATCGGGAATAGTCATGGCGCAGGGCAGACACTCGAGGACGATGCTCGGTCGAGCCTGGTGGATGGGGCTCCTCGCCGTCGTGGTCGCGGTGCTGCTCGGCGCGGGCACGGCGTTCGCCGCGTACGGCTACGACCGGTCCAGCAGGACGAGGATCCTGCCGGGAGTCAGGATCGAGGGCATCGCGGTGGGGGGGATGACCCGCGACCAGGCCATCCGCGTGGTCACCGCCCAAGCCGACACGTCGCTTGCCGGGGACCTCGTCGTGACGGCGGCCGGGTACTCCTGGCACGTCACGCCGGCCGCGCTCGGGACCCGGGCAGACATCGGCGGCGCGGTGGACCAGGCCTTCGGGGCGGCGGACCGGCTTTCCCTGCTCTCCCGAGTCTTCCACCGGGTTGCCGGCAAGCCCGTGCAGGCCGACATCCCCGTGGAATACGCGCATGACCAGGCCAAGGTCCGAGCCTTCGTCCAGCAGGCGTACGACGAGGTGACGGAGCCCGCGGTCGACGCCGGCATCGACCTCGTCGACGACGAGCTTGTGATGCGGAAGTCGAAGCCAGGGGAGGAGCTGAAGGCCCAAGCCGCAACCACCCGCATCCTGAGAGCCATCGACCGCCAGCTGTCCTCGGTCCAGGTCCCGGTGAAGACCCTGGAGCCGAAGGTGACCGCGGCGACGCTCGGCAAGACCATCGTGGTGGACCTCTCCGAGAACCAGTTGTATCTGTACGACGGGTTCAAGGTGGAGAAGCAGTACCCCGTGGCCACGGCGGCCCCCGGCTACAGCACGCCGGTGGGGTCCTGGGACGTCGTGAACAAGGCGGAGAACCCCGGCTGGTACAACCCGGATCCCGACGGCTGGGGGGCTGGATTGCCCCTGTACATCCCGCCGGGCCCGGGCAACCCTCTGGGGACCAGGGCGATCTACCTCTCGGCGCCGGGCATCCGGATCCACGGGACATACGCGTCCTCCTCGATCGGAACCTACGCATCTCACGGGTGCATCCGGATGTACATCTCGGACTCCCAGGAGCTGTACCCGCTCGTTCCAGTGGGGACCAAGGCCATCATCAAGCCCTGACGGGCCTCGATGCTCCGAGGAGGAACCGCCACCACGGTTGCTTGAGAATGACAAGCATGTGATCTAGCATGCGGTCCGTGCGAGTGTGCGCCAAGATGCGATGCACCGACGAGGCCGTGGCCACAGTGGGCCTGTCCTACGAGCGACGGGTCGTGGTGATCGGCGATCTCGTCCCCGAGCCCAACCCGAACCTCGTGGACATGTGTTCGCAGCACACCGAGCGACTCCGGCCTCCCGTCGGGTGGCGCGTGCTCGACGAACGAGCGCCGGTGCCAACGGCGTATCCCTGAGGGCTCGCGACCATCACGGTGCCGCCGTTCGGCCTCCCCCGAGGGTGGCCTCTCCATCCTCCGTCGGGGCCATCACCTGGTCGTCGGCCGACGGGGTGGCCGGGCCGGTTTGGGGAGCGCGAAATGGGGTCAAGAGGCTATGGTCGAACGGCGAGCATTCGCAGACCATACGGATATGGGCGACAAGACGGAGGGCACCTGTCCGGTGTGTGAGCAGGGCGACCTGATCTCCATCACCATGTCCGTCGGGGGCCGTCAGCTCGCATTCACCACCTGTCACCTCTGCGAGGCCAAGTGGTGGTATCGCGACGGGCGGGCCGTGCCCCTCCAGTCGGTCATCGGGACCGTCGCGCCGAAGGACTAGCGCAGCTCCATCTTCAGTAGGATGCGGTCGGTGGCACCGCATCGAGACCTCAGCGGCATCTTCAAGGCCTACGACGTCCGGGGGATCGTCCCCGACGATCTCGACGAGGACGTGGCTCGGCGTATCGGGTCGGCGTTCGCCGAGTGGGCGGCGGCGCCCCGGATCGCGGTCGGACACGATTGCCGCCTGTCCTCGCCATCGCTCGCCTCCGCCATCCACGAAGGCATCGCCAGGCGGGGGGTGGAAGTCGTGGACATCGGGCTTGCCTCCACCGACCTCCTGTACTTCTCATCGGGGTCCCTCGACGTTGCCGGGGTGATGCTCACCGCCAGCCACAACCCGCCGCAGTGGAACGGTCTGAAGTTCTGTCTGGCCGGAGCCAAGCCGGTTGGACAGGACACCGGGCTCGAGGAGATCCGAGCCCTGGCTGAGGAGGACACGTACCCACCGAATCCCTCGCCGGGGACGGTCGTGCGTCGAAGCATGCTCGAACCCTACGTCGACCACGTCCTGTCGCTCATCGACCGGTCGAGCATCGCGCCGCTCACCGTCGTGGCCGATACCGCCAACGGCATGGGCGGCCTGGTCGTCCCCCCGGTGATGGCGCGCTTGCCGGTGACCTTCGTCCACCTGTACCCGGAACTCGATGGGACCTTCCCCAACCATCCGGCCGACCCCATCCAACCCGAGAACCAGCAGGACCTGAAGCGGACCGTCTTGGAGCAGGGTGCGGACATCGGCCTGGCCTTCGACGGCGACGCGGACCGGGTGTTCCTCGTTGACGAGCGGGCCGAGGGCGTGTCGGGATCGGAGGTCACCGCCCTGGTGGCACAGGCCATGCTCAAGCGCTATCCCGGCGCCGCGATCGTCTACAACCTGATCTGCTCGTGGGCCGTCCCCGAGGTGATCCTGGAGAACGGCGGTACCCCGGTCCGAACCCGCGTCGGCCACTCGTTCATCAAGGAGGTCATGGCCGAGACCGGCGCCGTGTTCGGCGGCGAGCATTCCGGCCATTACTACTTCCGCGACAACTACCGTGCGGATTCGGGACTCATCGCCGCGGCCGTGGTCTTGGAGGAGTTGTCGAAGGCGGGGGTCCCGCTCTCGCAGCTGCTAGAGCCGTTCCGCCGATACAAGAGCTCCGGCGAGATCAACACTCGGGTCGTCGATCAGCACGGGAGCATCGAGAGGATCGCCGCCGCGTTCACCGACGGGCGCCAGGACCGAACCGACGGCCTGACCGTCGAGTTCGACGACTGGTGGTTCAACGTCCGTCCCTCGAACACCGAGCCGCTCCTGCGGCTGAACGTCGAGGCCAAGACCGAGGAGCGCCTGAAGGAAGGGACCCAGGCCGTGCTGGACCTCATCCGGTCCGAAGGGGAGGGCCCGTGACGATCGATCCCGAGCTGCTCGAGATCCTCGTGTGTCCGAACGACCGGGGAGACATCGACTACCTCAGCGAGGAGCAGGTCATCGTGTGCCGCACCTGCGGCTACCGGTATCCGGTTCGCGACGGGATCCCCGTGATGCTGATCGACGAGGCGGAGAAGCCGGCCACGAAGAAGAAGCGCCGGTGATCGACCTCGACGACGAGCAGTCCGTCCGAGCCGGCGATCCCGGTGGAATGCTGGCGAACCTCGCGGCCTTCCCCGTGTACTGTCGGGACGGCTATCGCCTGGGCCGGCAGGCCACGCCGCTGCCGGATGTCCAGGACGTTCGCTCCATTGCGTTCTGCGGGATGGGTGGCTCGGCCGTCGCCGGCGACGTCATCAGGACCATGTACGCGGACCGGCTGCCGGTTCCGGTCGTCGTGGTCCGGACCTCCGAGCTGCCGGAGTTCTGCGGACCCCACTCCCTGGTCCTGGCATCGTCCTATTCGGGCGGAACCGCGGAGGCGCTGGCGTGCTTCGAAGAGGCGATGAAGCGTGGGTGCCGCGTGATCGCCATCGCCTCCGGTGGCGAGCTCGGCGCTCGCGCCGAGGAGTTGGATCTGGCCCGCGTGTCGCTGCCGGGGGGGTTCATGCCCAGGGCCGCCCTGGGGCACATCGCGCTCGGCGCACTCGGGGTGCTCGAGGCCGTTGGATTCCTCCCAGCGCTGGAGCAGGACCTGGAGGAGGCCACCGCCGAGCTGGACGCGCTCGCCGCGACGTGCGCGCCGTCTGCTCCCTCGGCGGTGAATCCAGCCAAGCGCCTGGCCGGGCAGATCGGGGACCGGACCCCCGTGGTATGGGGGGGCGAGGGGATCGGCTCGGTCGCCGCCGGCAGGTGGAAGACGCAGTTCAATGAGAACGCCAAGGTCCCGGCGTGGGCCTCATCGTTGCCCGAGCTGGATCACAACGAGGTGGTCGGGTGGTCGCAGGGGGCCGGATCACGTTCGTTCCTCATCGCCCTTCGCCACGAAGGTGAGCCTCCAGACGTCGCCGCACGATTCGAACCATCCCTCGACATCGCCCGGTCGGCCGGCGCCGTCGTCGAGGAAGTGTGGGCATCCGGAGGATCGGCGCTGTCCCGGTTCCTCTCCCTCTCGCTCCTGGGCGACTTCACCACGAGCTATCTGGGCATCGCCCGGGGCATCGACCCCACACCGATCGAGGCCATCGAGCGCGTCAAGCGGGCGCTCGCGGAGGCGTGAAGCGTGCCGGGGCTGCCCGGGCCGAGCGACTCGTTCGCCGATCAGGCGGCCGAGGTTGTGCGGTCCCAAACGGCGTTCGCTCCCGCCGTGGCCATCGTCCTTGGATCGGGTCTCGGCGCGTCGGCCGAACGCTTGGTCGAGGAGGTCTCCTTTTCCTTCCAGGAGCTTCCGGGGTTCCCCCGGCCGACCGTGCCCGGCCATGCGGGGCGCCTGGTCCTGGGGGAGCTGGCCGGGGTCCCCGCCGCTGCGTTCCGGGGGCGGATCCACTTCTACGAGGGAAACGACATGGCGGTCTGCGCCCTCCCCATCCGGCTGGCCCGGCTTCTTGGGGCGGGGACGGTCATCCTGACCGCCGCGACAGGGGGGATAGCCGACGGTCTGGACACCGGGCACCTGGTGGTGGGGACCGACCACATCAACTTCATGGGCGTGAGCCCGCTCCGCGGATGGCGGCACCCCGACGGGACGCCGCCGTTCGTGGACATGGTTGGGGCCTACGATGAGAAGCTCGCGGATCTCGCGGTCGATGCCGCGGAACGTTTGGGGGTGCCGGTCGCGCGGGGAGTCTACGCCGCGATGACCGGACCGAGCTATGAGACCCCTGCGGAGATCGAGTTCCTCCGAAGCTCCGGGGCCGCGGTGGTCGGGATGTCGGTGGTCCCCGAGGCCGTCCCCGCACGGGCGCTGGGGATGCGGGTGCTGGGAATGTTCTTCGTCACCAACAAGGTGGGCGTCGAGGTGAGCCACCAGGAGGTCCTGAAGGCCTCGGATGCCATGGCCGGGGCCATCGGCGCCGTGATCGCCGACGTGCTTTCGAAAGGAGCGGGATGGACTGCGACGTGAGGGACCTCGGCCTGGCCGAGAAGGGGCGCGAGCGCATCGAGTGGGCCGCGGGAGAGATGGGCGTCTTGGCGCTCGTCCGGGAGCGCTTCGAGAAGGAGCGCCCTTTGGAGGGGATCAGGATCGGGGCGTGCATGCACGTGACGACAGAGACCGCCAACCTCGTCGATGCGCTGAAGGCGGGAGGGGCGGAGGTGGCCGTCTGCGCCTCGAACCCTCTATCCACCCAGGACGACGTGGCGGCGGCGATCTGCGACCAGAGCGGGATCGACGTCTACGCGATCAAGGGCGAGGACAACGAGACCTACTACCGGCACATCAACGCCGTCCTGGATCACCGGCCCCACGTGACCATGGACGACGGAGCCGACCTGGTGAGCCTGCTGCACCGGGAGCGTCAGGATCAGCTCCAAGACGTCATCGGGGGGACCGAAGAGACAACGACCGGCATCATCAGGCTCCGGGCGATGGCCAACGACGGCGCGCTCATGTACCCCATCGTGTCGGTGAACGACGCCGATACCAAGCACCTGTTCGACAACCGGTTCGGCACCGGGCAATCGACGATCGATGCGATCATGCGGGCCACCAACCTCTTGCTCGCCGGCCGGACCGTCGTCGTCTGCGGCTACGGCATGTGCGGCCGGGGCGTGGCCTCGCGAGCACGGGGCATGGGCGCGAAGGTGCTCGTGACCGAGGTCGACCCCATCCGGGCGCTCGAGGCGGCGATGGAGGGCTATGGCGTGATGCCGCTCCGCGACGCTGCCCGGATCGGTGACATATTCGTCACGGTCACGGGGGATCGCGACGTGATCGGGCGTGAGCACATGGAGGTCATGCGGGACGGCGCAGTCATGGCCAACGCCGGCCACTTCGACGTGGAGATCGACAAGCCCGCCCTCGAAAGCCTCGCTTCGAGCAAGCGGCGGCTCCGGGAGTTCGTCGACGAGTATCGGCTGGCCGACGGGAGACGGTTGCACCTACTCGCCGAGGGGCGGCTGGTGAACCTGGCCGCGGCGGAGGGCCATCCCGCGGCGGTCATGGACATGTCGTTCGCCAACCAGGCACTGTCCGTGGAGTGGGTGGTGAAGAACAAGGGCTCGCTCTCGCCCGGCGTCTACCCGGTGCCGGCCGAGATCGACGGGGAGGTCGCCACGCTGAAGCTGCGGGCAATGCGGATCGAGATCGACCAGCTGACGACGGAACAGCAAGAATACCTGCGTTCGTGGGAGCAAGGGACGTAGTCGGGGTGGCGGCGTGAGCGAGCCCGTCTCGGTCCGCGCCAGGTTCGAGCGGTTCCCGGCGACGGTCAAGGGAGCCTTCATCATCCGGGGCGAGGATCCGGACCCACACCAGGTGGTGTTCCGCGAGGCCCGGGTGGTGGCGATCGGGGGGGCGCAGACCCATCCCATCGCCATGGCGGCGGCGACCCTCGACGTGGCGCCACGACGGGACGTCTTCGTCCCATTCGAGATGGCGGTGACCGACATCGATCCGGGGTGGTACGAGCTCGAGTGTGAGCTCGACGTCGACGGCAGGCCTCGGACGTTCCCCGGAGGAAGGCGGTTCTCGGTTGCCTGGCCGAGGGCGACAGTGCGACGGGGCCAGGTTCAGGTGGGCCGGGCGATCGATCTCCCCGGGGGCGCGACCGTGAAGGTGGAGCAGATCGACTGTGGGGGTGACTCGATCAAGGTCCATGTCCAGGTGACCCCGCCGGAGCCGTTGACGGTGCGGTTGTCCGCCGACGGCGGGCGGCTTCCGGTCCTGGAGTCCGACTTCGAGGGATCGACCGGTCGGGGCAAAGTGGTGGCCTACCCCCTGCTCCGGGCCCACTCGTCCCTTCGCATCGACGTAAGGGCTCCATCCCCGACTGGACAGGGAACCCTCGACGTTCGACTCCCGTAGGCCGGTCCCGCGTCCGGCGCGCGGATCCGGTGGTGTCGGTGCCGCCCGCTAGGTTCCATCGGTGCTTGGGCGGCTCCTCGACGTCCTGTTTCCCAATCGCTGTGCGGGATGTGGCAGCGGGCCATGGCCATTCTGCGCCGGATGCGGCGGCCAACTGATCGCGCTCGCCCCGCCGTGGTGCGAGCGTTGCGGCGTTCCATGGGCAGGCGCTCGACCTCGATGCCCGGAGTGTCCACCTTCGGAGATCGACGTGGCCAGGGCCCCGTTCCTGTTTCAGGGGCCCGCCCGCCATGCCGTGCATCGGTTGAAGTTCGCCGGATGGCGTCCGGTGGCGGCCGCGCTCGGCCAGGCCATGGTGGCGGTGTGGCCACCTTCCGACGAGACCGATGTGGTCACCTGGGTGCCGCTGTCCCGCCGGCGCGCGGCCGAGCGCGGCTTCGACCAGGCCCGGGCACTGGCGGAGGCGGTCGGCGCCGCGACATCCCTCTGCGCGGTCCCGCTGCTCGAGCGGACGGTCGACCTGCCGCCGCAGGCTAGGAGGATCGCCGCGCAGCGCCGCGAAGCGATGGCCGGCGCGTTCCGTCCGGCGGGGCCGTGCCCGACCCGCGTGCTCCTGGTGGACGACGTCCTCACCACGGGTGCCACCGCGGGGGCGTGCGCAGCGGCCCTTCGGACGGCTGGCGCACGCCACGTCACCCTGCTCACGGCGGCCAGGGCCGTCTCTGCGCCTTTCCTCGCTCGCTATACTGGCCGCGGGCTCACGCCTGGGTCTGTGGTTGCCCGGGGGACATTCTCCCGGTAGTCGATGCCAGTCGCAGGCGAAACGACCCACGTAAGGCGACCGTTGGTCGCTGAGCATGGTGCGGTTTAGATGTAAGCCCTGCCCCGAGCGGCGTGTCCGACGGGAGAAGGTGCTAAGGCGTCCGCTGGACGGCGAACCCCTCCGCAGGCGAGTGTGGGGTCAAAGACCAGGTCAGCCGGGCGTGAGCCCACGACTCACCCGGACCGAGCCAGGGCCGGGCGGCTCGTGTCGGGGGAGGAAGCGGGCGCATGGATCTGGTCATGAGGAGCCGGGGTACCCGCATCACCGACCACATGCGCACCGCCGCGGCCCGAAAGCTGGCCCGCCTGGAGCGTATGGAGCCTCGGGTGATGCGCCTCGAAGTGGAGATCTTGACCGAGCGCAACCCCAGGCTGGGCGGGATCAAGCGCGTCGAGGGTGCTCTGGAGACCCCCCGGCGCACGTTCCGGGCCAAGGCCCAGGGCGACGACGTGGATTCAGCCCTCGATCAGCTGGTGGAGAAGCTGGAGCGACAGCTGCGCGACCACAACACGAAGAGGCGAACGCGGCTGATCACGGGGGCCGGTCGACTAAAATCGTCGAAGGGCGGTCAGGAACCCGCCGGTTCCTCATGAGCCGCCGGGCCCTCGGATTCGCGGAGGTTCAGTGACACCGAAGCGAACGGACCAGGGCGACGAGTCGGGTCAGGGCGAGGCTATGGCTCATGCGGGATCGCCCGAGCGGCTGCGCGTGCTGGTGGCGGACGATCACGCGCTGTTCCGCCGGGGACTCCAGATGGTCCTGGAGGCCGAGCCCGACATCGAGCTTGTCGGGGAGGCGTCGGACGGCGTCGAGGCCGTCGAGAGATCACAGGAGCTCATGCCCGACGTCATCCTGATGGACGTCAGGATGCCCAAGCGCTCGGGGATCGAGGCGTCCTCGCAGATCAAGGACCTCCTGCCGCACGTCAAGATCCTCATGCTCACGATCTCCGACGAAGAGGCCGACCTATACGACGCCATCAAGGCGGGGGCCTCCGGCTACCTGCTCAAGGAGATCCCCATCGATGAGGTGGCCGATGCCATCCGCTCGGTGTGGGCCGGCCAGTCGAGGATCTCTCCCTCCATGGCATCCAAGCTCCTGAACGAGTTCGCCGCCATGAGCAAGGCCACCGGCGACCGGCCCCAGATCCCGGCCCCCCGGTTGACCGACCGGGAGATGGAGGTCCTCCGGTTGGTGGCCAGGGGCATGAACAACCGCGACATCGCCAAGGAGCTGTACATCTCGGAGAACACGGTGAAGAACCACATCCGAAACATCCTGGAGAAGCTCCACCTGCACTCCCGGATGGAGGCAGTGGTCTACGCCGTGCGGGAGAAGTTGCTCGAGATCACCTGAGCTCCACGCCGGCCCACGACGGCTCTCGCGGGTTTGCCCGACCCCTCCGTTACAATCGACAGACCGAACCCCCCCCAAAAAACCACACGAGGAAACGACCTTGGTCCTGGAGAAGATCGGCCAGCTCGGAGAGGGGCGCAAGCTCAAGCGCCTCGAGCAGCTCGTCCGCATCGTCAACACGTTCGAGCCCGAGCTCGAGGAGCTCACCGACGACCAGCTCCGGGCGAAGACCGAGGAGTTCCGCCGGCGCCTGGAGGCCGGTGCGAGCCTCGACGACCTGCTTCCCGAGGCGTTCGCCTCCGTCCGCGAGGCGGCTCGGCGCTCAATCGGCCAACGACACTTCGACGTCCAGGTGATGGGGGCCATCGTCCTGCACGAGGGCAACATCGCCGAGATGAAGACGGGCGAAGGCAAGACCCTGGTGGCGACCATGCCCGCCTACCTGAACTCCCTGTCCAGGCAGGGGGTGCACATCGTCACGGTCAACGACTACCTGGCCAAGCGTGACTCGGAGTGGATGGGACCGATCTACCGGGCGCTGGGAGCCTCGGTGGGCCTCATCCAGGCTGCGATGACGCCGGCCGAGCGCCGACCCGCCTATGGATCCGACATCACGTATGGGACCAACAACGAGTTCGGGTTCGACTACTTGCGGGACAACATGGCCATGCGCGGCGAGGACATGGTGCAGCGCGGCCACCAGTACGGGATCGTGGACGAGGTGGACTCGATCCTGATCGACGAGGCCCGGACGCCGTTGATCATCAGCGGCATGGTGGCCGACTCGGCCAAGTGGTATCTGACGTTCGCTCGCCTCGCGCCTCGGCTGAAGAGGGAGACCGACTACGAGGTCGATGAGGCCAAACGCACCGTGGCCATCACCGAGGAGGGCGTCGGGAGGGTCGAGGAGGCCCTCGGCATCGAGAACCTGTACGAGCACGTCCACACACCGCTCGTACACCACCTCCAGAACGCGCTCCGAGCCAAGGAGCTGTACAAGCGCGACGTGGACTACATCGTGACCAGCGGCGAGGTGAAGATCGTCGACGAGTTCACCGGCCGGGTCCTGGAGGGTCGGCGCTATTCGGAGGGACTTCACCAGGCCATCGAGGCCAAGGAAAACGTCCGGATCAAGGAGGAGAACCAGACCCTGGCCACGATCACCATCCAGAACTACTTCAAGATGTACGAGAAGCTCGCCGGGATGACGGGGACGGCCAAGACGCAGCTGGCGGAGTTCCAGGAGGTCTACAAGCTCGACGTCGTGGAGATCCCCACCAACCAGCCCATGATCCGGGCGGACGAGCAGGACCTCATCTACAAGGTCGAGGACGCGAAGTGGAACGCCGTGGTGCAGGACCTTGCCGAGCGCAGTGAGGCCGGCCAGCCGGTCCTCGTCGGTACGGTCTCGATCGAGAAGTCCGAGAAGCTCTCCGGCTACCTGAACCGCCAAGGCATCTCGCATCACGTCCTGAATGCGAAGAATCACGAGAAGGAAGCGATGATCGTGGCCCAGGCCGGCCGGGCCGGAGCCGTCACCGTCGCGACCAACATGGCCGGGCGAGGCGTCGACATCCTGCTCGGCGGCAACCCCGAATACCTGGCCCGCCAGGAGATGGCCGCCCGCGAGTGGGACAACGACCGCTATCTCATGTTCGAGATGGACGAGGAGGAGCGCGCCGCCTACGAGGCCGAGTACGCTCCGATCCTCCAGAAGTTCAAGCAACAGACCG
This sequence comes from Actinomycetota bacterium, assembly GCA_044869895.1. Lineage (GTDB taxonomy): Bacteria > Actinomycetota > UBA4738 > UBA4738 > HRBIN12 > AC-69. The sequence continues at coordinate 746 of JBIOXZ010000036.1, read as the reverse complement.
ACGCCGAGCACGAGGAGGTCGTTGGACTCGGCGGGCTGTACGTGCTGGGCACAGAACGGCACGAATCACGCCGTATCGACAACCAGCTCCGGGGAAGGTCCGGCCGCCAGGGCGACCCCGGGGAGTCCCGCTTCTACCTCTCGCTGGAGGACGACCTGATGCGGATGTTCGCCTCCGATCGCGTTTCGTCCATCATGGACCGGCTGAAGTGGCCCGACGACGAGCCCATCGCGGCCCGGATGGTCACGCGGGCCGTGGAGAGCGCCCAGCGGCAGATCGAGGAGCTGAACTTCGAGCGACGCAAGAACATCCTGAAGTACGACGACGTGATGAACACCCAGCGCCAGGTGATCTACAGCGAGCGCGAGAAGATCCTGAACGGCGCGGACTTCAAGGAGCAGGCCCTCGACTTCGTCACGGAGGTCGTGGAGGGGACGGTCTCGCAGTGGATCAGCGACAAGACGTTCGCCGAGGAGTGGGACCTCGACGCGCTCCTGGCCGGGCTGACCGAGCTGTACCCGACCCGGCTGACCCGGCAGGACCTGGAGCAGGCGGCGACGGCGCCCGAGCTCACCGAGATGGTCCTGACCGACGCCCTGGCCCTGTACGAGGAGAAGGAGCAGGTGGTCGGCTCGCAGGTCATGCGGGAGCTGGAGCGGATGGTGCTCATGTCGCTGACCGATAACAAGTGGCGCGAGCACCTTTACGAGATGGACTACCTGCAGGAGGGCATCCATCTCCGGGCG
>JBIOXZ010000035.1:0-2544 GCA_044869895.1 Actinomycetota bacterium | reverse complement strand
CGCGGATCGCGTTCTGGTCACCCACGCGGGTAGCTTGCCGCGACCGGACGACGTGGCCGAGACCGTCTGGGCCCGAATAGACGGCAAGGACGTCGATGAGGCCGCCTTCAAATCCCGCCTGGACTCGGCGGTCCGGGAGATCGTCGGGCGCCAGTGGGATCAGGGAGTCGATGTCGTCAGCGATGGCGAGCTGAGCAAGCCCGGCTTCAGCACCTACGTCTCGGAGCGCTTCAGCGGGTTCGACGGGCGGTCGGAATTCCAGGCCGACGACGTCGCGCCCTTCCCGAACCTGGCGATGCGCCTGTTCGCCACCGATGCGATGGCGCACATCATCTTCTCCAACTGCGTCGGCCCTGTCGAGCTGAAGGACAAGGATGCGATCCACGAGGACATCGACCGGCTGAAGAACGCGCTGGGCGACGCTCCACCGGAGTCCGCGTTCATGGGCTCGATCAGTCCCGGCCAGATCGCCTTCAACTATCCGAACCAGCACTACGACTCGCACGAGTCCTATCTCGAGGCGCTCGCCGACGCTCTCTCCTACGAGTACAACGCCATCGTCGACGCCGGCCTCAACCTGCAGATCGACTCGCCGGACCTGGCCATGGCCGCCCACTCCCGCTCGGTAGGCAGCAGCCTCACGGACTGGAAGACGCACCTTCCGCTGGCCATCGAAGCCATCAACAAGGCGCTCAACGGGATACCGAAGGAGAAGGTCCGGCTCCACGTCTGCTGGGGGAACTACGCCGGCCCACATCACTGCGACGTCCCGTTCAGCAACATCGTCCGCGAGGTCCTGAAGGCCAACGTCGGGACCATCTACCCCGAGGGCGGCAACCCTCGGCACGAGCACGAGTGGCGCGTCTTCGAGGAGGTCGAGCTGCCGGACGACAAGAAGGTGATCTATGGCGTCATCGACACCAAGACCAACTACGTCGAGCATCCCCAGGTAGTGGCCGACCGGCTCCTGCGGGTGGGCAAGCTGGTCGGCGGCGAGCGCCTCTTGGCCGGCACCGACTGCGGCTTCGACACCTTCATCCGCTTCTCCCAGGTCGACCCGGACGTGGCCTGGCTCAAGCTGAGGGCGCTCGCCGACGGCGCCGAGCTCGCGACGAAGGAGCTGTTCTAGAAGGCATTGTCCGTACGGGCGAGGGAGGATCAAGGCATGGCCGAAGGAGCAGTGGTGATCGTCGGCGGTACGTCCGGTCTGGGCCGCCAGCTCGCCCAGGTCTTCGCCGGTGAGGGACGGCCGGTCGTGATCACCGGCCGCGACGCGGCGCGGTCCGAGGCCGTCGCCAACGAGATCGGGGGCGACACCCGCGGGCTCGCCCTCGACCTTGCCGAACCGGGTGGAATCGTGGGTTGCCTCGAGGGTGACGGCCCGGTGGACCACGTGGTGCTCGCCGCCATCGAGCGGGACTCGAACAGCGTGCGGGAGTACGACCTCGAGCGGGCCCTGCGGCTCGCCACGCTCAAGCTCGTCGGCTACACCGAGGTGCTCCACTGCCTCCACCCTCGGATGCACGACGACACCTCCGTGCTGCTGTTCGGTGGGCTGGCCAAGGATCGCCCGTACCCGGGATCGACGACGGTCACGAGCGTCAACGGCGCGGTGACCACGATGGTGCGCACCTTCGCCACGGAGCTCGCGCCCGTCCGCGTGAACGCGCTGCACCCCGGCATCGTTGGCGACAGCCCCACCTGGAGAGGCGCCAGCGAGATGCTCGACAACGTGAAATCCCGCACTCCCACCGGACGCCTGATCACGATGGAGGAGGTCACGGACGCCGCCCTCTTCCTGCTTCGAAACCGTGCCGTGAACGGGGTCAACCTCGCGGTTGACGGCGGCTGGATGATGCTCTGATGCGAGTTGCCGTTCTGGGCCTCGGGCGCATGGGGATCCCGATCTCGGCGCGGCTCGAGGGCGCCGGCCATGAGCTCACCGTTTGGAACCGGTCGCCGGGACCGACCCAGGCGTACACGGATCGGGGGATCCGGGTCCTTGGGAGGCCCTCGGAGGCGTGGGAGCACGCCGACGTCTGCATCACGATGCTGGCCGACGGTCCGGCGCTCGAGGCGGTGGCCCTCGGGGAGGATGGCCTGCTGGCCGTTGAGACGAACGAAGTGCTCGCGAGCGAGACAAGCGGCGCGCTCGTCGACATGAGCACGGTCGGCGCGGACACGTCCGCTCGAGTGGCCGAGGAGTGCGGGCGCCGCGGCGTGTCGTTTCTGCGGGCCCCCGTGAGCGGCAACCCGTCGGTGGTCGCGGCCGGCAACCTCGGGATCATCGTGTCCGGCCCGAGGGACGCTTTCGACCGGCTGGGCGACACGCTTCGGGACATTGGCCCCAATCTCTTCTACGTGGGCGCCGGGGAGGAGTCCCGAATCGTCAAGCTGGCCCTGAACGTGATGATCGGCGGCACGGCCCAGTTGATGGCGGAGGCGCTCGTGCTCGCCGAGAAGTACGGCATCGATCGCGCGGCCATGCTCGAGGTGATCGGGGGCACCGCCGTGGGGAGTCCGTTCGTCAAGTACAAGACCGAC
>JBIOXZ010000034.1:0-2934 GCA_044869895.1 Actinomycetota bacterium | reverse complement strand
ACCGAGGCCCTCGTGCGCCGGCTGCTCGACCAGTCGCCGACGGCGCGGGATCTCCTCAAGAACATCTCGAAGCCGACCATCGTTTAGAGCCTGGCACCCATGGGTGCTGGAAGGCGCGGTCCCCGGCGAAGCCCGGTTGTATAATCCCCCCACGGACAGCCCACATGCATGACTCCTGGCAGGGTCTCTTCGGGCGCTACGTGAACACCAGCTTCGTGGACCTCCTGCGTCAAGAGGCGCCGGACCTGCTCGTCTCCCGCCCTTCCTCGATCGGGGCGGTCCCGCCGGCGGATCCGCATGGCGTGCCGGGAGTTCCGACCGGGACGACGATTCTGGCGCTCCGGTACGCCGACGGCGTCATCGTCGCCGGCGACCGCCAGGCCACCGAGGGTTACCAGGTCGCCCACCGGCGAATCGAGAAGGTCTACAAGACCGACGAGCACTCGGTGGTCGCGATCGCCGGGGCGGCCGGTCCGGCGATCGAGATGGCGCGCCTGTTCCAGACCGAGCTCGAGCACTATGAGAAGGTCGAGGGCGACGGCCTGTCCCTGGAAGGCAAGGCGAACAAGCTCAGCCAGATGATCCGGATGAACCTCCCGATGGCGATGCAGGGCCTCGTGGTCGTGCCCATTTTCGCCGGCTACGATCTACGCCGCGCCGAGGGGCGGATCTTCAAGTACGACGTCACGGGCGGTCGGTACGAGGAGACCGACTACTACGCGAGCGGCTCGGGCGGCAAGGACGCCCGGAACACCCTCAAGAAGCTGTACCGGGCGGGCGCGTCGCGCGAGGAGGGGATCCGCTGGGCGGCCGAGGCGCTCGTCGACGCAGCTGAGGAAGACGTGGGGACGGGCGGGCCGGATTTCGTCCACGGGATCTTCCCGACCGTGAAGGTGGTCACCCGCTCCGGGTTCGAGGAGGTCCCCGAGGCCGAGGTGCGGGCCCGGTTCGAGGCCGTGCTCGCGGTGCGCCGCCAAGGAACCTGACGCGATGCCGCTCCCGTACTACGTCTCGCCCGAGCAGATGATGAAGGACAAGGCCGAGTATGCCCGCAAGGGCATCGCCCGCGGCCGGTCCCTCGTGGCCCTCGAGTGCCTGGACGGGATCCTGCTGGTCGCCGAGAACCCGTCGACGCTGCTCCACAAGATCTCGGAGATCTACGACCGCATCGCTTTCGCCGGGGTCGGCAAGTACAACGAGTTCGAGAACCTCAGGATCGCCGGAGTGCGGCACGCCGACCTCCGCGGCTACTCCTATCACCGCGAAGACGTGACGGCGAAGGCGCTCGCCAACGCCTACTCCCAGGCGCTCGGGAACATCTTCACCGAGGGGCTCAAGCCCTTCGAGGTCGAGGTCCTGGTCGTCGAGGTGGCCGACGACGCCAACGGCAAGAACGAGATGTATCACGTCCTCTACGACGGTTCGATCGAGGATGAGCGCAACTATGCGGCGATGGGCGGGCAGGCGGAGGAGATCCGCCGCTTCCTCAAGGAGCACTACCGGGAAGGGAGCCCCCTCGCCGAGGCGGTGCGGCTCGGGATCCGTGCGCTGACGGTCACGCAGAACAAGACGCTGACGGAACGCGACCTCGAGGTCGCCGTGCTCGACCGCAAGCGTGAGCGCCGGAAGTTCCGGCGCGTCTCGAACGGCGAGCTGCGCGCGATGTTCGGGCGTCCCGATCCGCCAGAGGGCGACCGGCCCATGGGGACGTCATGAAGCGACGAATCTTCGGGCTCGAGAACGAGTATGGCCTGACCTGTACACTGAACGGTCAGCGCCGGCTCTCCCCGGACAACGTCGCGCGTTACCTGTTCGAGAAGGTCATTCCCGGCGCCCGCAACGCGAACGTCTTCCTCGAGAACGGCGCTCGGCTCTATCTCGACACCGGCTTCCACCCGGAGTACGCAACGCCGGAGTGCGACGACGTGATGGACCTCGTCGTCTACGACAAGGCCGGCGAGCGCATCGTCGAGGACCTCCTGCACCAGGCGGAGAAGCGGCTCCGCGAGGACGGGATCTCGGGGAACATCCTCCTCTTCAAGAACAACACCGACTCGGCAGGCAACTCGTACGGATGCCACGAGAACTACCTCGTGTCACGCGACGTCTCGTTCCAGCGGCTCGCCGAGGCGCTGATCCCGTTCTTCGTGAGCCGCCAAATCTTCGCGGGGGCCGGCAAGGTGCTCCAGACCCCCCGGGGCTTCCACTACTGCCTCTCACAGCGCGCCCAGCACATCTGCCAGGAGATCTCCGGCGCCACCACCTCGTCCCGGTCCATCATCAACACGCGCGATGAGCCACACGCGGACGCCGAGAAGTATCGGCGGCTCCACGTGATCGTCGGCGATTCGAACATGTCCGAGGTGGCGACCTACCTCAAGGTCGGTACCACCGCCGTGGTCCTCGACATGATCGAAGACGGCTACTTCGACCGGGACTACAGCCTCCAGTCTCCCGTCCAGGCCATCCGGGACATCTCGCACGACCCCGGGCTCCGTGAAACGGTGAAGCTCAAGGACGGCCGGACGATGACCGCCCTCGAGATCCAGAAGGAGTACCTGGAGGCCTGCCTGGCCTATGTGCAGCACGTCGACGCCGACCCGGTCACGCGCGACGTCCTGGACCGGTGGACCGACATGCTCGCCCGACTGGAGACGGACCCCGCCCAGTGCGACCGCGATGTCGACTGGGTCATCAAGCGCCAGGTGATCGAGGACTACATGGCCCGGCACCGGCTGTCCTGGCGCGACCCACGGGTGTCCCTCATCGACCTCCAGTACCACGACATCCGGCCCTTCAAGGGCGTTTACTACCTCCTCGCGCGGAACGACCGCGTGGATCGGGTCGTGCGCGACGAGCAGGTGGAGCAGGCCAAGCACACGCCTCCCCAGACGACCCGCGCCCGGCTCCGCGGTGAGTTCATCCGCCGCGCGA
>JBIOXZ010000033.1:0-6562 GCA_044869895.1 Actinomycetota bacterium | reverse complement strand
GTTCAAGGTTCGGGGCAGGGGCTACGTCGTCTCCACTAAGCCGAAGGCGGGGAAGCGCACCACGAAGACCGTGGTGGTGAAGGCCAAGCCCAGGAAGCACCGGCGACGGGCGCGCTGACCGGGGGACCAGGAAGTGATTCGCGCGATCCTCCGGTCGAGCCTGCGGTTCCGACTGTTGGTGGTTGGGATCGCCGCGGGGGTGATGGCGCTCGGGTATCTCCAGCTCCGGGATGCCCCGGTGGACGTGCTCCCGGAGTTCACGCCCCCGTATGTGGAGGTCCAGACCGAGGCGCTCGGGCTCTCCGCGGAGGAGGTCGAGCAGCTCGTCACCGTTCCGCTCGAGGCGGACCTGCTCAATGGGACGAAGGGCGTCACCGTCCTTCGCTCGCAGTCCGTGCCCGGGGAGTCGTCGATCGTTCTCCTCTTCGAGCCGGGCACCGACATCTTCGATGCGCGGCAGCTGGTGCAGGAGCAGCTCACGCAGGCGCACGCGAACCCGAACGTTTCGCAGCCGCCGCAGATGCTCCAGCCACTGTCCTCCGAGAGCCGGGTCATGATGATCGGGGTCTCGCCGCATCAGCTCTCCCAGATCGAGGCCTCGGTGCTCGCCCGCTGGACGATCAGGCCTCGCCTCCTCGGCATCGACGGCGTGGCGAACGTCTCCATCTTCGGGCTGCGGGACCGCCAGCTGCAGGTGCTGGTCGATCCCGAACGGCTGAGAGGCGACCACGTCACCCTCAAGCAGGTCATCAGCACCGCCGGTAACGCTCAGCTTGTCTCGCCGCTGAGCTTCCTGGCTGCGTCGACCCCCGGAACGGGCGGGTTCATCGACACCCCCAACCAGAGGCTCCAGGTCCGGCACATCCTGCCGATCGTGACGCCGGAGAAGTTGGCCCGGGTGCCGGTCGAGGGGACCGGTGGCGCGGCCGGCGAGCCGATGCGCCTGGGCGAGATCACCAGGGTGGTCGAGGACCACCAGCCGCTCATCGGCGACGCCGTCGTCGACAACAAGACGGGCATCCTGCTCGTGGTGGAGAAGTTCCCGGGGGCAGACACGCTCGACGTGACTCGTGACGTCGATGAAGCCCTCGACGAGCTGCGGCCCGGCCTCTCCGGCATGACGATCGACTCCTCGGTCTTCCGCCCGGCCGACTTCATCGAGGAGGCCACCGACAACCTCACGCTCGCGGTACTCATCGGCTGCGCGCTCCTCGCGCTCATCCTGTTCGCGCTCCTCTACGCCTGGCGTACCGCGCTGATCTGCTTCGCGTCGTTCGCGGTGGCGATGACGGCCGCGGCGCTCGTGCTATCGGTGACTGAGGCCGCGATCAACGCTTTCGTCTTCGCTGGGCTCGCGGTGGCGGTCGGCGTCGTCATCGACGACGCCGTGATCGATGTGGAGAACATCCGGCGGCGTCTGGGTGAGCGGGGCAAGGGCGGGTCCGTCCCGGAGGTGGTGGTCGAGGGCGCGGCCGAGATGCGCGGCCCGATCGGCTACGCGACGGCGATCATCCTCTTGACGGCACTGCCCGTCTTCTTCATCGAGGGCGTGAGCGGCGCGTTCTTCGAGCCCCTCGTCCGCTCGTACGCGCTCGCGGTACTGGTCTCGATGCTGGTCGCGCTCACGGTCACTCCGGCGCTGAGCCTGCTGCTGCGGCCCGAGAGCAGGAAGTCGCCGATTCTCGAATGGACCAAGCGTCGCTACGACGCCGCGCTTTCCACCATCCTCCGCGTGCCGCGTGCCGCATTCCTCGCGGCGGGCATCGTCGCGGTCGCCGGCCTCGCGGTGATTCCCCTGTTCCACGGGCCGGTCATTCCTTCGTTCAAGAACAGGGACCTGCTGGTCCACCTGGACGGGCCGCCGGGCACCTCCCACCCGGAGATGAGCCGCATCGTCCGTCGGGCCAGTCGCGACCTGCGATCGATCCCCGGTGTCCGTGACGTCGCAGGCCATGTCGGTCGCGCCGTGACCGGCGATCAGGTGGTCAACGTCAACTCGAGCGAGCTCTGGGTCAAGCTCGACCCGGATGCCGACTACGACGCTGCGAAGGCGTCGGTCCAGCGGACGATTAACGCCTACCCCGGATTCAGCCACAGCGTCCTGACGTACGAGAAGCAGAGGATCAGGGACGTTGGCGCAGTGGATGACAGGCAGGCCGGTGACGGCTCCGCCGCCAGCGCCGACTTGGACGTCCTGACCGGCACGGACCGGCGACCGCTTCTCGTGCGGGTCTACGGAGAGGACCTGGATGTCCTCCGGCGGCAGGGAGCTCGCATGAGGCAGCTCCTCGCCGACGTGGACGGCGTGGTGGACCCGCGTGTGGAGCGGTTCGTCGAGGAGCCGACCATGGCCATCGAGGTGAGCCTCGCGAAGGCTCAGCGCTATGGAATCAAGCCGGGCGACGTGCGCCGGCAGGCCGCCACGCTGCTGGAAGGCATTCAGGTCGGGAGCCTGTTCGAGAAGCAGAAGGTGTTCGAGGTCGTGGTGAGGGCGGTGCCCGATGAACGCGGGAGCCTCACGGACGTTCGCCGGCTCCTGATCGACACCCCGGGCGGCGGGCACGTGCGCCTCGGGCAGATCGCGGCTGTGCGCGTAAGGCCCACCCCACAGGTCATCGAGCGCGATGCCAGCTCACGCCGAATCGACATCAGCGCCGACCTGAGCGGGCGTGCCGTGGGCGACGTAAAGGACGACGTCAAGGAGCGCCTCGCGCAGGTGAGCTTCCCGCTCGAGTACCACGCTCAGGTGATAGGGGATGCGACCGGCCCGCGCGCTACGGCCACGCGTCTCGTGGGCTTCGGGATCGCCGCCGCGATCGGCATCTTCCTGCTCCTTCAAGCCGCCTTCCGCAGTTGGCGCCTCGCGTTCGTCGCCTTCCTGGCCCTACCGGTCGCCCTCGTGGGCGGCGAGCTCGCGGAGTTGGTGGACGGTGGCGGGTTCTCGCTTGGCGCGCTGTTCGGGCTTGTTGCCCTGCTCGGGATTGCAGCGCGCAACAGCGTCGTGCTGATCACGCACTATCACCATCTCGAGCAGCACGAGGGCGAGGCGTTCGGCCCCGGGTTGGTGCTGCGCGGAGCACGGGACAGGCTTGCTCCGATCCTGACAGCCTCGCTGGCCACCGCCGTGGCGCTCCTGCCGTTCGTCGTGCTTGGCGACCGTGCCGGCTACGAGATCGTGCACCCGATGGCGGTGGTGGTACTCGGCGGCCTCGTCACCTCCGTCCTAATGAGTCTTTTCCTCATGCCCACTCTGTACTTGCGCTTCGGAGCCGGCACCCAGGCGAGCGCGGCGGCCGAGGCGGAGCTGCTTCAGCGGTGGGCCGGCACCGAGGCCGAGCCAGTTGTCGAGAAGGGGGGTCAGCCAGGTGCGCGGTAAGAAATGGATCGTCGTCGCACTGGTCGTCGTCGTCGGGGTCGCGGTGCTGGTTATTGCGCTCCGCTCCGATACGGCGGACGACGAGGCAAGCGCGAGCGACCGCGAGCCCGCCCAGGTCGAGCCGATCAAGGGAACGGATCTCAGCCGGGTGACGTTGTCGGCGGACGCGGCCAAGCGGCTCGGGATCCGCACCACGGCGGTCGATGGAAACGTAATCCCCTACTCGGCGGTGTTGTACGACCCCGAGGGTCTGACCTTCACGTACACGAGCCCCGAGCGGCTGGTCTTCGTCCGCCGCCCGATCAGCGTCGACCACATCGACCGCGGTCAAGCCTTCCTGTCGCGGGGGCCAGCCTCGGGGACCGCGGTTGTGACAGTCGGATCGCAGGAGTTGTTCGGGACCGAGTACGAGGTCGAGGAAGACTGAGCTCGGTGCCGTAGAGCCATGCGCTGGATCATCGGCTCGAGTCTGAAGTTCCGGTACCTGGTGGTTGCCGTAGCGGTGGCGCTGATGGTCTACGGCGCCGGTCAGGTCCGCAACGCGCGCACCGACGCCTTCCCAGAGTTCGCGCCCCCCCGCGTGGAGGTCCAGACGATCTGCCTCGGCCTCTCCTCCGAGGAGACCGAGGAGCTCGTGACCGTTCCGCTCGAGCAGGCGCTCAACGGCGTGGCCCGACTCGACGAGATTCGCTCGGCGTCGGTTCCGCAGCTGTCGTCGATCGAGCTCATCTTCAAGCGCGGGACGGACCTCCTACAGGCACGACAGGTGGTGCAGGAGCGGCTCGCGGGCGTGACCGCGTCGCTGCCGACCTGGGCCTCGCCGCCGGTGATGAGGCAGCCCATCTCGACGACGAGCCGGGTGATGCACATCGGCGTGTCCTCCGACCGGATCCCGCTGATGCAGCTGTCCACGATCGCATACTGGAAGATCCGGGCCCGGCTGTTGCGTGTGCCGGGAGTGGTGAACGTGGCCATTTGGGGCGAGCGCCTCCAGCAGGACCACGTGGACGTCGATCCCGCGCGACTCCGCGCCCGTGACGTGTCCCTGGACCAGGTGATGAACGCCACCGCCGACTCCCTGGACGCGGGGCTGCTGCGCTACGCCGACTTCGGAAACGTGATCGGCACGGGTGGGTTCGTCGACACCCCGAACCAGAGGCTGGGGATCAGGCACGTCCTGCCGATCGCGACGCCGGCCGACCTGGGCCGAGTGCCGATCAACCCGGCGGTGAGGCTCAACGACGTTGCGAACGTGGTCGAGGGTCATCAGCCGCTTGTCGGCGACGCGGTAATCAACGACGGTCCCGGCCTGCTGCTGGTGGTCGAGAAGGCCGCGGGAGCCAACACGGTGAAGGTGACGAACGGCGTCGACGACGCTCTCGACGAGCTGCGGCCCGGCCTTCCCGGCATTCAGTTCGACGCCACGATCTTCAGGCAGGCCGACTTCATCGACTCGGCGATCGACAACCTCACCCTGGCCCTTCTGCTCGGTTGCCTGCTCGTGATCCTGGTGCTGGTCGCGTTCCTGTTCGAATGGCGGACGGCGCTGATCAGCCTGCTGGCCATCCCGCTCTCCCTGGTGGCCGCGCTGCTCGTGCTTTACCTCACCGGAGACACGATCAACACGATGATCCTCGCCGGGCTGGTCATCGCCGTCGGCGTGGTCGTGGATGACGCAATCATCGATGTCGAAAACATTTGGAGACGGCTGCGGCTGCGCGGGGACGGCAGCGGCAGGTTGGCTCCGCGGATCATCCTGGAGGCGTCGCTCGAGGTGCGAACCGCAATCTGGTACGCGACCTTGATCAATGTCATCGCCGTGGTGCCGGTCTTCTTCCTTCAGAGCGTGACCGGCTCCTTCTTCGAGCCGCTCGCCTTCTCATACGCGCTGGCGATCCTGGTCTCGATGCTCGTGGCGCTGACGGTCACGCCCGCGCTCAGCCTGCTCCTCCTGTCGAAGACGCGCGAGCGCCGCGACGCTCCCCTCGTCCGCTGGATGAAGCGCGGCTACGGGGCGCTCCTTCTGGGAATGATCCGCAGGCCGTGGCCCGCCTACGCCGCCGCCGGCATTCTCGTACTGGCCGGCCTCGTAGCGGCGCCGAAGCTCGGCGAGGAGCTGTATCCGGCGTTCAAGGAGAGGGACTTCCTGATGCACTGGATAACCACGCCGGGCACGTCACATCCGGAGGAGAAACGCATCGTCACCCAGGCCAGTCGCGAGCTCCGAACCATCCCGGGGGTCCGCAATTTCGGATCGCACATCGGACAGGCGTTCCTGGCCGAGGAGGTGGTCGGCTCGAACTTCGGCGAGAACTGGGTCAGCATCGACCGGAACGCCGACTACGACAAGACGCTGGACGCTCTCGTGGAGGCGGTCGATGCCCACCCGGGCCTCTACCACGACGTCCAGACATACCTGAGGGAACGGATCGACGAGGTGCTCGCCGGGGCGGCTGAGCCGATCGTCGTACGTATTTTCGGTGCAGACCTCAAGACTCTCCGCGGTGAGGCCGACCGCGTGAAGAAGGCACTGACGGACATCGAGGGGCTGGACGACCTGCACGTGGAGTTGGTGGCGGACGTGCCGGAGATCGAGGTGAGGGAGAACCTCGCCGCGGCCGAGCGCCACGGGCTCAAGCCGGGGGACGTGCGCCGCGCGGGAGCCGTGCTCGTGTCAAGTGAGGAGGTTGGCGACATCTTCAGAGGGGCGCGGGCGTACGACGTTCACGTGTGGAGCACGCCTGAGACGCGCCAGAGCCTGACCGACATCCGGAATCTTCCGATCGACACCCCGAGCGGCGATCGGGTGCGTCTGGCCGACGTCGCCAGCGTCCGGGTGAGGCCGACTCCGAACGTCATACACCGCGAGGACACGTCGCGCCGGATCGACATCGCCGCCAACGTGAGCGAACGGAGCCTCAGCGAGATCGTGAGCGACGTGAGGGAGCGCCTCGAGGGAGTCGAGTTCAAGACCGGCTACCACGCCGAGCTGCTCGGCGAGGCTGTGGAGCAGGAGGGCGCGCAGAACCGTCTGCTCATCTTCGGGATCGCCGCCGGGATCGGGATCCTTCTGCTCTTGCAGGCCGCTTTCAGGGACACGCGCCTGGCGCTCATGTTCTTTGTGACCCTGCCGATGGCCCTCGTCGGCGGCGTGCTGATGGTGTACCTGACCGGCGGGACGCTGTC
>JBIOXZ010000032.1:0-28553 GCA_044869895.1 Actinomycetota bacterium | reverse complement strand
CCAGTGCGGATGAGGAGGGGGCCGCGCTGCTGATGCGGATCGCGGTGATCGGCGTTGGGCGCATGGGGGTGGTGCACGCCGGGACGCTGGCTTCGCTCCGGGGCGTAGACGCGCTCGTGGCCGACGTCGATCGGGACCGTGCCCGGACCGTGGCCAAGGAGCTTGGCGTGGAGGCCGCGGACGACGTCGCCGATGCCATGAAGGTCTCCGACGCCGTAGTGATCGCAGCTGCCACCGATGCCCACGCCCCGTTGGTGCACCTGGCGGCAGACGCGGGACTCCCGACCTTCTGCGAGAAGCCGATCTCGCTCGACGTCGCTTCCACGGCGGAAGTCGTGGCCCACGTCGGGGATGTGGGGATCCCTTTCCAGATGGGGTTCCAGCGCCGGTTCGATCCCGGGTATCGCGCCGCCCGCGACCTCGTCGGCAGCGGCGGGCTCGGCACCCTGTACGTCGTACGGATGGCCGGTCACGACCCCGCGCCACCCCACGAGGCGTACATCCCCGTGTCGGGAGGGATCTTCCGCGACTTCAGCGTGCACGACTTCGACGCCCTCCGGTTCGTCACGGGCCAGGAGGTGGTGGAGACGTACGCGGACGGTGCGGTGATCGGGTTCCCCGTGTTCGGGAAGTACGGGGACGTCGACACGGCCGTGGCCACGTTCCGGCTCTCGGGCGGGGCCTTCGGAATCCTCTCGGTCACCCGCCACGACCCCCTCGGCTACGACGTTCGCATGGAGCTGCTCGGTTCGGGCGACAGCGTGGTGGTGGGGTGGGACGGACGGATGCCGCTCCGCTCCGTGGAACCGGAAGCGGCGCCCGCTCCGGCCGATCCGTACCCCCATTTCCAGGCCCGGTTCGCCGAGGCATATCGGGCGGAGATGGAGTGGTTCGTCGAGCTCGCGGCGGGCCGGCGGGAGAGCCCGTGCACGGCCGAGGACGCCTTGGCGGCGCTCCGGATCGCGGTGGCCTGCGGGCGCTCTCGGGCCGAGCACCGGCCGGTGCGCCTGGAGGAGGTCGGGTGAGTCGTCGCGTCGCACGCGTGGCCGGCGCGCCGATCTCGTGGGGGGTGTGCGAGGTCCCGGGATGGGGCTACCAGCTCGAGCCCGACCGGGTCCTCTCCGAGATGGCCGGACTCGGCCTTCCGGCCACCGAGCTCGGCCCCGACGGGTATCTGCCCACCGACGCATCCATGCTCGAGGCGACGCTGACCGACCACGGGCTCGCGCTGTTGGCCGGGTTCGTGCCGGCGGTCCTCCACGAGCCGGCGCGGCTAGAGGACGAGCTCGACCGGGTGACGAAGCAGGCCGACCTGCTGGCCGCGGCGGGCGCCGAGGTCCTCGTGCTGGCGGCCGGGACCGGCCGGGACGGCTACGAGGGCGGGACGGATCTCGACGATCCGTCGTGGGCGTCGCTCGTGGCGGGGATCGGCCGGGTGATCGATCTGGGGTCCGAGCGGGGCCTGGCGGTGGCCCTGCATCCCCATCAGGGCACGGTGATCGAGGGATCCCGCCAGGTCCAGCGGCTGCTGGAGTGCTCGCCCGTTTCCCTGTGTGTGGACACCGGTCATCTGATGGTCGGGGGAGCCGACCCCGTCGAGCTGACCACGGCCGCGCGGGATCGCGTCGCCCACGTCCACCTGAAGGACGTCAGGGCCGACCTGGCGGAGCAGGTGCGGACGGGACGGATGGGCTACCGGGACGCCGTGGCGGACGGGATGTACCGGCCGCTTGGGTCGGGCGACGTCGACGTTGCGGCCATCGTCTCGGCCCTCGAGGCGTCGGACTACGATGGCTGGTACGTGTTGGAGCAGGACACGGTGCTGGAGGGGGCACCCGAAGAGGGGAGTGGCCCGGTCCGGGACGTCGCCGTGAGCCTCACGTTCTTGGAGCGGTTCGGCGAGCTCCTCGGGTCGTCGTCCGCGGCCGGTGTCTGGGTGTCGGAGCGGGGGCACGCGATGGGGCGTCACCCCGGAGGAAAGGAGGGGGAATGAACCGTCGAAGGTTGGCGGGACTGCTGCTGGTGCTTGCCCTGTTCGGGGCGGCATGCACCGGCAATGGGGACGAGGGCGAGAACGGGGGCGGCGCGGTCAACCAGCGCGACTTCCGATTCGTGGTCGTGACCCACGGCCAGGCTTCGGACCCGTTCTGGTCGGTGGCGGCCAACGGGGTGAACGCGGCGGCCGAGGACATGGGGGTCCAGGTCGAGTACCAGGCCCCCGAGACGTTTGACATGGTGGCCATGAGTCAGCTGATCGACGCGGCGGTCGCCTCAGAGCCGGATGGCCTGGTGGTGAGCATCCCCGACGCGGACGCGCTCGGTCCCTCGATCCGGGCCGCGGTGGACGCGGGGATCCCGGTCATCTCGATGAACTCGGGGAGCGACGTGTTCGCCGACCTGGGCGTGTTGGTACACGTCGGACAGACCGAGTTCGAGGCGGGGCTCATCGCGGGCCAGCGATTCGCGGATGAGGGCGTGAAGAACGCCATCTGCATCAATCAGGAAGTGGGGAACGTCGCGCTGGACCTGCGCTGCCAGGGCTTCGAGAAGGGCCTGGGCGAGAAGGTGCCCGTGATCCCGGTCGATCTGGCCGACCCCACCGGCGCTCAGGAGACCGTGGCTGGAGTCCTTCAGGAGCAGTCGGACCTGGACGGCATCCTGACCCTCGGTCCCACGGGCGCGGAGCCGACCCTGGCGGCGCTCGACCAGGCCGGCCTTCTGGGGCAAGTCAAGTTCGCGACCTTCGACCTGTCACCGGAGGTCCTCGAGGCGATCGACGGGGGCGACATGCTCTTCGCCATCGATCAGGCGCAGTACCTCCAGGGCTACCTGCCGATCGTGCTGCTCACGAAATACATGGAGACCGGGGCGCTCCCACTTGGGAGCGTGGATCGGGTGATCCTGACCGGTCCCCAGATCGTGACGCAGGAGACGGCCGCGCAGGTCATCGACTACTCGGCGGAGGGATTGCGGTAAGGACCAGGGTGATCGGGGCCTGCCGTTCTGCAACGGCGGGCCCCGATCACTAGGCTCATTCCTACCGCACGAGGAGAAGGAGGCGCCGATGGCGACGGAGACAGCCCCCCCGCCTGCCGTTGCGCGAGACGAACGGGTTCGTCGCGTCCGCCTCGTCTCAAGGCTGTTGTCCCGCCCGGAGCTCGGGGCGGTGGTGGGCCTCGTCGTGGTGTGGACGTTCTTCGCGGTCGTCGCCTTCGACAACAACTTCGTCAGCTGGTCCGCCACCGCCGCCGTCCTGAATCGGTCGGCTCCTCTGGGGATCCTGGCGGTGGCGGTGGCGTTGCTGATGATCGCCGGCGAGTTCGACCTGTCCATCGGGTCCATCTTGGGGTTCTGCGGCATGGCCATCATGCTGCTCGTCACGCCGGAGGTCGCCGGTGGGTTCGGCTGGTCCCTGTGGCCGGCCATCCTGGTCGCCCTGGTCCTGGCGGTCCTCACCGGCCTGGTTAACGGATGGCTGGTCATCACGACCAGGCTCCCGTCGTTCATCATCACCCTGGGAACGCTGTTCATCTTCCGAGGACTGACCGTCGCGATCACCAGGCTCCGGACGAACCGGACGCAGCTCGGCAACTTGGACGAAGTTCCTGGGTTCGGTCTGGCCAGGAAGCTCTTCGCATCCCAGCTCACCCTGTTCGGGACCAACTTCAACGTGTCGATCCTGTGGTGGGTCGCGCTGACGCTGCTCGCGACGTGGGTCCTCCTGCGAACGCGCCAGGGGAACTGGATCTTCGGGACCGGCGGCGCGGTGGACGCCGCCCGCAACGTCGGCGTGCCGGTGCGAGCGGTCAAGATGACCCTCTTCTTGACCACCGCCTTCGCCGGATTCCTGGTCGCGGTGATCCAGGCCGTGCAGTTCACGGGGTCCGACACCCTGCGCGGCCAAGGCCAGGAATTCCAGGCCATCATCGCCGCCGTGGTGGGCGGCTGTTTGCTCACGGGGGGCTATGGATCGGCCGTCGGCGCCGCGGTGGGGGCCCTCATCTTCGGCCTCGTCCAGCAGGGCATCGTGATCACCGGCATCCAGGGTGACTGGTACCAGGTGTTCATCGGCGGGGTCCTCGTCGTCGCTGTGATCCTCAACAACTTCGTCAGGCTGAAGGCGGCGGCACGGCGATGAGCACCAATGGGGGCCCGCTGCTGGAGGTCAAGGGCATCTCGAAGTACTTCGGGAGCGTCATCGCGCTGAAGGATGTCTCCATGTTCGTCCGGGCCGGGGAGGTCACGTGCCTCCTCGGCGACAACGGCGCCGGGAAGTCCACCCTCATCAAGACCCTCTCAGGCGTGTACCAGGCCGACGAGGGCGAGTACCTGTTCGAGGGGGAGCCGATGGACTTCCGGTCTCCTCGCGACGCCCTCGAACGCGGGATCGCCACGGTCTACCAGGACCTGGCGATGATCCCGCTCCTGTCGATCTGGCGGAACTTCTTCCTCGGTTCGGAGCCGACCAAGGGATGGGGCCCCATTCGTAGGTACGACGTCGAGTACGCGACAGCTACCACCCGCGATGAGCTGGCCAAGATGGGGATCGATATCCGCGACCCGGACCAGCCGGTGGGGACCCTCTCCGGGGGTGAGCGCCAGTCGGTGGCCATCGCCCGCGCCGTCCACTTCGGCGCGAAGGTGCTCATCCTGGACGAGCCGACGGCCTCCCTCGGCGTCAAGCAGGCCGGCGTGGTGCTCCGGTACATCGTCCAGGCCAAGCAGCGAGGCATCGGGGTCATCTTCATCTCGCACAACCCGCACCACGCCTACCCCGTTGGCGACCACTTCGTCATCCTTCGGCGGGGACAGGTGTACGGCGATTTCACCAGGAAGGAACTCACCCTCGAGGGCCTGGTGCAGATGATGGCGGGCGGCGAGGAACTGGAGAACCTGGCCCACGAGCTCGAACGAGCCGCGGCTGGGGGTACCGCCGCGGAGGACCTTCGGAAGGCCGCGGCGTTGCTGGAGGCCGAGACCGGGAGGCGTGAGGACCGGGAGCCACCCCAGGGGCCGGTCCCCGGTCCCGGCGGCTGAGGTGTTGGAGGCCTTCGACGTCCTGACCATGGGGCGGGTCGGGGTGGATATGTACCCCGAGCAGAGCGGGCTCCATCTCGCCGAGATCCGCACGTTCGCCAAGACCCTGGGGGGGAGCCCCACGAACGTGGCGGTGGGGACGGCGCGCTACCGACACCGCGCCGGGGTAATCACGAAGGTCGGCGACGATGGGTTCGGGGCCTATGTGAGGTCGGCGCTTCGTTCCTTCGGGGTCGACGACCGCTACGTGGGCACCGACCCGGAGCTCCGGACCCCGATCGTCTTCTGCGAGCTCTTCCCGCCGAACTCCTTCCCCCTGCTCTTCTACCGAGAGCCGAAGGCGCCCGACATGAACCTGACCCCGGACGACCTCGACCTCGACGCCATCCGGGGGGCCAGGGTCTTCTGGACAACCGGGACCGGCCTCTCGGATGAGCCCAGCCGGTCCGCGACGACCGCCGCCCTGGAGGCTCGGGGACGCTCCCGCATCACCGTCCACGATCTGGATTTCCGTCCATCGTTCTGGCCTGCGCCGAGGGAGGCCGGGGATCGTCAGCGCCGGGCCTTGGAGCACGCGACGGTGGCCGTCGGCAACCGGGAGGAAGTCGCGATCGTGGTGGGAGAGGGCGAGCCGGAAGCCCAGGCCGAACGGTTGCTCGCACTGGGCCTGGAGTTGGCGGTGGTGAAGCTGGGACCCGACGGTGTGCTGGTGGCATGGGATGGCGGCATGGAACGGATCCCGCCCGTGCCGGTGGACGTCGTGAATGGGCTGGGTGCGGGGGACGCCTTCGGTGCGGCGCTCTGCCATGGTCTCCTGGATGGTTGGGAGATCGTCACGACGATCAGGTTCGCCAACGCGGCCGGCGCGTACGTCGCCGCCCAGCTGGCATGCGCCGACGCCATGCCGGACGAGGACCAGGTGCGCGCACTCATGGACCATGCATGAGGTCGCGCCGGGCCCACGCCCGGATCAGTGCAATGGATCTGGGAAGGATCAACACCGCCGGATGCGCGGGCGGGCCCAACACCACCTGGACGACCGCCTCGGCGAACTGCTCGGACGGGGTGGTCTCCCACGATCTTCCCTCGAACCAGGGCGCGGATGGCGGAACCGCCTGGGCCACCAGGAAGGGGACTCGAAGATCCTGCTGCTCCGGGCAGGTGAACTCCATGTGGTGCGCGAACTCGTGGATCAGGGAGTCCCGCAGGTTCGGAGCGGTCCCCGGGATTCGGACCGTGACCAGTCGCCGGCCGGGGTCGTACGCGGCCCGGTCGTCGAGCTCCCATACCCCCTGGACCGTGACGGGGGCGAGGCAGCTCCTGCGAGCGGGGAACGCTTCGACGAACCGATCCCACGTCGCCACGATGAGTGCTCGGAGGTCGTCCGGAGACGCTCCCGTGATCATCAGGTCCTGGACGCGGGCGGTGCCGCTCGGGATGACCAGGGCGAACAGGAGAAGGAGGGCCGGGAGCCGTCTCACCGCTTCCCGAGAGTACCCGCCCCCGCCCCCCGGCCGTGGCCGGAGTTCGGATGGTGAGTGAGCTCCTCCGCCCCGCCGGTACGCTGGCCGACGGGCCCGACCCGGTGATCCTCACCCCGGACGCTGCCGGGTGGGGGTACGCGGCCCTGCGCGTGATCACCCTCTCGCCGGGCGAGCAGCGAGTGGTCACCCTCGAGGGATTCGAGGCCGCCCTCCTCCCACTCTCCGGGTCGTGCCGAGTCGAGGTCGGATCGCATGCATTCGAGCTCCACGGGCGCGCCGACGTCTTCTCCCGCGTCAGCGACTTCGTCTACGTTCCGCACGGGACCGAGGCCGTCCTCACCAGTCACGGTGGTGGCGAATTCGCGTTCCCCACGGCGCGGGCCGAGCGGCGACTGGAACCCGCCTACGTGCCGGCCCGAGCCGTGGCGGTTGAGGTCCGGGGAGGCGGGGCCGCCACCCGGCAGGTGAACAACTTCATGTCGGCGGACGCCTTCGAGGCGGAGCGGCTCATCGCGGTCGAGGTGCTCACACCGGACGGGAACTGGTCGTCGTTCCCACCCCACAAACACGACGAGCGCACCGATCGCGAGGTGCCGTTGGAGGAGATCTACTACTTCCGGATCCGGGGTGACGGTGGGTTCGGTCTGCACCGGACGTACACCGCGGACGGCGACATCGACCTCACCGAGACGGTCCGCGACGGCGACGTCTTCCTGATCCCCAGGGGCTATCACGGGCCAAGCGTGGCCCCACCCGGCTATACGATGTACTACCTGAACGTCATGGCCGGGCCGGCCGAGCGCGCATGGCGCGTGTGCACGGATCCAACGCACGAGTGGTTGTGGGAGCTCTTCGCCGAACTCGGCCCCGACCCCCGATGCCCCCTGACCACGGCCGACGGTCCACGACCGGCGTAAACCTAGGGACCGCCTTCCCCGTCCCTCGGGGTCTCAAGCCAACAGGCCGAAGCATCCCGGCGCCGTTTTGCGCCTCAACCCCCAGGGTATGGCTCCGGCAGGCGCCTGGATCGAGGCGCTCGGGGGGAGGACGCACCATGGCGACCACGAACGGCTCTCGATCCAATTCGTTCATTCGGAAGGCCTCGATCATCGGGTTCGGGGTCCGAACGCTGGTGCGGGACATCGATCTGGCCAAGCGCGAGATCTCCGAGAACGTCAGGCAGGCCGGAGTCGGGGCAGGCATGTTCGCGGCGGCGGGGATCCTGGCTCTGTGCGCCCTGGGAGCGTTCACCGCGGCGGCGATCCTGGCCCTGGCCATGGTCCTTCCGGCCTGGGGCTCCGCACTGATCGTGGGCGGCGCTTGGGCGCTCCTGACGCTCGTCGTCGCGCTGATAGGAAGGGGGAAGCTGGAGAAGGCCACACCGCCCATACCCAAGGAGGCTGCACGGGCGGTGAGGGACGACGCCCGCTATCTCGCGGCGGAGTTGAAGCGGGGAAAATAGGCGGCGTGCGGGAGATGCTCCGCAAGGTCGACGCGTTCCAGAAGCGCCACGCCGCCCTGGCCTTCCCAATCGCGGTGGTCAGGAAGTTCGGTGACGACCAGGCCGGGAACCTGGCCGCGCTGATCGCGTACTACGGATTCTTCTCGGTGTTCCCCCTGCTGCTCGTGCTCGTGACCGTCCTGGGCATGATCCTGCGCACCAACCCCGACCTCCAGACTCGCATCCTCGACTCGGCCCTGGCCAATTTCCCGGTCATCGGAAGCGAGATCAAGATCCACGCGCTGGGAGGAAGCGACGTGACACTCGCTGTGGGGATGGCGCTGACCCTGTGGTCCGGCCTGGGGGTGGTCAAGGCCACGCAGACCGCGATGAACACAGTGTGGAACGTTCCCTTCGAGCACCGGCCGAACTTCCTCAGGTCAACGCTGCGGGCGGTGATCATGCTCGGGGTACTGGGCGGGCTGACCCTGGCCTCAGCCGCGGCGGGAACGGTCGGCGGTGGGAGCGGTCAATGGTGGTTGGTGATCCTCGGTCTGGCCGTGTCGCTGGTTACGAACCTGTTCCTCTTCCTCCTCGCGTTCCGCATCCTTACCAGCGAGAACCTCACCTGGGGGGACGTGCTGCCCGGCGCTGCGGCGGGATCGGTGGCCTGGACGACCCTCCAGGCCCTGGGCGGGTTCTACGTGAGCTACCAGCTCCAGGGGGCAAGCGATGTATACGGGACGTTCGCCGTCGTGATCGGGTTGCTGGCGTGGATCTTCATCGGCGCGCAGGTCACCCTGTTCGCGGCCGAGGTCAATGCGGTGAGGAAGCGCCGCCTCTGGCCGAGGAGCCTGGTGCAGCCGCCGTTCACCGACGCCGACGTCGAGGCGCTGACCCGCTACGCCAAGCAGGAGGGCCGCCGGCCCGAGGAGCGGATCGATGTCGAGGTCCAGGGGCGGCGGTCGGACGCGGGTGGGTCGGCCGCCCGGTAGCGTCCCGGAACGCTGCTGGGTGGGCTGGACTACCATCGATCTCAGCACCGGACCGGCGACGGACCACCCCAGTCTGCGTGTGGGGTCGGTGCGGGAAGGAGGAAGGATGGCGAAGGACACGCAGAGCGATCCGTTCAAGGTGGGGGACGGAGATCGTCGGGTCGGCAGCCAGCCACTGTTCCACCAGCACGGCCTGGAGGTCCAGGAGTTCGGGAAGATGCGGCTGTTCCCCCTCGCGCTCGACTTCGAGGCCCGCGTGGAGAGCGTCCAGCTCCTGAACCAGATCCTCTCGGATTCGATGATCCTGTACGCGCTGTACAAGAAGCATCACTGGCTGGTTCGAGGCCCGACGTTCTTCCAGCTGCACCTGCTGCTCGACAAGCATGCGGACGAGCAGCTGAAGTTGATCGACCTCCTCGGGGAGCGCGTGCAGACGCTCGGCGGTGTGGCCGTGGGCGATCCGCGCCTGGCGGCTGAGATCACCACCATCCCTCGCCCTCCGGATGGCGCGGAGGAGGTCCCGGCCATGTTGTCCCGGCTCCTCGAAGCCCACGAGATCATCATCGAGAAGGTCCGCGAGGCCATCACGAAGACGGCGGAGAGCCGCGACGATGGGACGAACGACATGCTGATGAGTGACGTGCTGCGGACGAACGAGCTCCAGGTCTGGTTCGTCGCCGAGCACCTGGTGGATGTCCCGGTGGTTCGGGTCTGAAGCCGTCCTACCGTCCGGCGTGGATCGCTCGCACGGTCTCGATCGTGTCGGCGTCTTCCGGACGCTTGTCCGGGCGGTAGCCCTTCACCCGGGCGAACCGCAGGGCCAGGCCGGCTGGGTACCTGGGGCTGCGCTGCACCCCGTCGAAGGCGACCTCAACGACCAGGTCGGGTCGCACGTAGACCGTGAAGTCGTCGCGGCGGGTCTCGAGCTGGAGGAACCGCTCGGTCTGCCACGCAAGCATCTCGTCGGTCATGCCCTTGAACGTCTTTCCCAGCATCACGTAGCCGCCGGTCGCCGGGTCGCGGGCTCCCAGGTGGAGGTTGCTGAGCCAGCCCTGCCGCCGCCCGTGTCCCCATTCCACGGCCAGCACCACGAGGTCGAGCGTGTGCGCGCGCTTGACCTTCAGCCAGCTCGCTCCCCGCCGGCCGGCCTCGTAGGGGGCATCGGGCGCCTTGACCATCACCCCCTCGTGGCCGCGCTCGAGCGCGTCGTCCAGGAACCGGTCGGCGTCCTCCGGGTTGGCCGTCACGATCCTCGGCACCCGCAGCTCTCCGGGGATGCGAGCGTCGAGGGCGGCGATCCGTTCCCGGGTGGGGCGGTCGATGAGGTCCTCGCCATCCAGATGCAGGACGTCGAAGAAGAAGGACGAGAGGGGAACGGTCCGGCGAAGCTCCGGCACGTCGAGTCGGCTTCCGAACCGGCTCATCGTCATCTGGAACGGATGCGGGCGCCCGTCCGGACGGAGTGCGATGGCCTCCCCGTCCAGGATCACCGCGTCGACCGGCAGCTCGCGAACAGCCTCGACCACCTCCGGCACCCGATCGGTGATGTCCGCCAGGTTGCGGGTGAACGCCCGGACCTCGCCGTCGAGCCGGTGCACCTGGAGACGAGCGCCGTCGAGCTTGCACTCGACGACGGCGGGATGGATCCGGGCCAACGCGTCCGTGAGATCGGAAGCGGTCTGGGCCAGCATCGGCTGGATCGGCCGCAAGATTGTGAGCCGGAACCCGGCGAGACCTCGTGTGCCGTCGGCCACGGATGCCGCAGCCACGATGCCGAGGTCCCCAGCGACCATCAGGGCCCGGCGGACCTCCGATGCGGGCACGGTGGCGGCCCCGGCAACGGCCTCGACCATGATCCCCTCAAGCGCGCCTTGCCGGATCTCGCCCGAGAGGAGGCCGAGCAGGAACCGTCGGTCCTGCTCCGTCGTTCGAGCGAACAGTTCGGTCAGCTCGCTCCGCCGTGCGGCCTGCGAGCCCTTCCCGCTCGCCGCGGCGATCCGGTCGAGGGCGGCGTGGACCTCACGGAGCTCGAGCGTGGGCGGGGGAGTGGCATTGGGCGGCAGATGGCGAAGCGAGGCCCAGCCCACGCCCACCGTCCCTTGCGGCAGGACGCCCGAGAGATAGGCAACGGCGATCGGGACCTCGTCTGTATCCAGGCGACGAAGGGTGGCGGCCAGCAGGTCGATCTTGGCCAGCCGCGACCGCGTCCGCCCAACTGCCGCCGACGTCCGGGCGATCTCATCGAGGAGCACGGAGGAGATTCTGCTCCGCCGGCGGACGGTGTGGCAGGATGCTCAACCGATGACCGAGAGGATCGGGTGCTGCCGTGGTTGAATCGGTGGACGAACCGACGAGAACGACGCTCCGGCCGCGACCGCCCGTCGACCTGACGCTGACGCTCGGGATCCTCGGGTTCGGGAGACCTCATCCGTGTGTCCGGCGGGACCGCGACGGCTCGTGGTGGCGGGCGACCCGAACCCCGCTCGGTCCGGCCACGACGCGCTTCGTCTCGGGCGAGGGGGCGATCCATGCAGAGGCATGGGGGCCCGGGAAGGAGTGGGCCCTCGATGCGGCACCGGAGCTCCTCGGCTCGCGTGATCCGGCGGATGCGTTCGATCCGGCTCCCGGCATCGTCCGCGACCTGCACCGTCGGATGCCGGGTCTGCGGATCCCGAGGTCCCGCGCCGTGTTCGAGACCCTGGCCCCCACGATCCTGGAACAGAAGGTTCCGGGGGCAGAGGCGTTCACGACGTACCGGAACCTCGTTCGCGCGTTCGGCGAGCCGGGGCCGGGTCCGGCGGGCCTGCGCCTGCCACCCTCGCCGGAGACCCTGGCCGGGACGCCCTATTCGGCGTTCCATCCGCTGGGGATCGAACGACGGCGCGCAGACACCCTGCGTGCCGCGGCGTCCCGTGCCGTCCGGCTGGAGGAGGCCGTCGGGATGCCGCTGCCACAGGCGTACCGGCGGATCCAGGCGTTCCCCGGCGTGGGGCCGTGGAGCGCCGCCAGGGTGGCCATGGTCGCGCTCGGTGACGCCGATGCGGTTCCCCTCGGCGACTACCACTTCCCCCACATGGTGGCTTGGGCCTTCGTCGGCCGGCCCCGGGGGACCGACGAGCAGATGCTCGAGCTCCTGGAGCCCTTCGCGGGTCATCGGGGGCGGGTACTCCGGCTGTTGCTCGCAGCCGGCGTGAGCGCGCCTCGGTACGGACCGCGCATGTCGCTTCGCTCGATCGAACGCATCTGAGCGCGAATCGGAGGCACGCAGCCAGGCTGCGACCCAGGAGCCGGTACCATCCGGGCATGAGCCTGCTGGAAGCCGCCGACCTGTCCGTGGAGGCCGGGGGAACGACGATCCTCGACGACCTCTCCTTCTCCCTTCGGGCGGGGGACAAGGTCGGGGTGGTCGGGAGGAACGGAGTCGGCAAGACCAGCCTGCTCCGGGTCCTGGCCGGGGAGGCCCAAGCCGTCCGGGGGACCGTGACCCGACGGGGGGCTCTGGGCTACCTGCGCCAGGACCCCCGCCAGCATCGCGCCGACCAGGACCACACGGCCCTCGTCCACGTGCTGGAAGCGCGAGGGCTCCAGTCGCTGGCCGAGAAGTTGGAGAAGCTCCGGCTGACCCTCGAGGTCCGGCCCACCGAGACCGCCGTGGGCAAGTTCGCCCGGCTGGAGGAGCGGTACCGCGCGGCCGGCGGCTACTCGGGCGAGGCCGAGGCCCGCCGGATCGTCGGGGGGCTCGGGCTGTCCCAGGACCGCCTGGCCCTCCCCGTCCGGGCCCTGTCCGGCGGGGAGCGGCGGCGATTGGAGCTCGCGCGGATCCTGTTCGCCGGCTCGGACGTCCTGCTCCTGGACGAGCCCACCAACCACCTCGACAGCGACGCGAAGGTCTGGTTGATGAGCTTCCTTGCCGGCTACCCGGGCGCGGTGATGGTGGTGAGCCATGACATCAAGCTGCTGGACGCCGCCATCAGCCGGGTTCTGCACCTGGACCGCGACGGGGTCGTGATCTATGGAGGGACCTACTCCGAGTATCGGGAAGCCAGGCGGCTCGACGAGCTACGTCTCACAGCCCTCGCCGACCGACAGCATGCGGAGATCAAGCGACTGAAGATGCTGGCCGACTCCATGCGGGGCCAGACCGAGAAGCGGGCCCGGAAGGCCAAGACCCTCGACACACGGGTGCGTCACCTGTCGGCCCGGGCCGTGGCGGCGCCGGCGAAGGAGCGGCGCGTCCGCTACCGGTTCCCCGAGCCGCCGCACTGCGGCCGGTTGGTCCTCGAGGCCTCGGGGATGACCAAGGGCTACGGCGGCCCCCCGGTGTTCGAACAGGTCTCCTTCGACCTTTCCCGGGGGGAGCGGCTCCTGGTCATGGGCCTGAACGGCTCGGGCAAGACCTCGCTCCTTCGGATCGTGGCCGGCGTAACCGAGCTTGACGCCGGGGGCGTGCGCCTTGGGACGGGGGTCTCGCTCGGCTACTACGCGCAGGAGCACGAGGGCATCCGCGACGGGGAGAACGTCCTCGCCCACGTCCGATCCGAGTCCACGGACGCCTCGGACCAGGACCTCCGCGGGTTGCTCGGCATGTTCGGGTTGACCGGCGAGATCGCGTTCCGCGACGCCGGCACGTTGTCGGGCGGCGAGAAGACCAAGCTCGCGCTGGCCCAGCTGGTCGCGGGGCGTCGCAATCTGATCCTGCTGGATGAGCCGACGAACAACCTCGATCCTCCGTCACGGACGGCCATCGGCGGTGCGCTCGCGGCGTGGCGGGGGGCCATGCTGCTGGTCAGCCACGACGTCGAGTTCGTTGAAACCCTTGCACCGCAACGTGTACTGATGATGCCCGAGGGGACGCTCGACTACTGGAGAGATGATCTGCTCGAGCTCGTGGCCCTGGCTTGACCGAGGCCGATATGCTCGGCGCCCCTGGATCCGCGATGGAGCGACGCACGTGAGCGAAACGCATCCCAACGGCGCGGCCGACGTGGTCTTTACAGGAGGCGCCGTGTACACGGTCGACCCCGCACGCATCTGGGCACAGGCCGCCGCGGTGAAGGGCGGACGCATCGTCTCGGTGGGCACCGACGAGTCGGTCGCCGACCTGATCGGGCCGAAGACGGAGGTCCACGATCTGCACGGCAGGATGCTGCTTCCGGGGTTCCAGGACGCCCATGTCCATCCGCCCCCGGGCGGCCTGGAGATGCTGGAGTGCAACCTCAACGAGGCGTATACGCGGGAGGGCTACGAGCGGATCGTGGCCGAGTACGTGAGCGAGCATCCCGACGTCGAGTGGATCCGGGGCGGGGGCTGGTCGATGGACTCGTTCCCCGGGGGGACCCCGACCAAGGAGATCCTCGACCGTATCGTCCCCGACCGGCCGGTGTACCTGCCGAACCGAGACGGTCACGGGGCCTGGGTGAACTCACGAGCCCTGGAGCTGGCCGGCATCACCCGGGAGACCCCCGATCCTCTCGACGGACGGATCGAACGGGATGACGCCGGCGAGCCCTCGGGCACCCTGCACGAGGGGGCCATGGATCTGGTGGACAAGCTCATGCCCCCGGTCACCGAGGCGGAGTGGGAGGAGGGGCTTCGGGTGGCCCAGCAGTACTTGCACTCGCTCGGCATCACTGCGTGGCAGGACGCGATCGTCGGTGGCCCGTACGACACGCTTGGTGCCTACACCGCAACCGCCGGGAGGGGTGCGCTCACGGCTCGGGTCGTCGGCTCCCTGTGGTGGGACCGGCACCGTGGGGAGGAGCAGATCGACGAGCTGGTGGCGAAACGAGAACGGAGCTCGGTGGGCCGGTTCCGGGCCACCACGGTGAAGATCATGCAGGACGGCGTGATCGAGGACTTCACGGCCGGGGTCCTGGAACCGTATCTCGGTCCCGACGGCACGCCGACCTCCAACCGCGGCATGTCGTTCGTTGATCCCGAGCTGCTGAAAGCCAGCGTGACCGGGCTGGACGCCGAGGGGTTCCAGGTCCACATCCACGCGATCGGGGAGCGGGCCGTGCGAGAGGCGTTGGACGCCCTGGAGGCGGCGCGGGCCGCGAACGGGGCGAACGACCATCGCCACCACATCGCCCACATCCAGGTGGTCCACCCGGACGACATTCCCCGGTTCCGCAAGCTCGGGGTGGTGGCGAACGCCCAGCCACTGTGGGCGACGCTCGAGGGACAGATGGTGAACCTCACGATCCCGTTCCTCGGCCCGGAGCGGAGCGGGTGGCAGTACCCGTTCGCCAGCCTGGTCCGATCGGGGGCCAGGCTCGCCTTCGGGAGCGACTGGTCGGTGTCGAGCCCCAACCCCATGTGGGAGATGGCCATCGCAGTCCACCGCAAGGAGCCGGGTCGTTACGCGGACATGGTCGGCGAACGAGCGACAAAGGAAACCTTCCTCCCGGACGAGCGCATCGACCTGTCCACGGCCATTCACGCCTTCACCATGGGCTCGGCGTACGTGAACCACCTGGACGACGTGACGGGCTCGATCGAGGTGGGCAAGGAAGCGGACCTGGTCGTGGTGGACCGGAACCTGTTCGACCTGTCGCTCGACGAGCTGGCCGACGCCAAGGTGGAGCTGACCATGATCGCGGGGGCACCCGTGTTCGTCGATCCGTCGTTTGTGTGAGGAGCGGCGCTCAACTGCCGGTCACCCGACGTCGTTGCTGGCCTTCGAGGGCCCGCGATACGATGTTGAATGACTGTTCAATCCCGGTTTGGAGGATCGCGTGACGTACCTGGCCGCGCCGATCGAGGCCTCGAAGCTCCAACCCGTATTGGCGCGCGCGCCCGGGGCCAGCCGGACGCTCCCCGCCGAGGCCTACCTGTCGGCCGGGGTGTTCACCTGGGAACAGGAGTGGTTCTTCGAGGGATCCTGGACCTGCGTCGGCCGAGCCGACGACCTCGACGCGCCGGGTGACCAGAAGGCGGTGCGGATCGGCCAGGAGGGGATCCTGCTCGTCCGAGATCGGGCCGGCGATCTCCGGGGCTTCTACAACGTTTGCCGCCACCGCGGCCACGAGCTCGTGGAGCCGGGCACGAGGCGCAACCTCCGCGCCATCAAGTGTCCATACCACGCATGGGTGTACTCGCTGCAGGGTGCGCTGGCCGGGGCACCCCGATTCGGGGAAGCTCCCGGGTTCGACAAGGCCGACTACCCGCTCGTCCAGGTTCGGGTGGCCGAGTGGCACGGATGGATCTTCGTCGACGCCTCGGGCGACGCTCCCGACTTCATCGACCACGTCGGCAACCTCGACGGGCTCCTGGCGACCTGGGAGCCCGAGCGCCTGTTCGCGGCGGAACGACACGAGTACGTGGTTCGGGCCAATTGGAAGGGCATCATCGAGAACTACCACGAGTGCTACCACTGTCCGAGCATCCACCCGGCGCTCTGCAAGGTGACCCCCACGGACAGCGGCGAGAGCTTCGCGCCCACCGGATGTTGGGTGGGGGGCTCGATGGAGCTCCAGGACCACGCGGAGACCATGTCGCTGTCCGGTGCGAGCGGGGGGGTGCCCATTCGCGGGCTCGACGCGAAGCAGCGGCGGGAGATCTATTACTTCGGCCTGTTCCCGAACCTGCTGATCAGCCTGCACCCCGACTACGTGATGGCTCACCGGCTCGAGCCGCTCGGCCCGGGAGAGACGTTCGTGGAGTGCACGTGGCTGTTCCCTCCGGAGGCCGGGGAGCGGGAGGGCTTCGACCCGGCCTACGCCGCAGAGTTCTGGAACATCACCAATCGGGAAGACTGGGCGGCGTGCGAATCGGTGCAGCGCGGGTTAGCGTCTCGGGGCCAGCGGCAGGGCCCGTTCGCCGAGGGTGAGGACGAGGTCCACGCCTTCATGGCCATGGTGGCCCGGGGCTACCTGGAGGGCCGGATCGTCGCGCCGGCGAGTGCGCCGACCTCGGCCGCCGTTTCCTGACCGCATCACCGGCGAAGGAGGATTGTTCGATGGCGTTCGACATGTCCCAGGTTCAGCGTGGCGCGCGCAACCGCCGGACACCGTACTTCGAGGCGACGCAGAAGTACGACCCCAAGGGGTTCACCGTCTACAACCACATGTACTTCCCCATCCGGTTCGACACCTTCGAGGCCGAATTCGATGCGTTGTTGAACGACGTCACGCTGTGGGACGTCTCCGTCGAGCGCTGTCTGGAGGTCGGGGGCCCGGACGGGCCGACGTTCGCCCAGCTGCTGACGCCTCGGGATCTGTCGAGGTGCGCGGTGGGCCAGGCGAAGTACGTCTTGATCTGCGATGGCGACGGCGGCATCGTGAACGACCCCGTCCTCACCCGGATGGACCAGACCACGTTCTGGTTCGCGCTTGCCTCCTCCGATGCCCTGCTGTTCGCACGAGGCCTGCGAAACGCCTATCCGGACCTGGACGTGACGATCAGGGAGGCGGACGTGGCGCCGTTGCAGATCCAGGGACCGAAGTCGAAAGACCTCATGCGGGACCTCGTTGGCGAGGACATCGTGGGCCTCAAGTACTACTGGTGGCGCAACGCCGAGATCGGGGGAATCCCGGTCATCGTGACCCGAACGGGGTGGACGTCGGAGGTCGGCTACGAGGTCTACCTCACGGATCCCTCCCGCGGGTTCGACCTGTGGGAGCACATCATGAAGGTGGGGGAGCCGTACGGGATCAAGCCCACCGGCCCCTCCGACATCCGCCGCATCGAGGGGGGCATCTTCAACTGGGGCGCCGACATGACCTATGAGAACAACCCGCTCGAGCTGAGGTTGGAGCGCCTGGTGGACTGGGACCTCCCCGACGAGGCCGCCATCTCACTCGCCGCGCTGCGGCGGATCAGGGACACGGGCGTGAGCCGGCGGATCAACGGCGTGGAACTCGACGGCGAGCCGTTCCCCGCACTGAACTCGGTGAAGTGGCCGATCCGCGAGGCGGGCCGGCAGATCGGAAAGGTCACCTCGGCCATCTACTCTCCCCGTCTGCTGAAGAACCTCGGATACGCGTGGCTCCCGGCGGAGCGGTCCACGGATGGCGCCACCGTCACCGTGGAGACCGAGTGGGGAGACCGGACGGCCACGGTCCTGCCGATGCCGTTCGTCGACCCGGAGAAGCGCATCCCGGTCTCATAGCTCGGGGGGCGGTTGCCACCCTGCGTGAGTTTGAACGATGATTCAACCAAATTGGGGGCTGAGCGCTTCGCCGGCCCCAGCCGGAAGGGGAGACCACCACATGACCAACGAACGCCAGGAGATGCTGGAGCAGAGCGCGACGATCTACTTCGGCCCCTGGTACCGGCGTTCGCCCTTCTTCGACGCGACCAGGCGGGCCGGATGCACGGCATACGACGTCTACAACCACATGCTGCTCCCGGCGTACTTCGACGATCCGGATCTCGAGTACTGGGCGCTGCTGAACGACGTGGTCGTGTGGGATGTTGCCGTGGAACGCACCGTTGAGATCTCCGGGCCCGATGCCGACCGGCTGATGAACATGCTCACCTGCCGAGACCTGACGAAGTGCGCCGTGAAGCAGGGGAAGTACATGATCGTCACCGCGCCCGACGGCGGCATCCTGAACGATCCCGTTCTTCTCCACGTCGACCAGGACCGGTGGTGGATGCAGCTCGCCGATTCCGACGCCGGCCTGTACGCGCTTGGGGTGGCCTCGCAGGCGGGGATGGACGTCGACGTCTCCTACCCGGACGCCTACCCCATGCAGGTACAGGGAGCGAAGGCCGGGAAGACGGTGGAGAAGCTCGTCGGCCCGGCGCTCTACGACCTGAAGTACTACTGGTGCGACTGGTTCGACATCGAGGGCATCCCGGTCCTCATCAGCCGGACGGGATGGACCGCGGTACAGGGATTCGAGATCAACCTACTCGACCCGTCCGGGGGGGACGATCTCTGGGAACTGGTGATGGCGGCGGGGGAGGAATTCGGCATCCGGCCCACGGCACCCGTGGAAGCCCGTCGCATCGAGGCCGGGATCATGAACTACAACTCGGACATGACCCACGAGAACAACCCCTTCGAGATCATGGGGCTCGAGCACCTAGTCGAGGAGCAGCCGCAGGACTACATCGGCAAGGATGCGCTTGAGCGGCTCCGCCGCGAAGGCGTGCAGCGCAAGCTGGTCGGGATCGAGTTCACTGGGGACGCCCTTCGCGCCGAGCTGTCGTGGTTCTGGCCCGTCGCGGTGGACGGCGAGGTGGTCGGCAAGGTGACCGACGCCATCTGGTCCCCTCGGCTGGAGAGGAACATCGGCTACGTATGGGTCCCCGCCGAGCTCTCCCGGCCGGGGACCGCCCTGGAGGTCCAGTCGGAGAGCGGACCATTGACCGGCCGGACCGCGGCCATCCCGTTCATCGATCCCAAGAAGGAGGTTCCGGCCGCGCCCCTCGAGAGGTAGAGATGACCATGAAGCTCGACCGCAGGCCTCCGGCGTCGGCCCCCCGGGCACGGGGGTTCCGTAAGGCCCTCCTCCTGGTGGAGCGGAGCACGAAGGAGGCCATCTGGGATTGCCGGATGTGCGGGCAATGCATCCTTCACTCCACTGGTCTGTCGTGTCCGATGCGCTGCCCCAAGTCGCTGCGCAACGGCCCGTGTGGCGGGGTCCTGCAGAACGGCAACTGCGAGGTGCTCCCGGACCAGCCGTGCGTCTGGGTCAAGGCTTGGGAGGGGTCGAGGCGCCTTCCGCTCTGGCGTGACCACATGGAGCACGTCCAGAAGCCGGTGGACTGGCGGCTCCAGGAGACCTCGTCGTGGGAGAACCTCCTGACGAGCCGGGACCGCCACGTGCCCGCCGGCTGGCACGCCGCGGGCCGGAAGGATCGGGAGCGGTGAGCGGGGAGCCGCCCCGCAGCCATCTCCATCGATTGCTCGCGTCGGGAGCGTTCGTCGTGACGGCGGAGCTCCAGGCCACGGACAGCCCGGACCCCGAGTCCGTCTACCGGCTGGCGGACCTCCTCCGCGGTTCCGTGGACGCGGTGAACTGCACCGACAACAGCGCGGCGCATCCCCACATCGCACCCCTCGCCGCGGCGCACCTGTTGTTGGACCGGGGCGTGGAACCGATCGTCCAGCTCGCTTGCAGGGACCGGAATCGCCTGGCCCTGCAGGCCGACCTGGTGGGCGCGGTGGCGCTCGGGGCCCGAAACGTCTGCCTGATGACCGGCGACGACGTCACGGCCGGAGATCATCCGGAGGCCAAGCCGATCTACGACATCGACGCCGTCCACGCCATCCACATCGCGCGGGCCATGCGCGACCAGGGGGTGTACGTGAGCGGCCGGAACCTGGACGAGCCCCTCCCGCTGTTCATCGGCGCGGTCGAGAACCCGTTCGCACCTCCTCACGACTTTCGGCCCATGCGTTTGGGGAAGAAGGCCGAGGCCGGTGCGGAGTTCGTGCAGACCCAGATCGTGTTCAACCTGCCGACGATGCGGGCGTTCATGGCCATGTGCGAGGAGCTCGGGCTTCTGGATCACATATTCATCCTGGCATCGGTGTACGTGTGCCGCTCGGCCCGCAGTGCCCGGTACCTGCGGGACATGGTCCCCGGCATCGACGTGCCGGACCCGATCATCGACCGGATGGAGGGCGTCCCCTCCGATCGCCAGGTGGACGAGGGCATCCGCATCGCGCTCGAGATCGTGGAGGAGCTCCGGGGCATGCGCGGGGTGGCCGGTGTCCACCTCATCTCGATCAGAGGGGACGAATCGATCGTCCGCCTGGTGGAGGAGGCCGGACTCTTGCCCCGTCCCGCGGCGGTCGAAGTCGCTCCTGCGGGCTAGGCTTGGGTGCCCTGAACACCGGCCTGAACGGCGCCGAATAGCTTCCAGTTCATCCCCGAGACGAAAGCCGAGGCCACCGATGAAGCGCTCCGTCGTCCTCATCATGGCCATCGCCGCCCTGGCCGTGACGGCCTGCACACGAACCGTGATCGAGCGGGTCCCGGCCCGGAGCTCACCGATGACCGTCGACGCTGAGGCGGGCGATCCGTCCCTCGATCCCGTCGTGCGGGTGGTCGAGGCGGTCCGCCCGGCGGTCGTCAACGTCACAACCAACCTGTTCCAACCCGATCCCCTCAGTGGGGAGTCTGGTCGTGGCGTCGGCACCGGGTTCGTCATCCGGTCCGACGGGATCGTAGTGACCAACTTTCACGTGGTCGAGCGCGCCCAGCGGATCACGGTCATCACCCCGCCACCGGATGCCAAGCGTTACACGGCGAGGGTGATCGGGGGCGACCAGAACGCCGACCTCGCCGTGCTGAAGATCGAAGCGAAGGGCCTCCACACGGTGCCGCTCGGCAACTCCGGCGGGCTCGAGCTGGGGGAGCGCGTGATCGCGCTGGGCTATGCCCTTGCCCTTCCGGGCGGGCCGACGGTCACGTCCGGGATCGTCTCCGCGCTCGGCCGCACGATCCAGGCCCAGGACCCGAACTGCGACACGTGCGAGAACGGCGTGCGGACCTACACCGGCGTGGTGCAAACCGACGCGGCGATCAACCCGGGCAACTCGGGTGGACCGCTCGTGAACCTGGCCGGGCAGGTGGTCGGCATCGACACCGCCGGGGCGAATCAGGCGGAGAACATCGGTTTCGCCATCGCCATCAACGAGGCCAGGCCGATCATCGACGAGGCGGCAGCCAACCCTTCGGCTCCGGTCGCGTATCTCGGTGTCACGACGCAGGACGTCAACCCCAGCCTGGCCCTCCAGTTTGGACTGCCGGTGCAGAGCGGCGCCCTGGTGCTCGATGTCGCACCCGGAGGACCGGCCGGCAGGGCTGGAATCGGCCAGGGTGACGTGATCGTCGGCCTGGACGGCGAGGACGTGACCGATTCGACCTCGCTTCGCGAGCTCATCCTGTCCCACCGGCCCGGCGACCGTGTCGCGATCGGCGTGGTCACCGAGGGTGGTCAGACGGAGACGATCATCGCGACCCTCGGCGTCAACCCACTCCCGCAGACGTGAGCGGGGTTGGTCACACGCCGGGGGTAAGCTCCCGGGCGTGAGCGGAACACCGTTCGAGCCGGGGGAACGGGCCTTGCTGATCGACGACCGTGGCCGGCGGTACCTCGTCCGCCTTCGCCCCGGCGAGACGTGGCATTCCCACGGAGGGGCCGTCCCCCACGACACGATCCTGGGGTCGGTCGAGGGCGCGCGCGTACGATCGACGGGGGGCATGTCCTTCGTGTGCTTCCGGCCGCGCCTGGCGGACTTCGTCCTCAAGATGCCCCGTGGCGCGCAGGTCGTCTATCCCAAGGATATCGGTGCCATCCTCATCGAGGCCGACATCCACCCCGGCGCGAGGGTCCTGGAGGCCGGCACGGGATCCGGTGCGTTGACCTTGGCGCTGTCGAGATCCGTCGGCACAGACGGCCGCGTCGTGTCGTACGAGCTCCGTCCGGAGTTCCACGCCAAAGCCGTGCAGAACCTCGAGGCCTTCTTCGGGAAGCTCCCGGCGTGGGTGGACCTCCGGGAGGGAGATGTCACCGAGGTGATGGAGACGGGGGAGACCTTCGACCGGGTGGTGCTGGACATGCCGGAACCGTGGGGCCCCCTCCCCGCCGTGCTGCGGATCCTGGAACCGGGAGGAGTCCTGTGC
Source organism: Actinomycetota bacterium (assembly GCA_044869895.1). Taxonomy (GTDB): domain Bacteria; phylum Actinomycetota; class UBA4738; order UBA4738; family HRBIN12; genus AC-69. The sequence goes on along the minus strand of JBIOXZ010000032.1, from coordinate 6,007 downwards.
ACGTTCCTTCCCACGATCGTCCAGGTGCAGACCGCCGTGCTGGCGCTCCAAGCGCGCGGGTTCGAGCAGGTGGCCACGTTCGAGGTCCTCCACCGCCCGTGGCACGTCACCGAACGAAGCGTCCGTCCGGATCACCGCATGGTGGCCCACACCGGATTTATCACCGTGGCCCGCCGCGGCGGAGACGCAGATTGATTGTCCGAAGGGCCTAAGGCCAACCCGCCTCCGGGACGACAACGTATCAGTGGGCGTAGGACGCCCCGGTCGACTTCTCGGTTGACGAGGGGACGGGACGTATACTCGCTTGCCTGGAGGTGACGGATGCCCGGGCCGTTGGATCGCGAAGAGCAGGAGCTCCACGAGAAGCAGGTGCACGAGCTCCAGACCCAAGTCAAGTTCCTGGAGGACGAGGTCGCGCTGCTTCGCCGTCGGCTGACGAACGCCCCTCGCCAGGTGAAGATCCTCGAGGAGAAGCTCCTCGAGACCAAGAGTGATCTCTCGCGTGCCCTGACACAGAACGAGAAGGTCACGTCCGCGCTGAAGTCCGAGCGCGACAAGATCGAGGCGCTCCGCGAGGAGGTCGAGAAACTCAGCCAGCCACCCGCAACCTTTGGCGTGTACCTCGCGACGAACGAGGACGGGTCGGTCGACGTCTTCACCGCTGGTCGAAAGATGCGGGTGAACGTGACGCCCGAGCTGGATCTGGCGGGACTCACCCGGGGAGCCGAGGTCATCCTGAACGAGGCGCTGAACGTCGTCGAGGTCCTCCATCCCGACGTTGCCGGTGAGGTCATGAAGGTCAAGGACAAGCTCGGTGAGGACCGGGTCATCGTCATCGGGCACGGGGACGAGGAGCTGGTGGCCACGCTGGGACACGCGCTCCGCGAGGAACCCATCCGGGCAGGCGACCCGCTGCTGATCGACCGGCGGTCCAACGTGGCCCTTGAGCGGCTGCCCAAGGAGGAGGTCGAGGAGCTCGTCCTGGAGGAGATCCCCGATGTCTCCTATGAGGACATCGGCGGGCTGGAGACCCAGATCGAGGCCATCCGCGACGCCGTCGAGCTCCCGTTCCTGTATTCGGAGCTGTTCAAGGAGCACCAGCTGGAGCCGCCGAAGGGCGTGCTCCTGTACGGCCCACCGGGCTGCGGGAAGACGCTGATCGCCAAGGCCGTGGCCAAGTCGCTCGCCGACAAGGTCAGGGAGCGGACCGGCCGGCCCGACGTCCATTCGTACTTCCTGAACATCAAGGGACCCGAGCTGCTGAACAAGTACGTCGGGGAGACCGAGCGCCAGATCCGTCAGATTTTCCAGCGGGCCAAGGAGCGGAGTGAGGAAGGCCTGCCGGTCATCGTGTTCTTCGACGAGATGGATTCGATCTTCCGGACCCGCGGGTCCGGCATCTCATCCGACGTGGAGAGCACGATCGTCCCGCAGCTCCTTTCGGAGCTGGACGGCGTCGAGACCCTGAAGAACGTGATCGTGATCGGGGCGTCCAACCGCGAGGACCTCATCGACCCGGCGATCCTGCGCCCGGGCCGACTGGACGTGAAGATCAAGATCGAGCGGCCGGACGCCGCGCAGGCAAGCGACATCATGTCCAAGTACCTGACCGGCGATGTGCCCATCCATCCCGAGGAGATCGGCCGCGCCGCCGGTGACGCCGGCGCGGCCGTCCGCCGGATGGTCCAGATCACCGTGGACCTGATGTATGCCTCCTCCGACGACAACCGGTTCCTGGAGGTCACGTACGCCTCCGGGGACAAGGAGGTGCTGTACTTCAAGGACTTCAACTCGGGCGCGATGATCGAGAACATCGTCCGGCGGTCGAAGAAGGAGGCCATCAAGCGGTTCCTCTCCACCGGCGAGAAGGGCATCAGGACCGAGGACCTCCTGAACGCCATCCGGGACGAGTTCAAGGAGAACGAGGACCTTCCGAACACCACGAACCCCGATGACTGGGCTCGCATCTCCGGCAAGAAGGGTGAGCGGATCGTCTACGTTCGAACCCTGCTCGGCGACGGTGGCGCGGAGGGCCGACAGGTCGAGCGCGTGGCCGCGGGCCAATACCTGTAAGCTCACCGGATGGCCATCCCCAAGGTCATCGGGACGGAGACGGAGTACGGCATCTCCGCGGTCGGTGCCCCCGATTTCAACCCGGTCCTGTCGTCTTCGCTCCTCATCAGCACGTATGCCGGCGCATTGCGCCGAATCCGGTGGGACTACGAGCAGGAGTCACCGCTCCGCGACGCCCGCGGCTTCGAGCCGGTGCAGATCCGGGAGCCCGCGGAGGAGGACCTCGGCCTGGCCAACGTGATCCTGCCGAACGGCGCCCGGTATTACGTGGACCACGCGCACCCTGAGTACTCCACGCCGGAGTGCGCCAGCCCGCGCCAGCTGGTCGTCCACGACAAGGCGGGGGAGCGCGTGCTCGAGCGATCGCTGACCGAGCTCCATCACGTCCTTCCGCCGGGCCAGCGCATCGCGATCTACAAGAACAACAGCGACGGCAAGGGGAACTCCTACGGCACCCACGAGAACTTCCTGGTCGATCGGGGCACGCCGTTCGGCATCATCGTGCGGGACCTGACCCCGTTCCTGGTCTCCCGGCAGATCTACACGGGGGCCGGCAAGCTGGGAGGCGAGGCACCGTGGGACGAGCGGGACCGCCATCGCTACCAGCTCAGTCAGCGGGCGGACTTCTTCGAGGCCGAGGTGGGCCTGGAAACGACGCTCAAGCGGCCGATCATCAACACCCGCGACGAGCCCCACGCCGATCCCGACAAGTACCGACGGCTCCACGTGATCGTCGGCGACGCCAACATGAGCGAGGTGGCCACCTACCTGAAGCTCGGGACAACCTCGATCGTCCTCAAGATGATCGAGGACGAGTACCTGCCCGATCTCACGATGGCCAATCCCGTGGCCGCGCTCCACGAGGTTTCACGCGACCTGTCGTGCACCGCGCGGCTTCACCTGGCCGACGGCCGGCGGCTGAAGGCCGTGGAGATCCAGTGGGAGTACTTGGAGCGGGCCCGCAAGTACGTCGAGCAGGAGGACGACACGCCGGACAATCGCGACGTGCTTCAGCGATGGGAGAACGTCCTGTCGGCCCTGGAGAGCGATCCCCTCTCGCTCCAACGTGAGCTCGACTGGGTGGCGAAGTACCGGCTCTTGGAGAGCTACCGGGAGCGAGACGGCCTTGCCTGGTCCGACCCCAAGCTGCGGCTGATCGACCTGCAGTACCACGACGTCCGGACCGACAAGGGCCTGTACTACCGGATGGCCGCAACCGGCAAGGTGGACCGCCTGGTGAGCGACCGGGAGATCGAGCAGGCCGTCATGGAGCCGCCGCAGGATACACGAGCGTACTTCCGCGGCCGGTGCATCGCCCGCTACCCCGACGCCATCGCCGCAGCCTCGTGGGACTCGATGATCTTCGATACCGGCAAGGAGGCCCTCCAGCGCATCCCCATGCGCGAGCCCCTGCGCGGCACGCGCGAGCACGTGGCCGGCCTGCTCGACCGGGCCCCCGACGCGGCGAGCCTGGTCGAGCTTCTCCAGTCCTAGCCTGGCCTGAGATCGCCGGCCGTCCCCCCTCCACGCCGGGGCCCGCCAGTAGAATGGCGTGGCCGGCCCCAACCGGACCCGAGGGGGAATGCGAGCCGTGCCGCAGGAGCAGGAGCAGAAGAGGACCCAGCGAAAGGGTGGCGACAAGGAAGGCGGCGAGGCCGACGCCGGTCAGGTGCAGTCCGCCTCCAAGGCCGAGGAGCTCAAGGAGGAGATGGACGAGATCCTCGACGAGATCGATTCGGTCCTCGAGGAGAACGCCGAGGAGTTCATCAAGAGCTACGTCCAGAAGGGCGGGGAATGACGGACGACCCCGCCGGTTTCCCGCTCGGCGCGGGAGGCCCTATCGGCGCGAACCCCAGCTTCTTCGACCTGGTCTCGAGAAACCGTCCTGAGGCGGTGAGGGGCCTCTCTGGACCGCACGGCGGAGCGGACATGACCCATCCTCACGGCACCACCGTCCTCGGCCTGAAGTACGAGGGAGGGGTGGTGCTCGCCGGCGACACACGGGCGACCGAGGGCTTCTCCATCGCCGACGACAAGATGGAGAAGGTCTTCGCCGCCGACGACTACTCGGCAATCGCCATCGCCGGGGTCGCCGGACAGGCCATCGAGATCGTCAAGCTCTTCCAGCTCGAGCTGGAGCACTACGAGAAGATCACCGGGGATCGCCTGTCGCTCGAGGGCAAGGCCAATCGCCTGGCGCAGATGATCCGGGGCAACTTCCCGCTGGCCCTCCAGGGCCTGGTCGTCGTGCCGCTGTTCGGCGGGTTCGACGAGCGGAGGAACGAGGGGCGGATCTTCTACTACGACGCCACGGGCGGTCGCTGGGAGGAGGACGACTACCGGGCCACGGGGTCTGGCGAACGCCCGGCCAAGGGCTCCCTCAAGAAGCGGTGGCGGCCTGGGCTGTCCCGGGACGAGGGCATCCGGGTTGCCGTGGAGGCCCTGGTCGACGCGGCTGAGGAGGACGCGGCGACCGGCGGGCCCGATCCGGCGCGGGGGATCTTCCCCACGATCCTGGTCGTTTCGGCGGAAGGGGTCTCTTCGGTTCCGGACGACGAAGTGCGATCGGCCCACGAAGCGGTGGTGGGGGCCAGGTCCTGATGGCGTTCATGCCGTACGTCCCGCCCGAGCAGCTGATGAAGGACCGCTCGGACTTCGCCCACAAGGGCATCGCCCGGGGCAAGTCGGTGGTGGGCCTCGAATACGTGGACGGGGTCCTGTTCATCGCGGAGAACCCCAGCTCCACGCTGCACAAGATCTCGGAGATCTACGACCGGATCGCCTTCGCCGGGGTTGGGAAGTACAGCGAGTTCGAGGACCTCCGGATCGCCGGGGTGCGCCTCGCCGATCTCCGAGGTTACTCGTACGGGCGGGAGGATGTCCGGGCCCGGGACATCGCGAACGGGTATTCCCAGGCGCTGTCCACCATCTTCACCCAGCAGATGAAGCCGTACGAGGTGGAGATCCTGGTGGCGGAGGTGGCAGGCGACTACGGACGGAACGAGATCTATCACATCCTGTTCGACGGAACGGTCACCGACGAGCATGGGTTCGTGGGGATCGGCGGGCACGCCGAGACGCTGACCGAGGCGCTCAAGGGGACGTTTCAGGAGCAGTGGGACTTGGCCACCGCGGTCAGGGAAGCGGTGAAGGCGCTCTCCAGCGCGGAGGGTCGCGAGATCGAGCCGGCGTCGATCGAGGCCGGGGTCCTGGACCGGACCCGGCCCCAGCGCCGGAAGGTCCGCCGCCTCTCCGATCAGGAGGTGGCGGAGATCCTGTCCGGTTAGTCGCATCCTCGCGTTTCGTCTGGCACGACCTACACTCATCGCGTGGACCGGCGGATCTTCGGCCTGGAGAACGAGTACGGCGTGACCTGCACGTTCCGCGGACAGCGGCGGCTCTCGCCCGACGAGGTGGCCCGATACCTGTTCCGGCGGGTGGTGCATTGGGGCCGGTCCTCGAACGTGTTCCTGGAGAACGGCGCCCGCTTGTACCTCGACGTCGGCTCCCACCCCGAGTACGCCACGCCCGAGTGCGACGCCATCGCCGACCTCGTGGCGCACGACAAGGCGGGGGAGCGGATCCTCGAAGCGCTGCTCGCCGCGGCCGAGGTACGGCTGCACGAGGAGGGCATCTCCGGCCAGGTCTACCTGTTCAAGAACAACACCGACTCGGCGGGCAACTCGTACGGGTGCCACGAGAACTACCTGGTGGCCCGGCACGGTGAATTCGCGCGGATGGCCGACGTCCTCATTCCGTTCTTCGTGACGCGCCAGATCTGGTGCGGCGCCGGCAAGGTCCTGCACGGCCCTCGCGGCGCCGTCTTCTGCATCGCCCAGCGCGCCGAGCACATCTGGGAGGGCGTCTCGTCGGCGACCACGCGCTCGAGACCGATCATCAACACGCGCGACGAGCCGCACGCGGACGCCGAGCG
>JBIOXZ010000031.1:0-7269 GCA_044869895.1 Actinomycetota bacterium | reverse complement strand
AGCGACGCAAGAACATCCTGAAGTACGACGACGTCATGAACACCCAGCGCCAGGTGATCTACGGCGAGCGCGAGAAGATCCTGAACGGCGAGGACTTCAAGGAGCAGGCCCTCGACTTCGTCACGGAGGTCGTGGAGGGCACGGTCTCGCAGTGGATCGGCGACAAGACGTTCGCCGAGGAATGGGACCTGGACAGCCTCCTGGCCGGGGTGGCCGAGCTGTACCCGACCCGGCTGACCAGGCAGGATCTGGAGGGGGCGGCGACGGCTGCCGAGCTCAGCCAGATGGTCCTGACCGATGCCCTGGCCGTGTACGAGGAGAAGGAGCAGGCGGTCGGATCGCAGGTCATGCGGGAGCTGGAGCGGATGGTGCTCATGTCGCTCACCGACAACAAGTGGCGCGAGCACCTCTACGAGATGGACTACCTCCAGGAGGGTATCCACCTCCGGGCGTACGGCCAGCGCGACCCCCTCACCGAGTACCGGCGGGAGGCCTTCGACATGTTCGAGGAGCTCACCCAGGGCATCCGGGAGGAGTTCGTGCGGTACATCTTCCGGGTGGAGCTGGTCCGCCAGGACGAGCCGTCCCGGCCCCGACCTCAGCGCGTGGTGACCAGCCGCGGTGAGGCCGACGAGGCCGGCGGGGCCCCCGGGGCTCAAGCCAAGAGCGGCAAGGTGCCCCGCAACGCGCCCTGCCCGTGCGGCTCGGGCAAGAAGTACAAGAAGTGCCACGGCGCCGTGGCCTGACGGCGCCATGGGCGAACTCGCTTCATTGGGAAGCCGGCCGGGCGTTGCCGCCCGACCGGCTCTAGTGCGGTAGCGGTCCCTGCTACCAGCACTTCGGACAGGCCCGACCCATGTTGAAGTTCGGGCCGAACCCAAGCTCGCTGACTGAGGATGTGGCGATTGCCTCACCGATGCCGCTTCGGTCAACCGAAGGTCGCACGCGGAGATAGGGGTCGTTGGCGGTGGCCTTGATGGCTGCGCCCGGCGTGGAGCCGACCGTGGTGGCGACCGCCGGCGGCCGAACTTGGACGTTCGGATCGGGCGCGATCCGGCCGACGAGGGTCAGCACCGCGAGCAACGCCAGGAGCCCCACCGCGGCCACCAGCCACGCGGTCTCCGCGTCCCGCGGCCGGATCCTGAGGGTCTCGATCCTTGCGCTCATGGTTCCCTCCTTCACCCTGGCTGCGGTCCCGCAGCTCTGGTACGCACCGTAGGGCCTACGGGGGCCTCGTCGCGGTGCCGGGCGCTACGGATCCGTGGTGATTCGCGGCACCGGTTGGGGAGGCGGGTACGATAGGTCGCGTGGGCGACTTCACCGAGCGAATCGAGCACCTGTCGCAGCGCATCGCCTCCGCCAAGGAGTTCCTTTGACGTCGAGGTCAAGCGCGCACAGGTGGCGGAGCTAGAGCAACAGGTCTCCGACCCGTCCCTGTGGGACGATCCCGCGCGTGGCCAGCAGCTGACCACGCGCCTGGCCCGACTGCGGGCCGACGTCGATCGGTTCGAGTCCCTGGATCGCCGTCTGGCCGACGCTCGAGCGATCGACGAGCTCCTGAGACTGGAGGGTGACCCCGAGCTCGAGCGAGAGCTCGATCAGACGGTCTCCGGCCTCGAGACCGAGATCGACGGGCTCGAGCTGACCGCGCTTCTGGGGGGCGAGTACGACCACAACGACGCCGTCGCCACGCTCCACGCCGGCGCGGGCGGCACCGAGTCGCAGGACTGGGCGGAGATGCTGCTGCGGATGTACCTGCGGTGGGTGGAGCGCCACGGCTTCGACGTCGAGGTGGACGAGATCCTGCCGGGGGAGGAGGCGGGGATCAAGAGCGCCACGTTCATCGTCCACGGGTCGAACGCGTACGGGCTCCTGTCGACCGAACGGGGCGTGCATCGACTCGTCCGGATCTCGCCGTTCGACGCGGCCAAACGCCGGCACACCTCGTTCGCCAGCCTCGACGTCATCCCGCTCCTCGAGGAGACCGATGAGGAGGACATCGAGATCGACCCCAAGGACCTGCGGATCGACGTGTACCGGTCCACTGGGCCGGGTGGGCAATCCGTGAACACCACCGACTCGGCCGTGCGGATCACGCATCTCCCCACCGGCATCACCGCCGCCTGCCAGAACGAGCGGTCGCAGCTCCAGAACCGGGCCGTCGCCATGCGGATCCTGAAGGCCCGGCTGGCCGAACGGATGCGAAGGGAGCAGCAACAGAAACTCGAGACGCTTCGAGGCGAGCGTCGGGGGATCGATTTCGGCTCCCAGATCCGCTCCTACGTCCTCGCGCCGTACCGACTGGTCAAGGACCACCGGACGAACCTGGAGATCAGCGATGTGGACCGGGTGTTGGACGGGGACATCGACCCGCTCATCGAGGCCGAGCTCCGACGCCGGGTGGAGGAAGGCCGCGCCGCCTAGCTCCGGATCCCGAGCCTCTCCCCGGGTTCCGGGACGGGTCTGGACCGGCGCCGCTCCCTGATCACGGCACCAGCGAGGCCGGCGAGCCACCCCAACCAGACCAGCGCCGAGAGGGCGAGCCCTCGTCCGATCATCGGGTCGCGGTAGGTCAGGCGGATCTCGTGCGTCCCGGACGGGATCGCGACGCCCTGGAGGAAATAGTCGGCCCGGAGTACCGGCGCCGGTCGCCCGTCGACGGTGGCCGACCATCCGCCGTCCCATGCATTGCGAACCACCACCACCGACGGTGCGCTGGCCGATGCCGTGATCGAGACGACCTCGGGCACGGTCTCTTGGTAGGTCGCGCTCCCGGCCAGCTCGCCCGGCTGGCCGGTTGCGGAGAAACCGGGTTCGCCCTCCACAACGGTGCTCCTGGCCGGATCGAAGCTGAGGTCCCGGACGGCCCTGAGGGCCTCGACGCCGCCGGGAACCCTCCTCCATGTCGAGACGACCGACACTCTCGGTTCGGACCCCGCCACCTGGTACAGGTCGGAGCCGCGCTCCGACGCCACCATCGAGCCGGACAACCCGGGAGGCAGGCCGACCCCCTGCGCGCCGATTACGTATCGGACACCGAGCAACCGGAGGTCCTTGAGCGACGGGAGTTGGAGGACCGCCGCGTTGTAGTAGACCGGCAACCGGTTCGTGGCCCGGATGTAGGACCAGTACCGAGGCAGCTGGATCGGTGAGTACCCCAGGGCGTCGTGCAACCGGAACAACACGGCCCGGCCCAGCAGCAGCGCCGGCCAGTCCTCCGGTTTCTGCGATGTGAGATAGCCCTTGTTGAAGTAGGCGGCCGGGGGAATCCAGCTGAGGTAGCGGGCCTCCTCGGCTCGGTTCTGGAGGTATCGGGCGATCGGCCCCGCCACGAGGTACCGGTCCATCGACACCTCGGGCCACCGTAGCGGCTGCGGTGCGAGGGCCGGGTGAGGATACCCCTCCAGCCCTACGAACACCGTGCCGCCCTGGTACGCCGAAGACCACAACGCCCCGCCCAGAAGCTCCGCCGCAAGGAGGACGGGAAGCGTCGTTGCCGTCCATCGCCTTCCTCGGAACAAGCCGAACAGCACCGGCACCGTGGCGGCCGTCCCCAGGGTGATGACCACGAACCGCTCCGGGTGCGCGCCGAGCAGGATCGGGAGCCCGACGAAGAGTGCCGCCGCTCCCCCCATCCACCAGGCGGCCTCCCGCCGCGAGGGGAGCCGTTCCAGGAACCCTTGCAGCCCAATGGCCCCCAGCACTGGGCCGACGAGCAGCACGAGGTATCGCAGCCGTCCCGGGTTGTGGAGATAGACGTCGCCGTACGGGAGGCGCAGCACGAGGTCCCGGAACCAGGCAGCCCCCACGAACAGGTCGAGCGTCAACGCGTAGGCCATGCCCCCAGCGGCGAGGAAGGCGGTCGTCAGGAACCGGTAGCCCCGGGCCCGAAACGCAGCGGGGATCGAGAGCAACACGGCCGCTCCCACGTATGCGCCCGGCGCACTGGCCAACGACACTGGCCATGCGCTCCAGATCCCACTCGTCGGTAACGGGCGGTTCTCAACGCCGGCGATCCGCGCGAGCGTCCCGCCGAGCGCCGCGTAACCGCCTTGCAAGCTGGTGTTCGGGATCAGCGCGAACCGGGGGACCAGGATGGCCAGGTTCGCGATGGGCAGGAACCCGAGGAAGAGCAGCGCCAGGCCAGCCGCAGCCCGCCTCGGCGACGCGCCGGATCGGATGTCGTGGATGGTTCGCGCTGCCACATAGGCCGTCACGACGGCTGTGGACACGAGCAGACCATGCGACAGGTGGGCGCTGGCCACCTGCCCCCATGCGAGCGCGCCGAGCGCGAGCCACCCGAGCCGGGCGAACCATCTGCGTTCCGTCAGGAAGCCCGACGCTCCGACGAGGACGAACGGTGTCCACGCGAGGGTCGCGGCGAACGGAAGGCTGATCGCCAGGTTGGACGCGGCGATCAGCATGGCCAGCGAAAGTCCACCGATCGTGGCCGCGATCCTGTGCAGCCGTTCCTTTCGAAGGAACCAGAACAACCCCAGCCCGGCCAGGAGGGGCTGGAGCACGATGAACGCTCGGAGGCCGGCCCCGCAGGGCAGCAGCCACGACAGGAGCATCCACGGGAGATAGAGCCAGCCGGACTGAGGATCGGCGGCGAAGGGTGTCCCCGCCAACTCGAACGGGTTCCACAAAGGCACATGCCCGGCGGCGAGGCTCCGGCCCAACAGGCATGATCGGGGAAGCCAGAAGGACAGCACGTCGGGATGCTGGTTCGGCAGGAGATCGGCGAACGCGAACCCTCGCATGGCGATCAGCACCGAGGCCACGATGAGCGCCGGTCCTGCGGCCGTGCCGACCGCCCGCCGAAGGGGGGACCGAGCCGCAGCGACGCTCGTCCGGCGCGTGCTCGCTCCCCGTTCGGCCGTTCTCATGGGCGCCCAGCCTAGTTGAGCTTCGTTCCGTTCACGGAGAACGGCTGCTACACTCAGCCGCGGTTCATCCCTCCTACTCCCGGAACCTGAAGATGATTACTGTTCAGCGTGTCAGCAAGGTCTACCGGAACGGCGTCGTCGCGCTCGAGGACGTAAGCGTCGAGGTCGAGAAGGGCGAGTTCGTCTTCATCGTGGGCGCGTCCGGCTCGGGCAAGTCCACGTTCATCCGTCTGCTCCTGAAGGAGGAGGAGGCGAGCAAGGGGGACATCTACGTAGCTGGGAAGAACCTGGCCAAGCTATCGCCGTGGAAGGTGCCGTACCTCCGCCGCAACATCGGGACGGTGTTCCAGGACTTCAAGCTGCTCCAGGACAAGACGGTCTTCGAGAACGTCGCCTTCGCCCTCGACGTCATCGGGAAGCCGAAGCACGTGATCGACCAACGGGTGCCGGAGATCCTGGAGCTCGTGGGGCTCGGGGACAAGCTGAACGGGTACCCCGACGAGCTCTCGGGTGGTGAACAGCAGCGCGTCTCACTCGCTCGGGCGGTAGTGAACCGGCCGCTCGTGTTGCTGGCCGACGAGCCCACGGGGAACCTCGACCCCAGCACCTCCGTGGACATCATGCGGCTGCTGGACAAGGTGAACCGGATCGGCACGACCGTGGTCATGGCCACCCACGACCAGGCCATCGTGGACGCGATGCGACGGCGCGTGATCGAGCTCGATTGCGGCCACGTCATCCGGGACCAGTCTCGAGGGGTGTACAGCTAGGTGCCGGGCAGAACGGACTACATGCTCCGCGAGGTCACCACGGGCCTCAAGCGCAATGGTCTGGTCGCGTTCGCCGCCGTCTCGACCACGTTCATCGCTCTGTTGCTGTTCGGCCTGGCGCTGCTCATCTCCCGACAGGTGAACCTGATGATCGAGGCCGCCACGGGCAACGTGGAGGTGGCCGTGTACCTCTCCGATCCGGTCAATCCTCAGGCCGTCTCGACGCTCACCGGCAAGCTGCAGGAACTTCCGGTCGTCTCCGACGTCCACTACGAGACCAAGGACGAGGCCTGCGCCCGGTTCAAACAGATCTTCGCGAGCCAGAAGGCGCTAGTGGAAAACGTCGACTGCACCACGCTGCCGGCCTCCCTCCGGGTCAAGCTGGACGACCCTCAGCAATACGCGCAGGTGGCCGCCGTCCTGAAGGGGCAGCCGGGCATCGACCGCATCGTGGACCAGAGCGGGTTCCTGGATCGGCTGTTCGCGGTGACCCGCGTGTTCAGGGTGGGCGTCCTGATCGTGGCCATGGTCATGCTCATTGCAGCGGCCATCCTCATCGCCAACACGGTGCGGATGGGACTGTTCGCGCGGCGCAAAGAGATCGGGATCATGAAACTGGTCGGCGCCACCAACTGGCGCATCCGGGCCCCGTTTCTGATCGAGGGCCTGTTCGAGAGCCTGATCGGTGCGGGCGCGGCGGTCCTGTTCCTGTTCGGCCTGAAGGTCGCGTTCATCAACCCGCTGTACGGCACGATCCAGTTCGTGCCCTGGGTTACCAACCGCGATGTGATCGCTGTGATCCCCTGGTTGCTGATCGCCGGGGCCGTCGTGGCCGTGGTGGCAAGCATGGCGGGGATGCGCCGCTTCCTCGACGTCTAAGCTTCGCCCGTGGGCCTCAAGGCCGACCCCAGGCAGAAGACCGTCGCCTCCAATCGCCGGGCGCTCCACGACTACGAGATCCTCGACCGCTTCGAAGCCGGCATCGTGCTGACCGGCTCGGAAGTGAAGTCGCTCCGCGGCGGTCGCGGCTCCCTGTCCGAGGCCTACGGGCGAGTACAGGGGGGCGAGGTGTGGCTCGAGGGGATGCACATCCCACCGTACGAACAGGGGGAGAAGCGTGGGTACGATCCCATCCGTCGGAGGAAGCTGCTGCTGCACCGGAACGAGATCGAGAGACTGATCGGAAAGACCCAGGAGCGAGGACTGACGCTCGTCCCTCTCCGCGTGTACTTCTCGCATGGCCTGGCCAAGGTGGAGGTCGGGCTGGGCCGAGGGAAGCGGCAGTTCGAGAAGCGCCAGACTGCCCTGGAGCGAGAGCACCGCCGGGAGATGGATCGGGCCGCCCGGCGCCGACGGTAGCTTCACGCGCCCCGGGCCGTTCCCCGGCGGCCGTATACTGGGCTCACAACTACATATGGGGGTGCACTGGCTTCGACCTGGGCGGATATCGCTCGGGGGAAGCGGGCCGAGGTCCCCGGATGCCTCGTTAAAAGCCGGGAGAAACACAAGCGCCAATACTGAATACGCGCTCGCTGCCTAAGTAGTTAGGTAGCCGTCCGCCCCGATCCGCCTGCGGTCGGGGGCCGGGCGTCGTGAGCAGGCTCACGGAG
>JBIOXZ010000030.1:0-4142 GCA_044869895.1 Actinomycetota bacterium | reverse complement strand
GCCGAATCCCTGATCGTGGGACTGGCCATCGGTATGGCCCTCCACGGCCTGGTTCCCGTTGCCGAGATCGAATTCGCCGACTTCATCCACCCGGCCTTCGACCAACTCGTTTCGGAGGCCGCTCGGATGCGGTATCGGACCAACGGCGACTTCGAGCTCCCCATGGTGGTGCGGTGCCCGTGGGGTGGAGGGATCCACGGAGCCCTCTACCACTCGCAATCGATCGAAGCCTTCTACGGGCACGTCCCCGGCCTGAAGGTGGTGGTGCCGGCGACCCCCTACGACGCCGTCGGGATGCTGCGCTCCGCGATCGCGGATCCCGACCCCGTGTTGTTCCTGGAGCACAAGAAGACCTACCGACTGATCAAGGGCGACGTGCCGGATGAGCCGTTCACGGTGCCCATCGGCCGGGCCGACGTGAAGCGAGAAGGCTCCGACATCTCGGTTGTCGCCTACGGGCTGATGCTCCATCTGTGCCTTGAAGCGGCGCAGCGATTGGAGCAGGAAGCCGGCCTCTCCGCGGAGGTCGTGGACGTTCGGACCATCGCTCCGCTCGACAAGGAGACCATCCTGGCGTCGGTCCGCAAGACCGGGAAGGCCATGGTCGTTTACGAGGACAACCGCACCTACGGCGCAGGCGCCGAGATCGCCGCCACCATCGCCGAGGAGGCTCTGTTCGATCTCGACGGGCCCCTCGTCAGGATGGGTGGACCGGACGCCCCGGCCATGGGCTTTGCCGCGGCCCTCGAGCACGCCTTCATGCCGGACACGGACCGGATCTACGAGCGGATGCTGGAGCTCGCCCGGTTCTGAGGTTCGCTTAGGCACGCCCTCGGGCCCGCCGATAGGACGGGAAACGACCTTCACCCATGGACGAAGGAACGAGGCCGCGTCGTCACCGCTCGATGGCCCTGCGGGATCTGCTGTTGATCTCGCTGGCGGGCATCGTCGTGTTCTGGTTCGGCACAGTGACGGATGCCTTCGAGCGGGTCCGGGAATGGATCTCGTCACGCTATCCGGGGCAGGACGACGAGATCCTGGCGGCCATCGGGCTCGTCGCCCTGGTCCTACTCGTGTTCTCCATCATTCGGTGGCGCGACGTCCGCAGACAGATCCGGGCCCGCAACACCGCCGAGCATCGGTATCGGACCCTGGTCGAGGGGATGCCGGCCGTGACCTACGTGGCGGGGACCCCACACGAGGCGACGGCCCCGCTTCGGTACATCGCACCGAGCATCCGCGAGCTCCTCGGCTTCTCTCAGGAGGAGTGGATCGCCGACCCCGACATCTGGAAGGAGCGACTGCACCCCGAGGACCGAGATATCGTCGCGGCCGAGGCTGACCGGGCCCACGATTCGGTCGCTCCCTTCAGCATGGAGTATCGGATGGTGGCGAAGGATGGCCGGATCGTGTGGGTCCGCGACGAGGCCGTGGTGGTGGAGCGAGGTCGTAGGGGCCTGTGGAACGTCTGGCAGGGCGTCCTCATGGACATCACCGAGCGCAAGGAGGCCGAGGAGCGCATCCTGGTGGCCGAGAACCGGTACCGGTCCCTGGTGGAAACCATCCCGGCGGTCACTTACGTCGACCTCGCGGACGAGCTGTCCACCACGGTGTACGTCAGTCCTCAGATCGAGACCATGCTCGGCTACACCCCCAAACACTGGCGCGAGGACACCACCCTGTGGATGCGGGCCGTGCACCCCAACGACCTCAACCGCGTGGTCGAGGCCTCCACTCGGCACAACCAGACCGGCGAGCCCTACGATCAGGAGTACCGGATCCGGACCGCGGACGGCCGGTGGCTATGGGTCCGTGACCAGGCCACCATCGTTCGGAGCGAGGACGGGCGCACGCTGGTCTCCCAGGGCGTCATGTTCGACGTCACCGAGCGCAAGCTGGCGGAGGAGGCCCTCCGCGAGAGCGAACAACGCGAGCGCGAGGCGGGCGAACACATGCGGAACCTGGACGAGATGAAGAACACGTTCCTCGAGGCCGTCTCCCACGAGCTGCGCAGTCCCCTGACCTCGATCCTTGGGGTCGCGGTGACCCTGGAGCACCAGGACTTCCCCGAGGCCGAGCGTCGCGACCTCCTCGACCGTCTCGCGGCGAACGCGCGCAAGCTCGACCGTCTCCTCCGGGACCTGCTGGACATCGACCGCCTGAGCCGGGGGATCATGACACCGCAGTACCACGCCATCGACCTGGGGGCGCTCGTCCGGCGTACGGTGGAGAACTTCGACGTGCCGGCCACTCGAACCGTCCGAGTGGACGAGACATCGGTCACCGTGCAGGCCGACGCGCCGAAGGTCGAGCGGATCGTCGAGAACCTCCTGTCGAACGCGATCCGGCACACGCCTCCCAACGTGAGCGTCTGGGTCCAGGTCCGAAACGAGGACGGCGGCGTGCTCCTGATTGTGGAGGACGACGGGGCCGGAGTCCCCCGCCACCTCCAGAAGGCCATCTTCGAGCCGTTCCGCCAGGGACCGACGGCCTCGCCCTTCTCCCCCGGCACCGGCATCGGCCTCTCGCTCGTGTCGATGTTCGCCGAGTTGCACGGCGGGAAGGCATGGGTGGAGGAACGTGAGGGTGGCGGCGCCTCCTTCCGCGTGTTCCTGCCCTCGGTGCAGCCGTACGGCGACGGCAAGCTCGGGGACGCGGGATCGGCGCCACCCCTCGATGCGGCGACCGCGGGCTAGACTGGCCTGGTGACCGGTCGCGATCACAATCCGCACCAGCGGCGCCTCTACCTCCCGCTCGTCGCACGTTCGTCCGATCCTCCGGTGGCCGCAGCGGCGCCCCTGGACCAAACGCACCTGGCCAGATCCGTGGGGTGCGCCCAGACGGCACTGCCCTTGCCCCATCGTCCCGAGTGGCTGAAGGTCAAGGCGCGGACCGGCCCCAACTACCTGGACCTGAAGCGCATCATGCGCGACTTGTCACTGCACACCGTGTGCGAGGAAGCCGGGTGCCCGAACATCTTCGAGTGCTGGGAGGACCGGGAGGCCACGTTCCTGATCCTTGGAGAACGGTGCACGAGGCGATGCGGCTTCTGCGACGTGATGACGGCGAAGCCGGACGCGGTGGATGAGGGCGAGCCGGCCCGGATCGGGCAAGCCGTCCTGGCCATGGGCCTCAAGTACGTCGTCCTGACCGGAGTGGCCCGCGACGACCTGCCCGACGGGGGCGCCCGGATCTGGGCCTCGTGCGTTCGCGCGGTGCGCGAAGCCGTACCAGGTTGTGGCGTGGAGGTGCTTCCCGCCGACTTCAAGGGAGGCGAGCGCGACATCACCACCGTGATCGGCTCCGAGCCCGATGTCTTCGCCCACAATCTGGAGACGGTGCGGCGTCTGCACGAGCGGATCCGTCCTGCGTTCGGCTACGAGCGTTCGCTGGATGTGCTCCGGATGGCCAAGCGATCCCGGCCGGGCCAGGTGACGAAGTCGAACCTCATCCTTGGGATGGGCGAGCGGCCGGAGGAGGTGCCGGACGCGCTGCACGACCTGGCCGAGGCGGGCTGCGACATCGTGACCATGGGCCAGTACCTGCAGCCCACAAGGCTCCACCTGCCGGTGGACCGGTGGGTGAGGCCCGAGGAGTTCGCCGAGCACAAGCGGACCGGCGAGTCGCTCGGCATCAGCCACGTCGAGGCCGGGCCGCTCGTGCGGAGCTCGTACCACGCTGGAAAACAGCTCCGTAGAGCACTCGACGCTGCGCGCACAGCCTGACACGGGCGGCATCCCGCACCTGGTCGGAGAAGGGGGAGCCGGCCTGTAAGCCGGATCCTGTTCCGGCCCTCTCGGGCCGGCGGCGGCCATCCCTCTGAGTCCCGCCTGGGGCGGGACCCCGGGGGCGCTCCCGTACGACGAACGCCCCTCGTGCGGCCTACCCGGGAGCTCGGGCGGGCCACCCTCGAACGCTCCCTGCTTGGCCTTGCTCCGGGTGGGGCTTGCCGAGCCGGGCCGGTCACCCGGCCCGCTGGTGAGCTCTTACCTCACCGTTTCACCCTTACCCCCTCGCGGGGGCGGTCTGCTCTCTGTTGCGCTTTCCGCGGGTCGCCCCGCCTGGGCGTTACCCAGCACCCTGCCCTTCGGAGTCCGGACTTTCCTCGAGCTCTCGCCCGCGGCCGCCCGGCCGACTCCCCA
>JBIOXZ010000029.1:0-10416 GCA_044869895.1 Actinomycetota bacterium | reverse complement strand
GCCTACATGGCCCGGCAGCGGGAGACGGGGAAGTCCCACAAGGAGGCCATGCGCTGCCTGAAACGACAGCTTTCCAACGTGGTCTACCGTCACCTCTTGGCCGATGCGAAGGGCGTTGAGCTGGCCGGTTGACAACATAGAAGGTCTGGTCAGGTGCTATGGGTGTGCGTTCGCGAGTGGGGTCGGGTCGCGTGATGGGAACTGGATGTCGATCCCTTCGCCAACGCGGGCTGAGGGCGACCCGATTCCAAGTTGGAGTTTCCTTTCCGCCCGTAAACGACATCTGGTCCTTCAAGGATCATAGGGTTGGCCCAGGCACACAGCTACCGAGTCTCGGCCCACCCGTGCGACGGCGGTGGCCTCGTCAGGGTGGAGCTTCCGGCCCTGGCGGACCAGGCTCGGGTGCGCTCACACCTCATGAGCAAGCGCAGCCTTTGCGTTGAACGCATTGACGGAAAACACAGAGGACGGTCTACTACAGACGGTTACTCGATATGAATGACTCGGTTGATGGTCCCACATGTGCTCGGCCAGGCTGCGGGCGGCCCTTGGTGCGGAAGATAGACGATCGCGGCAAGGTGGAGTCGTTGGCGGACTTTCTGCGAAGGAGCTACTGCTCGATTGAGTGCCGACGGGCAGTAGACCGCCACAGGCTCTTTGGGCGGCTCCAGATGAGGAAGAGGCTACGCGAGGCATCCAACAGCGCCCCATTTGATCCTGACTGACTCGGGCCAAGGTGTCGACGGCAGCCGAGAACATGATTTCAGCTGATGTAGATCTCCGGGACTGATCAGCCAGACTCTTACCAGGTGGAGCCTGGGCCCCTGTCGAGTCGGGCTAGCTTTCGGTGTGTGAGTCCATCCGCGTGGCTACCGCCATCCGTTCGAGGGCGGCGGGCGCTGCTCATTCTGCGGGAAGACCCGAGCCGAGGTCGATCAGATGGTGCGCGGACCAGGGTCTGCATCTGCAACGAGTGCCTCGAGCGCACCACTCGCGAGATGAACAGGGCCGAACAACGCGGCTCGTAAGACCGATCTCCGCGCCGTGATCGCACTAGATGGGAGCGGTTCGCCGGTTCACCGATCGTCGTCCCGGGAGTGCCCGCCGGAGCCACGCCGGCATCGTCGTCATCCGCCGGGACCTCGATCTATTCGGTCGGATGGACAATCTGACCTCCAGCTCACCGAGGCGACTGGCTCGGGCGACGTGCTAGTGACCGAGGCCCCTATGGGGTCGATGGACGAACCGGCGCCATGCTTCGAGCGGGCCGCCGAGGCTGTGAGGAATGGAATCACCGAGCCTGATCTGATGACGTGGTTCACCTGCCCATCTGGCCATCGCGGGTCGGGTGCCTGATGGGCCCACACGGCCCTCTGAGTTCGATGCCTTCGCGTCCGGACTTCCATGGGGACCCAAGACCTGAGTCTCTCAGACTCAAGTTCTCGGTTGATGTTCCAGGCATTGATGCGGGCATCCCCACTCGAAGCGAGGCAGCAGTCGCTCATCGATTTGACCGCGGGTCGGGCCCGGGAATAGGTTCAGTTCAGGCGGCGCCGTAATCGAACACACATCTTGCCCCCGAGGAGGTGTTGTCGTTGCGCCGAACCCCTGTAAGCTTTGTGGCGTTCGTCGTGCTGCTCCTGGCGTTACCGAGCGCGAGCGCGTCCGGGGCGCCCGATCCGCCCCGAGATACCGACGAGCGTGTGGTCGATAGCCCCATCGAGGCCGCCGAGGCACTCGATCAACACGGCGGGCCGGGCGGTCACCTGCCGGCCTCGAGTGCGAACGTTCAGCTGGTCGGCAAGGTCAGGCTCACCAACGTCGCCGGCGGCATCAGCGATGTCGGAGCGTTCGGGAACTACGCGTACCTCGGGGCGTTCAACCCCGAGTGCGCGGGCCGGCCGGGAGCACAGGGAACCGGCGTACACATCGTCGACATCTCCAATCCTGCCAGCCCGACGAAGGTGGGCTTCATCCCCGCGCACGCGAACTCGTACGTCGGGGAGGGCGTCCACGTGATCCACATGTCGACGCCGTCCTTCACGGGCGACCTGCTCGTACATAACAACGAGGGTTGCGACTCGAGTCAGCCCTTCGAGGGCGGCGTGTCGTTGTGGAACGTCACCAACCCCCTAGCCCCTGTGAAGTTCGCGGGCGGCGTGGGCGACTCGACTCCGGCGATCTCGCCGAACATCAACGGTGTAACTCCGTGCACAGCGCCTTCGCCTGGTATGTCCCGGGGGCGAACCCGCCGGCGACCGGAAGGGCTTACGTGATGATGGCCGACAACCAGGAGGTTGACGACGTCGACATCCTGGAGGTCACCAACCCGGCGGCTCCGGTGATGGTCTCGGAGACGGGCTTCAACAACTGGCCGGCCGCGCAGTCGCCGCTCGCCAACGGCGACACGGTGTTCAACCACGATTTCCAGGTGAAGCAGATCGGCAGCAGTTGGCGGGCGCTCATCTCGTACTGGGATGCAGGCTGGGTGATCCTGGATGTGACGGACCCCGCCGCGCCGGTGTTCATCAACGACTCGGACTACCCGACGCCCGACCCACTCACGGGGTTCGACATCCCCGAGGGGAACGGGCACCAGGCCTGGTGGAGCTCGAACAACCAGTTCTTCCTGGGGACGGACGAGGACTTCTCGCCGACCCGGACGAACTGCCGCATCGAGACGGGCCCGAACGCTGGCGCGACGCCGTGCGGCGAGTTCGGTTTCTCGGTCCCGCTGTCGACCCAGTTCCCTTCGGGCTTCTCCGGCACGACGGTCTGGGGCGGCTCCGGCTGTGAGGAGGACGTCGACGGCAACGGCACGAGCGACCGCGACGAGGTGCTGGCCAGCTACACGAAGGCGCAGACCGGCGCCGACGCGATCGTGTTCAGTCGCGGGATCTGCTTCTTCTCCAAGAAGATCGAGACCGGCGAGCTCGCAGCTACAAGATGGTGTTCATCGGCCAGAGCGATGGGGGCAGCCGCAACGGCCTCCTGCCGAACAGCTTCTTCTGCGGAGGCCAGGGCAGCCCGGTGCTCGGGCAGGCCTCGGCCGGTTGCATCGGCCACCTGGCCATGCATCAGCTGTTCGGCGACGCGCCGGCCTACACCGGCGGCGATACGCTCGACATGCCTGCCAAAGGCACGCTCGGCGAGCGCATCTTCGCGCAAGGCGGCGTGTTCGACGGGTGGGGCTACGTCCACCTCCTGAACGCGAACACGCTCCAGGAGATCGACGCCTACGCGGTGCCGGAGGGGCTCGACCCGGCCTTCCGAACCGGGTTCGGGAACCTCACGGTCCACGAGGTCCAGACCGATCCCAGGGCCACCGTGAATCTGGCCTACATCTCCTACTACGACGCCGGGTTCCGTGTGGTGAAGTTTGGGAAGAACGGAATGCAGGAGGTCGGCCACTTCATCGACCAGGGCGGAAACGACTTCTGGGGCATCGAGCCGATCCGTCTGGGCACGAGCCAGGGCGCGCCGCTCATCCCGGCGAGCGACCGCGATTTCGGCCTCTACATCTTCCGGTACACGGGGGAGTAGAGCTCGCACGCACATGAGGTACGGACCGGCCCCCGGCGACGGGGGCCGGTCCGTCTTTCGATCGGGGCTCGGGCCGGCTTGAGCAGCCGTGGACCCTTCGAATCTAATGCGGTTCGCCGACTGGACTGTCGACAGAAAGGACGCGAGCCGCGCGGAATGCGGCGCTGGTCACGATGAAGTGGCTCGTCGCCGGCCCATGGACTGAGCATCGCGCTCATGGACCAACCGCTATGTTCGTGTTGGAGTTGATTGTCGGCCGAGCGTGCCTGCGCTTCCAAAGCCGTATCCCGAGTGCCTGACTGACGAGGACCGCGACAACCGTGACGATCAGGACGATGGTGAACGGAGAGGCCGGACGCCGAAGGGCGCCATAGAACAGCGCATGGACGAGGACCAGCGCGAACAGTGTGTAGTTCAGACGCTGGAGGTCCTTCCACCGCTTCGCCTTGAGCTCGCGCAGGGAACGGTCGGTGGAGAGGACGAGCAACCCGACCACGATCACGATGCCGCCAGGCCGGTCCAGTTGCCCAGCCTCGGTTGTTGCCTCGGACCTGGACACCAGGATCCTGATGCTCACCGCCGCGACGGCTGTCGGCGAGCGTGTGGATGGGCTCGGACTTGGGGCCGATGACTACCTCACGAAACCTTTCGCCTTCGCGGAGTTGGTGGCGCGGATCCACGCGCTGGGCAGGCGAACCCGACCCGCGGCCCCGCCGGCACTGGAGCGGGCCGGCATCCAGCTGGATCAGCATCGGCGCACGGTGACTCGAGATGGACATCCTGTGGCCCTGTCGCGGAAGGAGTTCGCCGTGCTGGCCGAGCTCCTTCGGGCGGAGGGCGGCGTGGTTTCAGCCGAGCAGCTCTTGGAGAAAGCGTGGGACGAGCACGCCAACCCGTTCACCGGCGCCGTTCGGTTCACGATCATGATGCTGCGCCGCAAGCTCGGAGACCCGCCGATCATCCAGACCGTTCCCGGCGTCGGCTACCTGATCGCATGAACGGTAAACGCGGCCCGTGGCGTTCAACGATCCGCGTCCGGCTCAGCTTGTTTTACGCGGGGGCCTTCTTCCTGGCGGGAGCGGTGCTGGTCGCGGTCATGTACCTCGTCGTGGGACAGGCCCTGGACCGCCAGCTGACGGCGCGACTCGGCATCTCCGAACACCTCCCGGACGCGATCTCCACCGAACCAATTCGACCCAGGCCGCCCATGACCTCCAGGAGGAGCTGCGGGCCCAGTTCGAGCAGGATCGAGACGACACTCTGGACACCGTGCTCGTCGCCTCGCTCATCGCGCTCGGCGTGATCGTCCTCCTCGCCGGCGCGTCCGGATGGCTCCTCGCGGGGCGTGCGCTCCGCCCGCTGCAGGAGATCACCGCAACAGCTCGCCGGGTGGCCGACCCGAGCCTTCACGAGCGGATCGCACTCGAGGGACCACCCGATGAGATCAAGGACCTCGCCGACACCTTCGACGCCATGCTCGAACGGCTGGACCGAGCCTTCGACGGCCAGCGACGGTTCGTCGCGAACGCGCCCCACGAGCTGCGGATGCCCCTGACCATCAACCGCACGCTGCTCGAGGTCGCGCTCGACGATCCTCGAGCAAGCGAGTCCCTCCGCCAGCTGGGCGCCACACTGCTCGCCGTCAACGCTCGGCACGAACGGCTCATCGACGGCCTTCTCACGCTCGCTCGGAGCGATCAGCGCCTCGCCGACCCCGTCCCCGTCGATCTCGCCGAGGTCGTGCGACACGTCATCACCGGGTCCGAAGCCGCAGCGCGAACCGAGGGCGTCGAGATCCAGGCCGACCTCCGCCCAGCCTCGGTAGCCGGCGACCCGTTGCTGCTCGAGCGGCTGGCGCACAACCTCCTCGACAATGCGATCCGCTACAACGTGCCGCAGGGTGGACGCGTCATGGTCGCCACCGGCATGGACGCCGGGAACGCGTGCCTGACCGTCGCGAACTCCGGACGGCCGGTCCCGGCCTACGAGATGCCGAACCCGTTCGAGCCGTTTCGCCGCCTGCCCGACGCCGACGGTCTGGCCACGACCTCGAGCGCCAGAGGCGTCGGGCTCGGGCTGTCGATCGTGCGTGCCGTCGCGCACGCGCACGGTGGCGATGTCCGCGCCTCTCCCAAGGAAGATGGGGGGCTCGTCGTGCGGGTGCGGCTCCCAACGTCGACGCCGGGCTCCATGCCGAAGGGGGCCCGGTGAGCGTGCCCGTCACCAGCCTCGTGCTGCCCAGGCGGCGACGAAGAGCGCGCCCAGGCCGGCCGCCCAGAGAAGGGTCCATCCGAGATCAGACCCGAGTCGTCGTCCCTCTGCTCGCGATGCTTTGATCTCATCGCCGATCAGTCCCCCGACGCCGACCGCCGCGAGCACAGTCCCGATCGCGAGGACGGTGGTATCGAGCACCTCACGTGTCGACGTGGCGTTCATCGTCCCAGCCGGCCACCGCGAGGATCGCGTCGATCTAGGGTCCTCCGCGCACGTCCGCGACATCGGCGCGGACAAGCTCGGTCCGTTCGGTGAGCGTGAACCTCCATGGCCATCGCCAGGGGGTCACGTTCGCCACCCGTAGAGGCGAGCCACCACCTACGTGCCTAGCGGGATCGGGGACGTGTGCGTGGAATGGCACGACTCCCGGCCGAAAGTCCCAGACGAGCGCCCGACCGCCCGGCCGTAGCACGCGGCCGATCTCGGCGAGTCCGCTCGTTGGATCGGACCAGTGATGCATCGAGAGCGTGCTCACGACCAGATCGACCGATGCGTCCGCGAACGAGAGCGAGGCCACGTCGCCGACGACGAACACCGGCACACGACGGCCTGCTTTCCGGGCGCGGTCGGCGTTGGCCCGGGCGCGCTCGATCATCGCCGGGTCGAGGTCAACACCAGTCACTTCGAGCCCGTGCTCGCGAGTCAGAATGATCGACAGGCGACCGGGACCGCAGCCGATCTCGAGCACCCGGGCGGCGGCCGGGGCCTCGTCGGCGATGTCGGCGGCAATGTGACGGAACAGCGAAGCGAGCAGGAGCCGGTGGGCGAGCGCGTCGTAGAGCCCGGCGTGGCGGATCACGATCCCGCCGGGAACCCTTCGGCCCATCGGGCCGGCAGCGTGCCGCGCGACGGCGACCGCCGCGGCCGCTCGGACCAGCACCACGAACGCACGAGCTCGGGCGGTCATGGAGCGACCGGGGACGGCCGCGCGAAGAAGTGGTCCCCGTTGTGGAGCTCGATCTGTGCATCGTCGGCGATCGGCTCGTTCCCGGCGGGCGTCCGGCGGTACAGGGCGAAACCCGGGGGAACGCCGGCCGTCTCCTTGATCTGCCTCCCGGTCACAAGATCGGTGTCGACCGTGTAGCGGTTCGCGACGGTCACGGTGAACCGGACGCTGGACGGTCCGCCCCCACGTCGAGCGCCCTTCCGATGGGTCGCCTCGGCGCTTTCGTCCGAGCCGTCGTGGAGCGGGGGCGAGGACATGCCGTTACGCGACATCTCGGCGGGCGGTGGCGAGAGAGCCGGCCACTGCTACCCCCACCGCATACGCGGCTAGCACCGCCAGTCCGACCGCGGGTGCGAGCAGCGTGCCCGGGTCCTGGCCGCTGATCGCCGCGGCTGCCGAGCCCGGCAGGAGCCGTCCGACATCGCCGAGACCGCCGACGTCGCCCGCCAGCAGCCCTTCGACGAACAGCAACCACGCGCAGATGCCGATCAGCGTCGGGACCTGGTTGCGGACGACGGCGCCGATCCCGACGCCGATCCCCGCCCACAGGGCCGCACCGGCCGCGGCCCCCACGACGAGGAGCGCGTCGTCGCCCCCGTCGAGCAGAACGTCGATCCCTCGCGCCCGTAGCGCGGCCGTGCCCGCCGCGACGGCGATGGCACCCGCCGCGAGTCCGAACCCTGCCCCGATCGCCGCGCCGACCGCGATCTTGGCCCAGATCACGCGAACCCGCTCCGGGCTGAACAGGAAGGTCGGCCGGATCGTCCCGTGGCGGATCTCGGCCGTGACCGAGATGGCGCCGAGCAGGGCCGCGAAGAGCACGCCGAGGAACTCGCCCCGGCCGAGCACCATCAGCTGCACGTGCGGGTCGCGGAGGCTCTCGGCCCGCAGCCCGAAGGCGTGCAGGAGCACCGCGAGCAGGACGAGCGCCATCAGGGCGGCGAACAGGCCGAGGGTCGTACGGGTCGTGCGTTGCTTCAGCAGCTCGGATCGAAGCAGCGCCCTCATGCGGGCGCTCCCGTCAGTGAGAGAAAGACGTCCTCGAGCGTCCGTCCGTCCCCGGTCAGCTCCTCGAGCGTCCCCTTCGCGACGAGGTGGCCGCGGTCGATGATCACGACCTCATCGACAGTCTGTGCGGCCTCGGCGAGGATGTGGCTGGAGACGAGGACCGTGCGACCTTGCTCGGCGTACCGACGCAGGAAGCGCCGCAGCCAGCGGACGCCCGCGGGATCGAGGCCGTTGGCCGGCTCGTCGAGGACGAGGACCTCGGGGTCGCCTAGGAGCGCCGTCGCCAGCCCCAACCGCTGCCGCATGCCCAGCGAGTACGTCCTGACCCGTCGTCCAGCGGCCGTATCGAGCTCGACGATCTCCAGCACCGCGTCTACGCGGCCGGGCGGGATCTCCGCCGCCAGCGCGAGGGCCCGCAGGTGGTCTCGCCCGGATCGTCCGGGATGGAAGTCGTTCGACTCGAGCACGGCACCGACCCGGTGCGGTGGGTCGTCGAGGTCGCGGTAGCGTCTGCCGAACACCAGCGCCTCGCCCGCGGTTGGCTCGGCAAGGCCGAGGAGCAGCCGCAAGGTGGTCGTCTTCCCTGCGCCGTTCGGGCCGAGGAACCCTGTGACCGTTCCGGGCCGAAGGGTGAACGAGAGATCGTCGACGGCGATGAGCTCACCGAAGCGCTTCGTGAGCGACCGGACCGTGACCACCGCGCCGCCGTTGTCGGGAGCGATCGGTCGGTGCGTCTGGCGGGTGTCCTCCGTCACCGTTCACTCACCTACTGATGGAGACCGGGACCGATAGTCCCGGTGACATGGAGGAAGACGAGCAGGCCCAACAGGGCGACTGCGATCACGATCCCAAGCACGATTACCCACCGTCGCGACCCGCCCGGCGTGCCACGGTCAGGACCCGGGCCGGCACCAGCGGCGGTCTCGGGGGAGCGGGGTGGGTCGGCCACGTTGGGCTCCTGTCTGGGTGGCCGGCTCGTAGCCGGATTCCACCCAAGGTATCGAGACACTCTGTCTCTGTCAAATCACACCGTCTCCACCGTAATCGCGCCGTATACTCAGCCCGTGCCCAAGCTGTGGACCGAAACGGTCGAAGCCCACCGCCGCGAGGTGCGCGACGCGATCCTGGATACCGCGGCGGCTCTCGCGGCGGAACACGGGTTGCTGGCGGTGACGATGTCGCAGATCGCCGAGGAGACGGGGATCGGCCGGGCGACCCTGTACAAGTACTTTCCCGACGTCGAAGCGATCCTGGTTGCATGGCACGATCGTCAAATCGCTACCCACCTCGCCTACTTGGCGGAGGTCCGCGACCAGCCAGCCGATCCCGGGAGGCGACTCGAGGCGGTGCTCGAGGCCTACGCCCTCCTCTCCCGTCATTCCCGCGGGCACCAGGACGCGGGATTCGCCGAGCTGTTGCATCGAGACGAACGGATCGGACGAGCTCAGCGACAGGTCCACGAGATGATCCGAGATTTGGTGGGAGCGGCGGCGAAGGCGGGCGATGTCCGGGACGACGTACCGCCGGACGAGCTCGCCGGCTATTGCATCACCGCCCTCGCTGGAGCCGGGAAGCTACGTTCGAAGCCGGGGATTCATCGGCTCGTGATGGTTGTGCTGGATGGTCTGCGCCCGGTGCGCTGACTGCCCTGACCTCTCCTCGGCGGGACTCTTCGCAGGCCGCGTCCTTCGAAGGCCCGAATCATGCTCGATCGACGCGATCGGGTCTTGACGCGGAGCCCGGCCGCCTAGACGCCCCGAGCCGGAGACCGCTCCAACCTTCGGCTCCTACCGTTTCCATCTCGCTATGGAGATCCGTCAACCCCAACTCTCGCTGGCGGTGGCGAACGAGAGATCATCCGGTCCACGGCTCCCATCAGTTCCTGGGCCTGCTCATCGGGGTCGGTCGGTCCTCCGTGCCCGCCGATCAGGCACACGGACATGGCCGTCCAGCAGACCGAGGGCCACCTTGTCCAGGGCCGCCCGGCCTCGTGCAGCTCCCAGCGTTCTGAAGTTCGGTGGCCTCTGGGCTTCCCCACCGGTACTTCCATACTTGGGCTCGATGCCGGCCTGGTTGGTGCTTTCCCTGGTTGCACTGGCGGTGTGGTCCGTGCAGCGAGCGCTGTCGAAGGCAGCGCTGGGGACGCTGTCGACACCGCAGCTCTACGCGGTCACCGCCGTCATCTCGCTTCCCATCTACCTGCCCACGCTCTTGTTCGATCCGCCTCCGGCCTCTGCCTTCCCGCCGGCCCTCGGCCTCTCGGCCATGATGGCCGTCACCTTCGGCGTCACGACGGAGGCGATCAGGCGTGGCCCCGTCGGTCGCGTCTCACCGATCACCGGGCTGTCGCCGGCCCTGACCGCGGTGCTGGCCGCAACGATCCTCGATGAGCGGCTGACGCTCACGGCGGCGCTCGGAGTCGCCACCGCGGTCCTCGCCGTGGTGCTGCTCGGCTACCAGCCCCAACGCGACCCAACCGAGGGAGGTTGGCTGTGGCTGGCCATCGCATCGCTCCTGCTTCAGGGCCTCGGCGCCTTCCTCGCCAAGGTCGTCGTGACGCCGTCTGGTCCCTCGGCTCTGCTCGTGACGGGCGCAGCGACGCAGGTTGCCGTTGGATTCGCGTTGCTTCGGCGCAGGCGCGAGTC
>JBIOXZ010000028.1:0-6893 GCA_044869895.1 Actinomycetota bacterium | reverse complement strand
TCAAGAAGGGCATCAAGGAAGGCTCGACCAACACGGACGAGGCCGGTGCCTCCGCGCCCAAGGCCGAGGCCGCCCCGGAGGCTCGAACCGAAGACCCTTCGACATAGCACCCCGCTCGGCGTAAACGCCGCGCCCGCCCCGCGTGTTCATGACGCGGTATGAAGAGGGACGTGCAGCTTCAAACCGACCCCCCAGACCGCTCCACCCACCTCGGGCTCCGACTTCGACGACTTCTTCGCCGAGCACCGCACCGGGTTGTTCGGCGCCCTGTGGCTGGTCACCCGGGACCGACACGAGGCGGAGGAGCTCACCCAGGACGTCTTCGTCAAGGCGGCAGAGGTACCCGGCGCCCAGGGGGCGTAGCGAGATTGGCTTATGATGGCCTTCGGGTTAGGCTCGAAGCTAGCCCGGGTCGGACGGAGGGGCGTCGAGCACACCCGTACGCTCCCGCACGAATCGGCCGAGGATGCCGTTCACGAACCGGTTGGAGTCCTCCGTCGACAGCTCCTTCGCCGCCTGCACCGCCTCGTCGATGGCCGCGCCGGGCGGCGTGTCCGGCCGGTACAGGAGCTCGAAGCACGCGATCCGAAGGATCGAGCGGTCGAGTGAGGCCATCCGGTCGACCGTCCAGTCCTCGGCCAGGCGCTCCAGGTGCCCATCGATCTCGGCCCGGTGCGCCGCAACGCCCTCCACGAGCTCCCTGGCGAATGGGTCGACCGGTCTGCCGACCCACTCCCAAGCCTCCAGGACGAGGTGGGGATCCGAGCCGGTCACGTCCGCCTGGTAGAGGATGTCGAGGGCCTGGCGCCGGGCCTGCCTGCGGGAGGCCATGGCCCTCACCTCACCCGCTCGATGTAGTTCCCCGTGCGCGTGTCGACCTTGATCCGCTCGCCCTCCTCGATGAACAGCGGCACCTGCACCACGTACCCGGTCTCCAGCGTGGCAGGCTTCATCACGTTTGTTCGCGTGTCTCCCCGGACGGCGGCTTGCGTCTGGGTCACCTTCAGCGCCGCCGAGGCGGGGAGCTCGACGGAGATGGGGTTTCCCTGGTGCAGGGCCACCGTGGCCATGGCGCCCTCGGACACGTACCGCGCCATATCTGCCACGATGCCGGCGGGGACGTTCACCTGCTCGTAGGACTCGGTATCCATGAACACGAAGCCATCGCCGTCGCGATACAGGAACTGCATCTCGCGTCGATCCACGATTGCCAGGCCGACCTTGACACCGGCGTTGAACGTCCGCTCCACCACCGCGCCGGTCCTCACGTTCCGGAGCTTGGTTCGGACGAAAGCCCCGCCCTTGCCCGGCTTCACGTGCTGGAACTCGATCACCTGGAACAGGGTGCCGTCGAGCTCGAGCGTCATCCCGTTCTTCAGGTCGTTGGTGGAAACGCTCACGTCGCTCCTCGGGTGGTGGGCCGGGATCGGATCCGGCCGACCCAGTCTATGGGTGCCCGGGACGTCGCATCACGCCGGAACGAGGTCCTTGTGTGCCCGGGGGAGCGCCCGGCGACCGTCCTCCATCACCAAGACCATGTCCTCGATGCGAATCCCGCCCACTCCCGGGAGGTAGACGCCCGGTTCCACGGTCACCACGGCGCCCGCCGGGAGCACGTCCTCGCTCCCCCGTCGAAGGCGAGGCCCCTCGTGGATCTCGAGCCCCACGCCGTGGCCGAGCCCGTGGGTGAAGTGCTCCCCGAGGCCGGCGCCCTCGATCACATCCCGGGCCGCGGCATCGACCTCGGCTCCGGTGGCCCCCATCCGAACCGCGTCGATGCCCGCCTGCTGGGCCGAGCGCACCAGGTCGTGGACGCCACGGAGCTCCGCGGGCGGCTCGCCGAACGCCACGGTCCGGGTCATGTCGGCGTGGTACCCGTCCACGAGCCCCCCGAAGTCCATCTTCACCACGTCGCCTCGCGAGAGCGTCCGGCCGGTCGGTTCGTGGTGCGGCTCGGCCGCGTCTTCCCCGAACGCGACGATCGTTTCGAACGCCGGACCCTCCGCCCCGGCCCGGCGCATCTCGGCCTCGAGCTCGAACGCCAGCTCCCGCTCGCTCACCCCGTCGTGGAGCCTTCCCACCACCGCATCGAAGGCCTCGTCGGTCGCACCCTGGGCTCGCTCCAGGGCCTCGAGCTCCTCCGGGTCCTTCACCCATCGCAGGCGCTCGACCTCCCCGGTTACCGGGACGAGCTCGATCCCGTTGGCGACGGCCCGGAGCTCCTCGTAGGTCCGGAAGGTGATCCCTTCGGATTCGAACCCAAGCCGTACCACCTCGAGGCGCCGGGCCGCCTCTACCATCGGCTCGAGGAACCCGTCCAGGTACGTGACCGGCTCCAGGTCGAGGACCTCATGGCGAGCCTGCTCGGTGTACCGGCCGTCGGTGAAGAAGGCCGCGCCGTCTGGTGTCAGGAGCACCTGGCCGTTGGACCCGGTGAACCCCGTCATGTACCGGACGTTGGGCAACCGGGTGAGGAGGAACCCGTCCGCTCCGAGCTCGACCAGGTGGGAGGCGAGCCGGGCGCGCCTCAGCCGGTGATCCACGGCAGTGCCTCGATCGCCAGGTGATACCCGCCGGCGCCCGCCCCGCAGATGGTGGCTCGGCACACGGGCGAGATCACCGAATGCCGCCGGAACTCCTCTCGGGCGTAGATATTGGTCATGTGGACCTCGATGACCGCTGCGCCGCAAGCCTCCACGGCATCCCGGAGAGCATAGGAGTAGTGCGTGAGCGCGCCGGGGTTCACGACGACGACGCCGAAGCCTTCCTTCGTCGCGTCGTTCAACCACGCCACCAGGTCGCCCTCGTGGTCGGACTGCCTCCATTCCGCCTGGTGTCCCGATGACGTGGCGCGCTTCTCCACCTCGTCCATGATCTGAGGAAGGGTCGCGGTCCCGTAACGATCCGGGTCGCGGCTGCCGAGGGTCCCCAGGCTCGGCCCGAACAGGAACAGGACCTTCATCCTCCGGCCCGCCGGTCGCCGGCCGGTCGGCTCATCCCGCCGCCCCCATCTCCTTCAGGACCGTCACCAGCACGTCCTCGGGGACCTCGTCCACCACGACGGGACGTCCGACACCCTCCAGGAGCACGAACCGGATGCCGCCCCGGTACTTCTTGTCCATCCGCATGGCGTCGAGGATCCGGTCGCTCGCCGGGAGCCGCCCGTCGGGCTCCAGGCCGAGAGGGCTGAGGGTGCGGATGTGTCGGGCCCACAGGCCCGGCCGTGCCGTCCCCAGCGCCTCGGCCAATCGCGCGGCGAATGCCATCCCCACGGCCACGGCCTCGCCGTGGGACCGACCGGAGAACTCCTCCAGCCGCTCGAGCGCGTGGCCGAGCGTGTGCCCGTAGTTCAGGACCAGTCTGGCTCCACGGTCGCGCTCGTCCGCGGCCACGACCCCGGCCTTCGCTCGGACGCACCGGGCCACCACCTCCTCCATGAGGACCGGATCCCGAGCCAGGACCGACTCCTGGCGATCGTCCAGGAGCTCTAGGAGCGAGGGCTCGAGGGCCAAGCCGTACTTGGCCACCTCGGCCAGGCCGGAGCGGAACTCTCGTTCAGGAAGGGTCGCGAGCGTGGCTACGTCGGCCAGCACCGCCACCGGCTGGTGGAACGCACCGACCAGGTTCTTCCCCTCGGGAAGGTTCACCCCGGTCTTGCCTCCGATGGCGGCGTCCACCTGTGCCGTCAGCGTCGTCGGGACCTGGATGAACTGCACCCCCCGCATGTACGTGGCGGCCACGAACCCCGCCAGGTCGCCGACGGACCCCCCGCCGAGGGCGATCACCACGTCGTCGCGATGCGCCTGCTGCCTGGCCAGCTGGCGGTGGAGGGCCACCACCGTCTGGAGCGACTTTGCCTCCTCGCCGGCCGGCACGCCGAAGTGGATCACCCGCAGCCCCAGGGGCTCGAGACCACCGGCGAGTACCTCCAGATACCCTCCGGCCACGCTGGGATCGGCCACCACGAAACCCTTCTCGGCTTCCTCGAGCATCGGGAGGCAGGTCGCGGCCTCCTCCAGGATGCTCGGCCCGACGATCACGTCGTAGCTCGAGCCGCCGACGGCCACGCTCACGCGGACCACCGGGTGAGCTCCTTCTCGATGGCCTCAGCAACCTCGTCGGGCGGGGCGCTCGCGTCGATGACGTGGGCCGCGAACTCGCGGTACAAGGGCTCGCGGTCCCGGAACAGCCGCTCGAGGTCGGCCTCGGCGTGGATCAGTGGACGGTCGGCCGAGGGCGACACCCGTTCCTTCAGGACCTCCAGGGCCACCGACAGGAACACCACTTCGCCCGTGGCCCTGAGCGTGACTCGGTTGGCCGGCTCCAGGACGACGCCCCCTCCACACGAGACCAAGGAGGGGTCGCGGGTTGCGGCCTCGGTGAGGGCTGCCGCCTCGAGCTCGCGGAAGCGGGGCTCACCCTCTGCAGCGAAGATGTCGCGAACCGACCTGCCCGCGGCCCGCTCGATCTCGGCGTCCAGCTCCACGAACGAGACGCCGAGTCGCCCGGCCAGCTCGGGGCCGACCGTCGATTTGCCGGAACCCGGCATGCCCACGAGGTACACGATCATGGCAGGGCCGCGACGTAGCCCTCGAGGTTGCGCCGGGTCTCGGGGAGCGAGTCCCCGCCGAACTTCTCCAGGACGGCCTGGGCCAGCACGAAGGCCATCGCGGCTTCTCCAACGACCCCTCCTGCCGGCACCGCGCACACGTCCGTGCGCTGCCTGATCGCCACATCCGGCTTCCCGGTCGCGAGGTCGACCGTGGACAGGGGCTGGGGGACGGTGGAGAACGGCTTCATCGCCGCACGGACCCGGATGGGTTGGCCCGTGCTCATGCCGCCCTCGATCCCGCCGGCCCGCGTGGAGGTTCGGGACAAGCCGGCGCCGCCCACGACGATCTCGTCGTGGGCCTCCGAGCCAACGCGCCCGGCGGTGGCGAACCCGTCGCCGACCTCCACGCCCTTGACCGACTGGATGCTCATGAGCGCGAGGGCCACTCGGGCGTCGAGCTTTCGGTCGGACTGGACGTGGGACCCCAGGCCGGGCGGACAGCCGTAGGCGATGATCTCGAAGACCCCGCCCAGCGTGTCCCTTGCCATTCGGACCCGGTCGATCTCCTCCACCATCGCGGCCGAGGCCTGCTCGTCGAAGCACCGGACCGGCGAGGCGTCCACCTCCTCCAGGTCCTCCGCTCCGGGCGGCGGAGCGCCGTCGGGCACCGCGACCGTCCCGATCCGCACGACGTGGGACAGCACGCGGATGCCGAGCTCGGCCAGGAACGCCTTGCATGGGCACCCCGCAGCCACCCGGGCCGCCGTCTCCCTGGCGCTCGCGCGCTCCAGGACGTTCCGCACGTCGTCGAACCCGTATTTCATGACCCCGGCGAGGTCGGCATGGCCCGGACGGGGCCGGGTGAGCTTCACACCGGGGTCGGTCTCCCCCTCCACCGCCATCAGGTCGCGGTACTTCTCCTCCCACTCCGCGTTCTCGATCCTGATGGCGATGGGGCTTCCGAGGGTGCGTCCGTGCCGGACGCCGGACAGGATCTCGAACCGGTCCCCCTCCAGCTTCTGCCGACCGCTACGGCCGTGTCCGTGCCGCCGCCGGGCCAGCTCACCGGCCACCTCCTTCGGGGCCACGGGAACTCCGGCGGGCAATCCCTCCAGGACGGCCACGAGGGCCTTGCCGTGCGATTCACCGGCCGTGAGCAGCCGCAACATGGACCTCATGATAGGTGAGTGCGGAGGGCGGTCCCGGTTTCCCGGGACCGCCCTCGAACCGGCGACCGCTCCCCCCGTGCGCGGACCGCCGGAGCCTTACTTCCGCGGGCTCGTGCAGAGCGTGAACCCTTCGTCGCCGAAAACGAAGCGCGCGCAGCTCCCGCTGATCGAGACGAGCCTGAAGTTCCCGTCGAAGGTCTCACCCACCGACACCGTGAACACGGTCCCGTCCACCTCCACCTGGACCTTGGTGCCACCCTGGAAGATGTCGAGGAGCACGACCGTGTGGCCGCCGATCGTGGTGCTCTGCCCCCCTCCTGGGGTCGTCGGGGTGGGGGTCGGCGGCGTCCCGGTCCCCCCCGGCGGAGGCGGAGGAGGTACCGTGCCCGTTCCTCCCGGTGGAGGGGGGCTGACGCTGCCGCCGGGTGGTGGCGGCGATCCGGTCTGCAGGGACGGTGGGATGGAGAACGGGTCACGGGACCCGGCCAGGACCACCGGCGGCAGCGTCTCGCGGGGCGTCGGGGTGGGGCTAACGGTCGGAGCGGGTGTCGGGCCGGCGGTCGTGACCGGCGGCGGCGCCGCCTCCTCCCCCCCACCACCTCGCAGCACGTTCAGGAAGACGAAGGCAAGCAGCGCGACACCCGCCGCGGCGCCGAACAGCATCAGCGCGCGCCGGTCACGGGGGGAGAGGGCCATGGTCCTAGGCTCCTTCGGATGGCCCTGGCGCGGAGCCCGGCCCAGCGCTCGTGTCGGTCGTGTAGAACTCCACGCTCAGCTGCATGCTCAAAGAGCTCACCGTCGAACCGGGTGGCGCGGTTCCTCCCGGGGTGATCGAGACGCTGGTCACCTTGGCCGCTCGCGGGAGCGACTCGAGCCGGAACAGGAACTGGTCGAGCGCGAAGTAGCCGCCGGTCACGGAGATCGACGTCGGGATGGTCGAGAACGCCCCGGAGGGATCGAGCACGGGATTCCCTGGCGCCACGGTGAAGAAGTCCACGCCCGCCCCGTCAGCCGCCGCCGACAGCAGCCTGATGAGCGCGGGGAGGTCCGCCGTGGGGGGCACCTCGTTGCTGAGCTCCGCGATCCTGGCCTTCACCTGAGGGGCGTTCGCCTGAGCCTCCTTCAGGCTGGCCAGCTGAGCGCGGAGGGCCGTCTCCTGGGCCTCCGCCGCC
>JBIOXZ010000027.1:0-2271 GCA_044869895.1 Actinomycetota bacterium | reverse complement strand
CTCGGTCGTGAAGCCGGCCGCGCCCAGTACGGCGAGCGCCCGCTCACAGTCCCGCCTCCGCAGGAAGACGTCCAGGTCCTTCGTGTCCCGGACGATGCCCGTGTACGGGGCGAGGGCGTGGGCGCCTCCGATCAGGAACTCCACGTCGGCCTGGCGGAGGGCCTCGAGCGCGCCGATGTAAACGGCCCGGGTCTCCGGGTCGAGCTCCATCGCGTGACCGTCCCGGGCAAGGTTCGCCGTTTTCATCACGAGATCCTGCGGCACGGGGTGTGCCCGTCAACTCGCTCGTGGCGCGTCCGCCGACGGAGAGATGAGTCCGTCGATGACATCGCGCAGCTGTCCGAGCCTGAAGGGCTTCTCGAGATAGCTCGCCGCGCCCAGCCGGAGCGCGCTGGATGCGATCTGCCGGCCGCCGAACGCGGTCACGAGCACCACGGGCACCTGCGGGAACTCGCGACGCAGGATCGGCAGGAGGTCGAGACCGGTGAGCCCTGGCATCTCCTTGTCCAGGATGATCAGGTCGAACGGCGCTCCGCGGAGCGTCTCCAGCACGTGCGTGCCACGGTCCCGCTCGGTCACCTCGTACCCATCGAACTCGAGGGTTCTCCGCAGGAGCGCACGCATCTCGTCGTCGTCGTCGACGACGAGCACCCGGGCGGCCGGGCGCGGACGGTCGTCGGCCTCACGCACGACTGCCCCCGATCGAGCAGACCACCAGGTGCTCACATCCCCGATAGGAGCAAGGCTCGTGCCAGATCACGGCTGTTGGTCCGTCAACCCGGGCCCCACGCGTACCATGTTGGCCTGCATCCGCTGAAGCGTTCGCACACTGATCCCGAGAATGCGCGCCGCCGCCCGCTTGTCGCCCCGGACCTCATCGAGGATCCGGCGGATGTACTGGCTCTCCACCTCGGCCAGCGACGGGCGCACCCCCGGCTCGCCACTCGAGCCGGGGGTGAACTCGATCCGGAGGTCGTCCCGGGTGATCACCGGACCCTTGGCGAGGGTCGCGGCTCGCTCGACGACGTTCTCCAGCTCACGGACGTTCCCGGGCCAGTTGTGCTCGTGGAGCCACTTGAGCGCCTCCTCGTCGAACCCCTCCATCTCCTTGCCCATTCCGGCGGCCGCCCGCTTCAGGAAGTGCTCGGCCAGGAGCGGGATGTCTTCCGGCCGCTCCTTGAGGCTCGGGATCCGGATCGGGATGACGGCCAGTCGGTAGTAGAGATCCTCGCGGAACTTCCCCTGCCGCACGAAGGCGGGCAGATCGCGGTTGGTGGCGCTGATGAGACGGAGGTCGACCTTGATCTCCTCGTTGCCTCCGACGGGCCGGATGACGCGGTCCTGCAGGGCACGGAGGAGTTTGACCTGGAGGGACTGGGGCATCTCGGCGATCTCGTCGAGAAGCAGGGTCCCGCCCTGGGCCTCCACGAAGAGACCTCGTCGCTTCCGGTCGGCGCCGGTGAAGGCCCCCTTCTCGTGGCCGAACAGCTCGGATTCCAGCAGCGTCTCGGGAATGGCCGCGCAGTTGACGGCGACGAACGATCCCTCGCGCCGACCGCTGTGCCAGTGGATGGCTCGCGCCACCAGCTCCTTGCCCGACCCACTGTCGCCGAGCAGCAACACCGGGGCGTCGGTGTCCGCCACCACGCGGATCTGCTCGAACACGCCCTGCATGGCCTTCGAACGGCCGAGGATGTTGTCGAAGCTGTAGCGGCGCTCGACTTCCGCCCGCAGCCGCCGGTTCTCCTCCCGGAGGCGCTGGTCCTCCACGGCCCGCTTGACGACCAGGGACAGCTCCGGAAGCTTGAAGGGTTTCGTCAGGTAGTCGTACGCGCCCTGACGCATGGCATCGATCGCGCTCTCGAGGCTCCCGAACGCCGTCATGAGAATGACGCGCGCCCGAGGCTGGCCCCGCTGCGCCTCCCGCAGCACGGCCAGGCCGTCGACGGGCTCCATGACGAGGTCGGTCAGGACGACCGCGTATTCCTCGCGCCCCAGCGCGGTCACGGCATCCTCGCCCCCCGTCACGGCCGTCACCGACCAGCCTTCTCCCTCGAGATGACGCCGGAGCAGCGCCACCATGTCGGCATCGTTGTCCACGACGAGGATTCGGGGCTTCATGACCGCTCCTCCCTGGCTCCCGACGTGACGGCCTCTCGGCTGGCTTCCGGAAGCCAGACGGTGAAGGTGGTGCCCTCGCCAGGCCTGCTCGCCACGTGAATCTCGCTCCCGTTTGACCTGATGAGATCCCGACAGATCGCCAGCCCGAGA
>JBIOXZ010000026.1:0-17182 GCA_044869895.1 Actinomycetota bacterium | reverse complement strand
TGTCCCGGGTCACGATGTAGGCGCCGCCGGCGCTCGGGTAGGCCTTGATGGTCTGCCGGTAGGAGAACAGGAGGATCGCAAGCACGGCCAGGATCGCGACCGTTATCGGCATGACGAGCGCGAACGCTGCGCCGCCGACCGCCGGGACCGCGACCTTCAGGATCTCTTCGGTCGCATATGCCGAGGAGGAGAGGTTGTCCGATGCGAACACGGCCAGCGCAGTCGGCTTGCCCAGACGCTCGTGCTTCAGGCGGGCAGTGGGCAGGGCCGGCCCGAGGACGGCCCGCTTCAGCGCGTACCCGGGGCCCTGGGGGAGGGGAGACGGGCGCGAAGGACGGGCCGGACGTACCGACTCGGTCGTGGCCTGATTCGTCGCCATCTCCCACACCTCCTGCCCGTGAGCTTCGTCCGGGGCGCGTAAGCGACCCGTGAAGGTGGGGCCCGGAGGCATAGAGATCGCGTAAAAGTCCTACGGTTTAGCCATGGATCGCGTTCTCCGACGGCTCGGGGCCAGACGCATCCGGGCTGTGTTGGTGGCTGTGGCGGGCCCGGTCGGGGGTACCTTTCTGGGGCTCTTGTTCCACGGCGGTGACGCCAGCGCGGCGTCCCTGTACATGGTGGCCGTGGTGGGGGCCGCAGCCATCGGCGGGCTGTGGAGCGGCCTGGCTGCATCGGTCCTGTCGTTCCTCGGACTGAACTTCTTCTTCACGTCACCACGCCACACGTTCCGGGTGAGCAAGGCCGAAGACCTCGTCGCGCTGATCGTGTTCCTTCTCGTTGCTGCCATCGTCGGGGCACTGATGGCCAGAGCGCTTGACGAACGGGACCGGGCCGCGCGCCATGAGCGCGAAGCGAAGCTCCTCAACTACTTCGCGTCGAAGCTTCTCTCCGGGGATCCCCTAGGTCGGGTGCTGGACGACTTCGCGAACGCGCTGCTCGAGGCGTTTGCGCTGTCCCGGTGCGAGATCAAAGTTCGCGCCGAAGATCTCCTGATGGACGCGAGGGCGGAGCGCCCAGACGGGGAAGGTCCATCGCTCGAGGTGCCGCTGATGGCCGGGGATGCCTCGGTCGGGCGTCTCACGGCCGTCCGACGGGCGGACCGCGGGCCTCTGGTCGGAGGCGACGAAGCCCTCCTCCAAGCGTGCGCGAAGCAGGTGGCAGTGGCGGTCGAGCGCACCGTCCTGGACAGGCAGGTCGAGGGGGCCCGCCTCGCCGCGGAAACCAACCAGCTTCGCGCAGCTTTGTTCTCCTCAGTGACCCACGACCTTCGTACTCCCCTCGCCTCGATCAAAGCTGGCGTCACCAGCCTGCTCGACACGGACGTGACCCTCCAGCCGGATCAACAACGGGAATTGCTACGCACGGTGCTGGAGGAAACGGACCGGCTGAACCGCCTGGTCGGCAACATCCTCGACCTGGCGAGGGTGCGGGCCGGTGCCCTGGTCCCGGCGAAGCAGCCCACCGCGCTCGACGAGGTGATCGAGTCGGTGCTGCACCGGATGAGGCCGGCGCTGTCGCGGGTGCGCGTGCGGACCGTGGTGCGACCGGATCTCCCCGAGGTCCCCGTCGATCCGGTCCAGATCGACCAGGTCCTGTCCAACCTTCTCGAGAATGCGGCTCGGTTCACGCCCCCCGGTGGGGAGATCCTGCTCTCGGCCGCGCCGTGGCAGCGTTCGGTGCGGGTCCGGGTGGCCGACCAGGGCCCTGGGATCCCGGCCGAGGAGCGGGAGCGGGTCTTCGAACCTTTCTTCCGTCGCGACGCAGGAGAGGTACGGTCCGGGAGCGGCCTGGGCCTGGCCATTGCCCGGGCCGTGGTGCTGGCCCACGGGGGGAGGATCTGGATCGAGGGGTCGCCCTCCGGCGGCGCCGCGGTGGTCTTCGAGCTGCCGGTGAGCGATGCCCAGGCTGTGAGGCAGGAGCCCCTGGGATGACCACCATCCTGGTAGTCGACGACGAGCCCCAGATCCGCCGGGCCCTGCGAACCAGCCTGGAGGCGCACGGCTACAGGGTGCAGACGGCCGGGACGGGTGAGGAGGCAGTGGTGGCCGCGGCGGAAGCGTCTCCCGACCTGATGTTCCTGGACCTGGGGCTCCCCGACGTGGACGGGACCGACGTGATCCAGCGGATTCGTTCCTTCTCCGAGCTGCCGATCATCATCCTGTCCGTCCGGGACCGGCAGTCCGACAAGGTGGCAGCCCTCGACGCCGGCGCCGACGACTACGTGACCAAGCCGTTCGGGATGGCGGAGGTGCTGGCCAGGCTTCGGGCACAGCTCCGTCGGGCGCAGCCAGAGGACGCGGGGCCGGTCGTGCTCCGGTACGGGGAGCTCGAGGTCGACCTGGCACGGCGGCTGGTAACCGTCGCCGGCGAGCCGGTGCACCTCACCAAGACCGAATACGCATTGCTCGAGGCGTTCGTGTCGAATCCCGGCAAGCTGCTTACCCATCAGTGGCTGCTGCGCGAGGTGTGGGGGAGGGGCTACGGTGAGGAGAGCCACTATCTCCGGGTCTACGTTCGCGCCCTGCGGCGCAAGCTCGGTGACCATGCTGCGGCCCCAGCCTTGATCCTGACCGAACCGGGGGTGGGGTACCGTTGGATCGCGGAGCGGTCCAACGGCCCCAACTAGAATCGCTGGTCATGGCTACGGAGACCCGACAGCGGCCGACGTCGGGAGGCTTGCTGAAGCGCCTCCTGGTTGGCAGGGCCATGCCCAGCAATCGGCTCGAGCACACGCTCCTCCCCAAGTTCCTGGCGCTCCCTGTGTTCTCCTCGGATCCCCTGTCGTCGAACGCCTACGCCACGGAGGAGGCCCTGGCGGTCCTGCTCGCGGCCAGCGCCACGGCGGCCCACCTCGTTATGCCGATCACCGTGGTCATCGCCCTCGTGCTCCTGACGGTAATCACCTCGTATCGGCAGACCGTCCGGGCCTATCCGGGGGGCGGGGGTTCCTACCTCGTGAGCAAGGAGAACCTTGGGACCCTGCCGGGGCTCATCGCCGCCGCCGCACTGCTCACCGACTACGTCCTCACGGTGTCGGTCTCCGTGGTCGCGGGCGTCGTTGCCATCACGTCGGCGGCCCCGGGCCTCGTCGAGCACAAGGTGGCTCTCTCGCTCGGGTTCGTCGTGCTCGTCACCCTGGCGAACCTCCGCGGCGTGCGAGAGTCCGGAACCATCTTCGCCGTCCCCACGTACTCGTTCGTCCTGTCGATCTTCGCGATGCTCGCGTTCGGGTTCGCCCAGTGCTTGCTCTCTGGATGCCCCCAAGCCGAGCCCGTCACCCCCATCCCCGGCCTGGCCCAGACGGCCGGGCCTGTAGGCCTGTTCGTGGTCCTCCGGGCGTTCGCGTCGGGATCGACCGCGCTGACGGGGGTCGAGGCCATCGCCGACGGAGTCCCGGCGTTCCGTCGGCCGCAGGCCAGGAACGCCGCGAACACCCTGGCCATCATGGGGGTCATGACCGTCACGATGTTCCTGGGCATCTCCTTTCTTGCCACGCGGGCCCACGTCACCGTAAGTGAGGAACGGTCGGTTGTCGCGCAGATCGCGCACGCCGTGTTCCAGGGCGGCTTCGGGTTCTACGTCATCCAGTTCTTCACGGCCGCCATTCTGATCCTTGCCGCCAACACGTCGTACCAGGACTTCCCCCGTCTGTCGTCCATCCTTGCCCGTGACCGGTTCATGCCCAGGCAGTTCATCAACAGGGGGGACCGGCTCGTGTTCTCGAACGGGGTCATCGTCCTCGCCGTCTTGGCCAGCATCCTGATCTACGTGTTCGACGCGAACCTGACGCGCCTCATCCAGCTGTACGTGGTGGGCGTGTTCACGTCGTTCACGCTGTCCCAGTCGGGCATGGTCCGGCGCTGGCTGAAGGAGAAGCACAAGGGGCCAGAGGCAGCGAAGGGCTGGAAGCGCTCGATCGCGATCAACGGGATCGGTGCTGCCGCCACCGGGTTAGTGCTCGTGATCGTCACCGCGACCAAGTTCGTCCACGGGGCCTGGATCGTGATCGCGGCAATGCCGTTCATCGTGACGATGTTCCTGTCGATCCACCGGCACTACGAGGCGGTGCTGCAGGAGCTCCGGCGAGGCAGGGTCCGGGCCGGCGAGGTGGGCGTGAACCACATCGTCCTGCTGGTTCGGGACCTGGACGTCGCCACCGCGGAGGCGCTCGGGGCCATCCGCTCGATCCGCCCGACCGAGTGGCGCGTCGTGTACCCCTCGAACGACGGCATCCCCGCCGAGTTCCGCGACCGGTGGCGCGAGTTCTCCATGGGTGCCCCCGACCTCGAGCCGCTCCCCTTGCGTGGCGGAGACCTGCTCGAGGCCGTGCGAACGTACGTGCGGAGGATCGACCGAGTCCCCAGCGACTTCGTGAACGTGTTCATCCCCGAGGTCGTTCGGGAGGGGCTGCCCGGCTACCTCATCCGCCGAAGGGCCCTGGTGCGCTTGAAGGCCGGCCTCCTCCGCGAACACAACATCGTGGTCACTGACGTGCCGGTGGTCGTGAAGGAAGAGCAGCCGGTCGGCGTCGACGGCCGGCCGCTCATCCCCACCCGGACCGTGGCGCTCGTGTTCGTCTCCGGCGTGCACGACGGGACCATCCGGGCCCTGAACTACGCGGACTCGCTCGAAGCGTCGGAGACCAGGGCCGTGTACTTCGACCTCGATCCGGAGGCCGCCCACCGGATGCAGGAGGAATGGGGAGAGCGAGGCTGCCAATTCCCGCTCGACATCGTGGAGGCGCCGTTCCGGGACCTGACCGGCCCCATCCTGGAGGAGGTCCGCCGGTTCACCGCGCACCCGGACACCCTGGTGATCGTAGTCCTCCCCGAGTTCGTCGTCCGTAAGTGGCGCCACTGGCCCCTGCACAATCAGGCTGCGCTGTTCGTCAAGCGCCTGCTCCTGTACGAGCCCCGGGTGATCCTGTCGAGCGTGCCGTTCGCCCTCGAGGAAGCGTGATGGACCGAGCCGCTGCCATCGAGCTGTCCAGGACGAGGGCCGAGAAGGAGACCACCGTCCGTCACCTGATCTCGGTCGAGGGCGTGATGCGCGCCCTGGCTCGTCGGTTCGGGGAGGACGGGGACCTGTGGGCCCTGACCGGGCTGTTCCACGACCTGGACCAGGACCAGACCCACGACGACCCAAATCGGCATGCCTACCTCGCGGCCGAGTGGCTCCGGGAGGCCGGGGTGGACGAGCGGGTGGTGAACGGCGTCCTGGCCCATGCCCATGAGCAGTTCCGAACCGACCGCATGTCGAAGGCCGTGGTCCATGCGGACGCGGTGGCCGGGCTGCTCGTGGCCGCGGCCCTGGTACGGCCGGAGAAAGCCGTGGGGATGAAGGTGTCCTCGGTCAAGAAGAAGCTGAAGGAGAAGGCCTTCGCCCCCGGCGTGAACCGCGAGGAGGTCACCTCGGTCGAGGACTCGATCGGCCTCCCCCTCGAGGAGTTCCTGGCGGTGGGGATCGAGGGACTCCAGGCAGTGGCGCCCGAGATCGGTCTGGCGCCCTGACGGATCATCGAGAGGCCGGCTGCTGCTCCTTCGCTCGTCCTTCGGACTCCTCCTCTGGCGGCAGGGGGTGCGTTCGCAGGTAGCGGACCCGGCGCCATACCCACCACCCCACGCCGGCCACCACGAGCACGGCGACGAGCCAGGAAACGGGCCGCAGGAACCGCTCGACCTCGTCCCACCGTGCTCCCAGCTCGTAGCCGAGGAAGGCCAGCCCGAAGGTCCAGGGCAGGCACCCGAGCAGGGTGTACAGGCTGAACTTCCAGACGTTCATCCGGGCAACCCCGGCCGGGAGGCTGATGAACGTTCGGACCACCGGAAGGAGCCGGCCGAAGAACACCGCCTCGTGCCCGTAGCGGTCGAACCAAGCGTGGGCCCGGTCGATCTCGTGGGGCCTCAATAAGAGGTATCGGCCCCACCGGTCCACCAGGGGCCGACCTCCCGCGTAGCCCGCCCAATACGCCAGCCAGGACCCGACCAGGTTGGCCACGGCCCCGACCAGGGCCACGGCCACCAGGTCCAGCTGCTGCTCGGGGGCCAGGAAGGGCGCGCTGACCAGGGCCCCTCCGAACAACATCGTGACCTCGCTGGGGATGGGCACGCAGGCGGATTCGAGCACCATGAGCAAGAAGATCGCGACGTAGCCGTACGTCGCGATCCCTTCCGTGACGAGTTCGCCGAACAGGGCGAGCACGATCCGACTCCGAGGGCTCGGGAATGCAGCGAGGGTATCACCGCGTTCCAAGGACCCGGAGAGGGAACCACCTCCCGCCGAGGTCGCCGAACCAGAACATCCCCGGCCGGAGCCTGGAGGCTGGTACCCTGCGCCCGGAGGCGGCTCTCCCGTTGGCCGTGCCTCCTCCCCTCATGACGAAGAGATGGTTCCTGCTATGACGAAGACGCTGGTGGTCGTGGAGTCGCCGACCAAAGCCAAGACCCTGGAGCGCTACCTCGGACCGGACTACACCGTCCGGGCCTCCTTCGGGCACATCCGCGACCTCCCGAAGAGCAAGCTCGGCGTGGATACCGAGCGTGAATTCGAGCCGGAGTACGTGGTCCCCGAGGACTCGGAGAAGCACGTCAGGGCGCTTCGGGCCGCCCTCAAGAAGGCCGACGAGTTGGTGCTGGCCACCGACTTCGACCGGGAGGGCGAGGCCATCGCCTATCACGTGGCCGAGGTCCTGAAGATCGACCCCGCTGCGGCCAAGCGGGTCACGTTCACCGAGATCACCCGGGACGCGATCCTCGAGGCGTTCCAGAGCCCGCGGGCAATCGACCTTCGCCTCGTGGAGGCCCAGCAGGCCCGGCGGATCCTGGACCGGCTGGTCGGATACCGCCTCTCGCCGGTCCTGTGGAAGAAGGTGCGGCCCGGCCTCTCGGCCGGGCGGGTGCAGTCGGTGGCCCTCAGGCTCATCGTGGACCGGGACCGGGAGATCGCGGCCTTCGTCCCCGTCGAGTACTGGAGCGTGGACGTCCGCCTCACCCCGGAGGGCGACGAGGCCCCCTTCGCCGCCCGCCTGATCGAGATCCCCCAGGGAAAGCTGGCGACCTCGCCGGACAAGAAGGGCATCACCCTGTCCGCGGAACCGGATGCCGCCCTCCACGCCGACCGCCTGCGGGAGGCGGCGTACCGGGTGCGGGAGGTCCGGGAGAAGGAGGTCAAGCGCAACCCCGCCCCGCCGTTCACCACCTCGACGCTCCAACAGGAGGCCGCCCGCAAGCTCGGGTTCGGTGCCAGGCGGACCATGCGCCTGGCCCAGCAGCTCTACGAGGGGATCGACCTCCCCGGCGAGGGCCGGGTCGGGCTCATCACCTACATGCGAACCGACTCCACCACCATCGCCGAGTCCGCGCTCCGAGAGATCTCCGAGGTGGTGAGGACGGAGTTCGGCGTCGCGTACACGTTGAAGCAGCCGCGACGGTACAAGAGCAAGCAGCGTGGAGCCCAGGAAGCCCACGAGGCCATCCGGCCAACCTCGGCCATGCGAACGCCGGACCGCGTGGCCGGCGCGTTGGACAAGGGCCAGATGGCGCTGTACCGGTTGATCTGGCAACGTGCCGTGGCCTCCCAGATGGCGGAGGCCCGGTTCGACCAGGTCTCGGTGGATATCGAGGCCGCGGCGGGCGACGACCGGTACCTGCTCCGTGCAACCGGCCAAACGCTGACGTTCGACGGGTTCCGCCGCGTGTACTTCGAGGGGCGAGACGACGCGACCGACGAGGACGCCGAGTCAGCGCTCCCGCGCCTGACCGCCGAGCAGGTCCTGCGACTCCTCGAGGTCCTGCCCGAGCAGCACTTCACGCAGCCGCCGCCCCGGTTCACGGAGGCCTCCCTGGTGAAGGCCCTCGAGGAATTGGGGATCGGCCGGCCTTCGACCTACGCATCGATCATCTCCACGCTCCAGGACCGGGGG
Source organism: Actinomycetota bacterium (assembly GCA_044869895.1). Lineage (GTDB taxonomy): Bacteria > Actinomycetota > UBA4738 > UBA4738 > HRBIN12 > AC-69. Next base: position 9,261 of record JBIOXZ010000026.1, on the reverse strand, counting down.
TACGTGCGGCTGGAGGAGCGCCGGTTCTTCCCCGAGGACGTCGGCGAGGTCGTGACAGACCTGCTGAAGGAGTTCTTCCCCGACGTCGTCGACGTGAACTTCACGGCCAAGATGGAGGAGGACCTCGACGAGATCGCCGAGGGCGGGCTGCGATGGGTCCAGGTCCTCGACGAGTTCTACGGCCCGTTCGAGCGGTTGCTGGAGAAGAACGAGGGCGAGATCCAGCGGTTCGAGGAGGTGCTCGACGAGACCTGTCCGCTGTGCCCACAGGAGGGCAGGACTCCGGGACAGCTCGTGATCAAGCTGGGCCGGTACGGCAAGTTCATCGGTTGTAGCAACTGGCCGGACTGCAGCTACATCCGGAACCTCGACGGGCAGGAGCGGAAGGAGCCCGAGGTCCTGGAGGAGACGTGCCCGCAATGCGGGAAGCCGCTGGCCAAGAAGTGGGGGCGGTTCGGGCCGTTCATCGGATGCACCGGCTACCCCGAGTGCAGGTACATCAAGCGCGAGGAGCAGAAGACCGGCGTGCAGTGCCCCAAGTGCGGGCAGGGGGACCTGGTGGTGAAGCGGGCCCGCCGAGGCAAGCGCGGGAGCCTGTTCTACGGCTGCAACCGCTACCCCGAGTGCGACTTCACGGTGGGCCAGCGGCCGGTCCCCGACCCCTGTCCGAGCTGCGGCTCGCTCATGGTGCAGCAGAAGGACGGCACCACGAAGTGCACGGGCTGCGGCACTATCGTTGGAGCCGTGGCCGAGTCAGCTGCGGAGGGGTAGTGTCGAGCCTCGCCGAGGAGGTAGCGCAGCTTCGCGGTACCCGATCGGCGAGCTTCAAGGATCTCCTGACTCGGCCGCCGTTCCCCCGCCTGCTTGCGGCGCAAACGGTCTCCTCCCTCGGAGACTGGGTGGGGTTCGTGGCCGTGGCCTCGCTCGTGGCCAGGCTGGGCGGGAATCGCGGCGCGTACGCCGTTGCCGGCGTGATGGTGGCCAGGATGCTGCCGTCCATCCTGTTCGGGCCGGTGGCCGGGGCCCTGGTGGACCGGGTGGACCGCAAGCGGATCATGATCACGGCGGACCTTTCCCGGGGGGCGCTCTACGCATCGATGCCGTTCCTGGGCAAGCTGTGGGCGATCTTCGCCGTGTCCTTCGTGATCGAGTGCCTGTCGCTCTTGTGGACGCCGGCCCGGGACGCGAGCCTCCCCAACCTGGTGCCACGGCGCCAGCTGGCCAACGCCAACTCGCTCGGGTTGGTCTCGACCTACGGGACGCTCCCACTGGGAGGCGCCATCTTCGCCTTCCTGGCCGGGACCTCCGGGCTGATCCCCTACTTCAACGTCCGTCCCACGTACCTCGCGCTGTGGCTCGATGCCGCCACGTTCGGGTTCTCCGCCCTGATGATCAGCGGGATCTCCATCCCTGCGCCGCCCGCCCGGTCCGGGGGGAGATTCGTCATGGCCAAGGTCTGGACGGACATCGTCGCGGGGGCCCGTTTCCTCCGGGCAAGCCCGCTCGCCTCGTCGATGACCGTGGGGATCGTCGCGGCGTTCAGCGCGGTGGGCGCCGTGCTGGCGATCGGACCGATCTTCGCCCAGGAGACGCTCATGGCCGAGGCCACCGGATGGGGGGTGCTCGTCACCTCGTTCGGCATCGGGATGGCCATCGGCATGGCCACGGTGAACAAACTCGTCGAGTTCGCCGAGCGGGATCGCCTGTTCGTGTGGTCGTTGATCGCGGCCGCCGTCGCGCTGTGGGTGCTCGCGGCCATGCCGAACATCACGCTCGCGGCGATCTTCACCGTGGTCCTCGGATGCTTCTGTGGGGCGGCGTGGGTTTCCGGGTACGTGCTGTTGCAGGAGAACATCGCCGACGAGTATCGAGGGCGGACGTTCGGCTCGCTCACGGTCCTGTCTCGGTTCGGCCTGTTCCTCTCGCTGGCGGCGTTCCCGGCGCTGGCCGGCCTGGTCGGGCCCGACCACGAGATCTTCGTCGGGACCCAGCGGATCGACCTGGGCGGCACCAGGATCGCTCTGTGGCTGGCGGGTGCCGGCGTGATCATCGCGGCCGACGTCACCCGTCGAGGGCTGAAGCGCTTCCGGGTCAGCCGTCCGAAGCCCCTCGCGCTGGTGCCGAAGCTGAAGCGGCCACCGAGTAGGGGCATCTTCGTGGTGTTCGAGGGGGTCGAGGGCGCCGGCAAGGGGACGCAGATCCGCCTGGCTGAGGAATGGCTGGAGTCGCAAGGTCATCAAGTCCTGGTCACGCGGGAACCCGGCGGAACCGAGGTCGGGGAGCGCCTCCGCGGCCTCCTGCTCGACCACGACACGGGACACATCGAGCCCAGGACCGAGGCGCTGTTGTTCGCTGCCGCACGGGCGCAACACGTCGCCTCGGTCATCCGACCGGCCCTGGCCGAGGGCAAGGTGGTGATCTGTGACCGGTACATCGACTCTTCCGTCGCCTATCAGGGGTGGGGTCGAGGCCTGGGTGAGCAGGACGTGTTGACCCTGAACGTGTGGGCGACCCAGGGCCTGTTCCCGGACCTCGTGCTCCTTCTCCACCTGGAGCCGGAGACGGGGCTCCTCCGCTCGCTCGAGGAACCCGACCGCATCGAGATGGAATCGGGAGACTTCCATGCCAAGGTGTCCAACGCCTACCTGAAGATCGCGGAGGAGCACCCCGAGCGGGTCATGGTGATCGACGCGAATGCCTCGCCCGAGATCGTGCACGAGCGGGTGAAGGAAGCGCTGGGCCGGGTGCTGAAGGAACGGGAGGAATCGGATGGCGACCGCGACTGAGCCCGTCGTCCTGGATCGGGTTCCCGGGCAGGAAGGGGCCATGGCCTTCCTGCGCCAGGCCGCCGTGCGGCCGCACCACGCCTACCTGTTGGCCGGGCCGGAGGGATGCGGGAAGCAGCTGGCGGCGCGGGCCTTCGCCGCGGCCCTGCTGTGTGCGCGTGGCGGGTGCGGGGAGTGCCGGGACTGCCGGCTGGCCCTGGCCGATCGTCACCCGAACGAGTTCCTGGTCGAGCCGGAGGGGCGTGACATCCACGTGGACACGATCCGGTCGGAAGTGTGGCACCCCGCCTTCCGCACGGCGCCCGAGCCGGGGAAGAAGGTGTTCGTGATCCGAGAGGCGGACCGGCTGAACCCTGCCGCCGCCGACACGCTCCTGAAGGTGTTGGAGGAGCCCCCTGCCGACGCGGTCATCGTGTTGCTGTCCGCCCGGCCGGACGAACTTCCGGAGACCGTGCTCTCGCGGTGCCACGTGGTGACGTTCCAGCCGCTGGCCGAGCAGTTCGTCGCCGACACGCTCGCGGGCGAGGGTTCCGATCCCTCCCGCGCCCTCCTGGCCGCCCGCCTGGCTGGGGGGAACCTCGGCCGGGCCCGGCGCCTTGCGGCGGACCCCGAGGGGCTCGCCTTCCGCGACGTGGGAGCGGAGGCCGTTCGCCTGTCCGAGGCGGGAGCTCGGGGTGCGCTCGATGCCGCCGACGTGGTGCTCGAGGCGGCCGAGGCCTATCGCAAGGGACTGAAGGACCAGCTCGATGTGGACCTCGCGCCGTTCCTGGACGAGCGGGGCAGGCCGGAAGAGGCGTACCGTGGCGCGATCCGCCGGTTGGAGGAGCGGCACAAGCGCCGGGTGAAGCGGGCCGAGCGGGACTACGTGGACTGGGTGCTGCTCGGGGTCTCTTCCCTGCTCCGAGACCGGGTCGTCGCCGGCGTGGGCGGCGGGGAGGAGCTCGCGATCAACCTGGACATCCGGCCTGAGCGCGGGGAGACACCGGGGCAGGGGGAGGACCTCGCCGCCTCCGCACGAGGGCTGGCGGCCATCGAGGAGGCGAGGGCGGCCCTGGCCGAGGAGCTCAACCTGAACCCACGGCTGGTGCTGGAGCGGGCGTTCCTCCAGCTCGCCGAGTCCGCGGCGTAGCGCGGACACCCGGCCGAAGTGGTGCTGGCATCACTGTCGACACTGCGCACCGGTGAGACAGTTCGAGTGGAGGATGTTGCGCGGATGACCGTTCGAGTGCTCATCGTGGACGACCAGGAGCCCTTCCGCCTGGCCGCGAGGATGGTGGTCGAAACCACCGACGGCTTCGAGGTCGTCGGTGAGTCGGAGACCGGCGAGGACTCGATCGAAAAGGCCAGATCACTTGAGCCGGACCTTGTGCTGATGGACGTCAACCTGCCTGGCATGAATGGCCTGGACGCCACACGCAAGATCCTCGAGGGCTCGAGCGCTCGGACCGTCATCCTCCTCCTGTCCACGTACGAGGAGGACGAGTACGCGCCCCGGGCCGCCGAGTGCGGTGCGGCCGCGTACATCCCCAAGTCGGCATTCGGCCCGGACCGGCTGGAGTCGGCCTGGGCCGCGGCGGTCGACGCGTCCTAGGACGTCGCTCTCACCGGCAGCCGGCCGGTCACGGTCGTCCCCTGGCCCGGCGTGGACGCCACCTCGAGCGTCCCGCCGATCGCATCCAGCCGGTCGGCCATTCCCTGCAGGCCCGTCCCGTACATGGCTGCCTCGGTATCGAACCCCCGTCCGTCGTCGGCGATCTGGAAGGTGAGGTGGCCGTCGGTCGCGGCGAGCCGGACCGTGGTCAGCGTGGGGTTCGCGTGCTTCAGCGCGTTCTGGAGCCCTTCGAGGACGCAGAAGTACACGGCCGCCTCGATCTCCTGGGGGAAGCGGCCGATGCCGTCTGCCTCGACCGCGACCGGAACGGGTGACTTGCGCGCCTGGGCTTCCACCGCTGCCGTGAGGCCCTTGTCGGCCAGGAGTGGCGGGTATATGCCGCGCGCCAGGTCGCGGAGGTCCTGGAGGGCTCGGTTGGTCTCCTGTTGGATCTGCCCCAGCAGGTCGTGGGCCTTCGCCGTGTCCTTGTCCACCATCGCGTCCGCCAGGCGAAGCTTGACGGCGAGCGCCACCAGCTGCTGCTGCGCTCCATCGTGGATGTTGCGCTCGATCGTGCGCCTCCCGTCATCCTGGGCCTTCACCAGGCGCTGGCGGGACGCCCGCAGCTCCTCGATCAGACGGACGTTCCGCAGCACCAGCCCGGCCTGCCCTGCCAGGTCCTGGACGAGGCGCGCCGTGGCCGGGTTCATCGGGTAACTCACCGGCATGGCGACGGACAGTGCGCCGAGGAGCTCCCCCTGGTGGCGGACCTCGACCGCGTGCTGGGATGCGAAATGCGGCAGCCCGTGGCCGGACAGGAGCTTGGACTCGGGATCCGGGCCGTCCGGCCACACGCCGGCCGGCCGGAGCTCCTTTCCGACCCGGAGCCACACCACGACCCGTTCGGCCCCGATACCCCTTCCCAGGACGGCGGCCAGACGAGGCACGACCTCGTCCGCGGAGTACGTCTCGGCCATCCGACCGGAGAATTCGGTCAGGACCTCGTACGGCGTGGCCCTGCCTCCGTAGACCACGCGGTCCGCGACCCGTACCGCCAGGCGACGGAGCGGGGTTACGAGCAGGCCGATGGCGATCCCCCCGGCCACCAGAAACACGGGGTGGTCGGAAATGGGACCGACGAGCAGGGCGCCCATCAGCGCGATCGTGAGGAGCCCGACCGCAGTGATGAAGACCGCGAGGATGGCGAATACCAAGGTCTTCTTGATCACGATATCGAGGTCGTACAGGCGATACCGGAACATGGCGACGGCCGCCGCCACCGGGATGCCCAGACCAACGGTCAGGAAAAACAAGAGGAAGGAGATCTCGTTCGGGAGGGAGGTCTCGTCGGGGCCCAGGCCGATGCCCGTGAGGAGGGCGGCCAGGAAGAAGAACGCGGCGATCACCGCCCCGTAGGCCAGCCACCGAATCTGTTGCCGCTCCTCCCCCTGGGCACGTCGGAACCGGACGAAGAGCGCGGCCGCGGAGGCCAGCGTGGCGCCGATCGCTCCGAAGGCGGCGACCGCGAGAACCGGATCGAGGAACCGCTGGAGTCCCTCGATCGCGAGCGGGTTCGGGATGCTGGCGCTCCCAGCGTCGAGCATCCGAGTCCTCACTCCGTCTGCCACGAGTCCGAGTCCGAAGAACCCGCCCACTGCCCAGGCCAGGGGTCGCCACCTCGACGAGGGGAGCGTCCCTGTGGGGAAAAGCAGAAAGAGCAGGGGGATGGGGACGACGGCGAAGAAGATGGAGGTGTCGGCCACGAGTGCGGCGGCCCGGCCGAGCGGCAGCGAACCAGGGGAAGTCTCGAAGGTGTAGGTGACGTACTCCGACGCGAAGCCGTTGAGCAGGAAGGCCATCCCCGCGAGCATGAAGAGCCACCCGACGGGGTTGTGCGGGAACCGGGACGCGATCACAGCTCCGACCGTCGTGTATCCGGTCAGGACGACGACGGCGATCGGGATGAAGAGGGCGTCTTCTGAGAAGCTGCCGTTCCGGACGGTGAGGATCATCGTGGCGGTGAGCAGTCCCAGCGTCGCGAGCCACAGGATCAAGGGCGCCCGCGAAGGGACTCCTCGACTCATCGCCCGTTCACCCCGACCGGTTCCGTACCCTTCACCGTGGTCCCCGACCCGGGCACGCGTTCGAACCTAGAAGTCGCCGCCGATCGCCGCCAGCCTGTCATCAATGCCCTACAGCCCATTGCCGTACCCGGTCTCGGCCAGGACGAGGTGCTCGTGCTCATCGCCATCGCCTGATTGTGGGCCGGGGAAGGGCAGGTGGAAAGGGTGGGTCCCCCCAGGACGAGGCCGGGTTCACTACCACGGCAGGGGTGCTGGCATCACCTCGTCTCACCCGTCCTGCACCTGCCCGTTCTCGCGGCTTCATGATCGTGCCTCGCCGGGACCGGCCCTAGCTCGAGGCGTCGACTGGAGGTGGTTCCCATGATGCGGAAGATCCTCGTCGGGACCGATACCACCGCATCGGCGGACATGGCGGGTCAGCGCCGCCGCCGAGCTAGCGGGAGAGGGTGAGGCGGAGCTGCTGGTCCTGTACGTGCGGACGGACGACCGGGCGACCGAAGTGGCCGATCCGAGAAAGCCTGCCGATCCTCAGCGATACCTGGCACGGATGACGGAGCGTTTCCCGCAGCTCCGGGTCCGGAGTGGGAGCGAACCAGGGGATCCCGCCGAGCGCATCTGCGAGGTGGCCACCGAGGAGCGGGTGGACACCATCGTGGTCGGGAACAAGGGCGTCCCGGGCCACGGCCCCCCGTCAGGCGTGATCCGTGTCGCGGAGGAACGCCAGGACGGCCATGACCCGACGGTGGACCTCGGTCTCTTGAGTGAGGCCCAGCTTGTGGAACAGGGAGTTGATGTGCTTCTCGATGGCTCGTTCCGTCAGGAACAGGGACTTGGCGATGGCGGCGTTGTTCTTTCCCTGGGCCATCTCCCCCAGGACCTCGCGCTCGCGCCCGGTGAGCTGGGCCAGGGGCGAACGAGCAACGCGGTCCTTCCTCGCCACGAGGGCCTCGACCACCTTGGGATCCAGGACCGATCCGCCCCGTGCTACCTCGTTCAGCGCCCGCACGAGCTCGTCGAGGTCGGCGACTCGCTCCTTCAACAGGTAGCCCAGGCCCGCGGCACCGTCCTTCAGCAACTCGTACGCATACTCCTCTTCCGCGTACTGCGACAGGACGACGACCCCGATCTCCGAATGGTCGGCTCGGATCTTTCGTGCCGCGTCGATCCCCTCCGTGGTGCTCGTCGGTGGCATGCGGATATCCGTCAGGACGGCCTCGGGAAGGTCCCGGTCCACGGCCGACATCAGCTCGTCGTAGGTCGAGGCTACCGAGACGAGGTCGACCTCGTCGCAGGCCGAGAGGAGCGCCGCCGTCCCCTCGCGAACCAGGTAGTTATCCTCCGCGAAGACCACGCGTACCATGCGGGAATCGTATAGCCGTTGAATGGGCGGGCAGCGTGAGCATCCGGGTCGTGTTGGGCGAGGACAACGTCCTGGTACGTGAGGGTGTGCGAGCCTTGCTGGACTCCCTCGAGGACATCGAGGTCGTCGGCGTGGCGGCGGATGGGCCGTCGCTTCTCGCCGAGGCCGAGGAGCGACGGCCCGACGTCGTGGTGACCGACATCAAGATGCCGCCGAACTTCCAGCTCGAGGGGATCGATTGCGCGCACGAGATCCGTTCCAAGCATCCGAAGACCGGCGTCGTCGTTCTTTCAGCGCACGACGACGAGGCATACGCCATCGCGCTTCTCGGCCAGGGGCAGAGCGGGCTGGCGTACCTGTTGAAGGACCGGATCGCGCAGGGCGACGAGCTGGTCCGGGCGATCCGAGAGGTCGCCCAGGGAGGGTCGGCGGTGGATCCCCTCATCGCCGAGCGGCTGTCGGGCCGGCGCGAGACCGCCGGAGCCGATCGCGAGATCCTCGACATGATGGGCCGGGGCCTCGGATACGCCGAGATGGCCGAGGCCCTGGGGACGACCCAGGAGGCGGTGGATCGCCGGGTCACGGACCTCTTCGGACGGCTGGCCGCCACGGCCGGGGAAGGCGGCGCTGCGGTGGACGAGCTCAAGCGGTTGCACGCCGCCGTGGTGGACCGGGCCTCCGCCGCTCGCACGTTTCGCTCCTACGTCCCCTCCCAGTTCGCCGAGAAGCTGGAGTCCGGGGTTGCCATGACGCAGGAGGAGTTGGAGGTGACCGTCCTGTTCTCGGACATCCGGGGGTTCTCCGCCATCGCCGAACAGCTCTCGGCCGCCGAGATCGCCGACGTCCTGGCGCGGCACCTCGGCGCCATGGCCGACGTCATCGCTGAGCATGGCGGGACCATCGACAAGTTTGCCGGCGATGCCGTGATGGCCATCTTCGGTGCGCCGTATCCCCTACCCGACCACGCCGCGCAGGCCCTCAGGTGCGCCATTGCCATGCAGGCGAAGCAGGCCGACCTGAACCGCCACGGGTGGAGTGCCACACTGGGCGAACTCTGGATGGGAGTGGGCATCAACACCGGCAGGGTGATCGCCGGAACCATCGGAGGGGGTGGCCGTCTCGAGTACACCGTCGTGGGCGACGCCGTGAACATCGCCCAGCGGCTCCAGAGTGAGGCGGGGGGCGGCGAGATCGTTGCGTCGGTGTCGACGGTGACGGCGGCACCGGAGGTGACGGTCGAGCCCATCGGCCACCGTCAGGTCAAGGGTCGCCAGGAGGCCGTGGAGGCGTTCCGGGTCCTGTACGAGAAGGAATAGCCCCATTGACCGAGTCGTCGAGCAGACGGACGAACCAACGGAGGAGCCCGTTCCGCCGGATCGAGCGGTGGGGCGTCGGCCTGATCCTGGGCGTCGTCGCGTTCTTCTTGGAGCGCGCGGTCGT
>JBIOXZ010000025.1:0-2068 GCA_044869895.1 Actinomycetota bacterium | reverse complement strand
CGAGCGCAGTCGTGGGAACGCCGATCGCCACGACGAGCGAGTAGGCGTTGGCGCGAAGGAAGTACTCGACCAGTGCGTCCAGCCAACCGACCTCGCTGGCGAGTGCGCTGAGGAGTCCCTCGATGACGAGCGCATAGAGGATCCCGAGCCCGATGGCGAGGGCGGTCCCGCGTGACACGACGGCCAGCAGCACGCCGAGTGCCGCCCACGTCGCGAGGACGAACCAGCCGGCCGCGACGGCTCGGATGAGTTCCCACGTGGACGGCCAAGTGATGGTCGCACCCTCGGCCGCGGCGATCAGGGAGCTGGCCACCGCGCCCGCCATGAAGATCACGATCACGAACGGGACCAACCCCATGCCCAGCGCCGCCAGCTTGGCGCCCAACACGCGCATCCGGCCCGGTCGCTGGATGAGGACGGACTTCAGTGTGTCCCACCCGTACTCGCTTCCGATGGCGAGGACCCCCAGCATCAGGGCGAAGACCCCACCGAAGAAGGGGAACCCGCCCAGCAGGGTGTCCGCGAGGCGGTCGGGCAGCAACGCTTCCAGCGGTGACTGCCCCGGCCCCTCGATACCGCCCCGGTACGTGAGGTAGGGCAACAGATATGAGAACAGCAGCCCGAGCAAGGTCCAGACGCCCAGGAGGATCCACGTGCTCGCGCGCTTGCGCAAGATAAGCAACTCTGCACCAACGCCTCTCATGCTGTTCACTCCTCGTCTTCCCTGGTCAGAGTTAGGAACACGTCCTCGAGGGAAGCGCGCTCCGGACGCAGCTCGGTGACGGCCACCCCGGCTCCAACGAGCGCCCGGACGATCGCCGGCGCCGCCGCCGGATCGGCCGTGACCCTCAACGCGCCATCGCCCGTCGCGACCGCCGCAACGCCGGGAAGTCCCTCCACCGCATGGCCGGCGCGTTCCAGGGGCTCCGCCCTCACCAGCAAGACGGCATCGCCACGCAGCTCGTCAACCGATCCCTCCTTCACCAGCACCCCTCGATCGATGACCCCCACCCGGTCACATACCTGCTCGACCTCGGTCATGAGGTGGCTCGAGAGCAATACGGTGCGCCCCCGGCGGCCCAACCCACCGATGAAGCTGCGCATCTCGGCCATCCCCTTCGGGTCGAGCCCCGTCGTCGGCTCGTCGAGGATCAGCACGTCCGGATCCTTGAGCAGCGCCGAGGCCACCCCGAGCCGTTGCTTCATCCCCTGCGAGTAGGTCCTGAAGCGATCCTTCGCTCGGCCGTCGAGCCCAACCTCTTCCAGGACCACGTCGACGCGCTCCGGCTTGACCCGGGCGTGTCCGGCCATCACCCGGAGGTTGTCCCGTCCCGACAGGAACGGATAGAAGCCGGGCGCTTCGATCAGCGCGCCGATGTTCGCCAGGGCCTCCGATGAACCTGGCGACGAGCCGAGCACCGATGCGACCCCGGACGTCGGACGCACCAGCCCCAACAGCATCCGCAGCGTGGTCGTCTTCCCGGCACCGTTGGGACCCAGGAAACCGTAGACCTCGCCGCGGTGCACGCGCAATGTCAACCGATCAACGGCGACGAGATCACGGTAGCGCTTGGTGAGATCGTTCGTCTCGATCACCGGGTCGCTTCCTGCGCCGACGTTCTGACTCGGCATCCCTAACGCCCCCTGCCTCGCAACACACCGAGCCGCTGCCGGTACTCGTCGGCCGAGATCTCGCCTTTCGCGTATCGCTCTGCCAGGACCTCCTCCGCGGAATGCGTCTGCCAGTGATCGCGTCGGCGGCGGAACAGGAAGAAGGCCCCCACGAACAGGGCGACCCAAAGCAGCGGGAAGAACAGGAACCACGGCCCGCCGCCCCATCCGAACCCGCCCAGTACGGTCGTCTCCATCTCCAACACCTCCTCTTCGTTCGGATCCATCGTCCGCACTGGGAGGTCGAGCGTCGTCGGCTCGGAGGAGGCTTCTGGACTACTCCCGGTGGAGCAGGCCGCTTCGATCAGCGAGCAAGTCGCGGCGCGTCGGCGCGGGCACAAGCGCCCGATTGACGGGCCGGGCCCCCCGATGCTAGGGTCGCTTGTCTGAGACTGAG
>JBIOXZ010000024.1:0-2079 GCA_044869895.1 Actinomycetota bacterium | reverse complement strand
TTTCGGTCATGAAGAGCTCTGCCCTGCGCAGATCCTCTGGAGTGGTGATCTTGAAGTTCGACGCCTCGCCCTCGATGGCAGCGACCTGATAGCCAGCGGCCTCGAGCAGCATGGCGTCGTCGGTGGCGGCTGGGAGTGTCCGCGCCGCCCGGCGGTGCGCGTCCACCAGCGCCGCGGCGACGAAGGCTTGAGGCGTTTGGACCAGCCGAAGTTCATCGCGCGGGACGGTCTCGACCACGCGGCCACCGCGGACCCGTTTCACGGTGTCCGAACACGGCACCACCGGAACCACTCCGTCGACGCCCCGGAGGGCCGCAATGGTGCGGATGAACAGATCCGTCGAGGCAAACGGCCGAGCAGCATCGTGGCAGAGGACCACCTCGGCGTCATCCGCCAGTTGGTCAAGGCCCAGCCGGACGGAATCCAGGCGTGTCTGCCCTCCGGTTCGCACCTCCACGCCGGCGTGGTTGTCGATCGAGCGAGCCCACTTGTTCGCCTCGTCCGAATAGCCGTCCGGGACGAGGATCACCACGCCATCGAGCTGCCGGCACGCCGCCATGGCCCGCAAGGAATGGACGAACATCGGGACCCTACCCAGTTCGACGAATCCCTTGGCCTGTCGGCCCAGCCGGTTCCCGGAGCCCGCGGCGAGCAGAAGCGCGACGGTGACTCCCATCGGGGGAAAGCGTATCGGTTCGAGCTCGCTCCACGCAGGGCCCGGGTCGCTGGGCGGGCGATCCGGCGGTTCGACGGGGATCGGGTGGTTCAGTCCTCGCCCTGGCCGGACGTGACGTCTTCGCCGTCTCCGGCCACGCGGGCGAAGATCAGCCGTCCGGTGCTCGTCTGAAGGGCGTTCGTCACGGTGACGGAGACGGTGTCTCCCAGAAGGTGGTCGGCCTCTTCGACCACGATCATCGTGCCGTCCTCAAGGTATCCCACGGCCTGCCCGCTCTCCTTCCCTCGTCGGGTCAGTCGAACCGGAACCCGCTGGCCGGCCACGACCTCGGGCCGGAGCGCCTCGGCCAGCGCGTGGATCGAACGTACGGGGACGTCCAGCGCCAGGGCCAGCTTGGCCAGGCCGCTGTCGTTCGTCAGCAGCGTGGCTCCGCGGACCCGGGCCAGGCGGACGAGCTCGGAATCAACTGGTTCCCCCTGCGCCCGGGTCTCTTCCACCAGGATCAGCTCCACGGAGGGGTCTCGCTTCAGAAGGACGATGGTGTCCAGCGCCTTTCGCCCGCGGGCCCGACGTCCCGAGTTCGAGGAGTCGGCCACGGCTTGGAGCTCGTCCAACACCCCTCGCGTGACGAGGAGCGCCCCCCGGAGGAAACCCTGCTGCACCATCGCGAGGAGCCGGGTATCGAGGATCACGCTGGCATCGAGCACGACGACCTCGCCGGAGAGTGTCCCTGCGGCTCGTGGCTTCACCCCAAACAGCCCGAACAGCTCGTCGCTCTTGGCCCGGCCGAGCTTGTACCCGAAGTAGGCGAAGGTCAGATAAACCATGCCGACCACGGGATAGGCCGCCCGTCTCGGCAAGTGGTAGAGGGGGAACGCCAGGAGCGTTGCCAGGACCAGCCCAAGGATGAGGCCGATCCCGCCGGCCAGGATCTCGGCCGCGGGGATCCGCCTCAGCTCCCGTTCCAGCTCCGAGACGGCGGACGCCGTGCTCCGTCCGAAGACCCCTCCCAAGACATAGCCGATACCGGCTCCGAGCAGGGTCCCGACCAGCAGCTGGTTGGTCGCCTCGGGCTGCAACCGGGCGGCCACCTCCCACCCTCCCACGGCGAAGAGGGCAACGATGACGAGCCGGACGACCTCCACCATGACGCTCTGGGAGCCCCTACGCCGGTCGAGGTACTTCCCGAAGATCGGGCGGTCAGGCGCCTCGCCGTCGCCGGCCAGCCGGAGGGCGGGCCGGCTCGGTTCCTCGGGGTCGGCCTGGCGGGTTCGTCTGGCTGCCCGCCGCCGCGCTCTTGCCTGCTTCATCTACCACAGCGACGGCCCGCGGACAGCCCGCCATCCGACCTTCGGACTCGAGGCCTCCGCGTCGCTGCCTCCCACTCGGTGTTTCGGAGATCC
>JBIOXZ010000023.1:0-3139 GCA_044869895.1 Actinomycetota bacterium | reverse complement strand
GGCTCGGGCGCGTTGCTGGTGCCTCGGTAGGCCTGGATGAAGCCCGACGCGATGGTTCGCGCCTGGTCTGCCGTCACCGCGGCCGGGCATTCCCAGAGCTTGTTCCACGCGGCCAGGGCGAGGGACGTGTCGCTCGGGAGATCCGGATAGGGAGCCATGATCACCTTGTCCTGCGCCGCGGCGAGCGAGGCGAGGCGGTCAACCACGGGCTGCGGGAGGGCGTCGGGCCCGTCGGCCCGGTAGTAGATGAGCACGTATGCGTGCTCGAGGTTGTGGACCGCCCTCGTCTCCGGAACCGGGGCGTCGTAGACGTGCGGATCCCCGGGGAGCGGGCTGGGGTCGTGCGGACCCGAGGTCGCGGGGTGCTCCGCATAGGTGTGACTCTCGTCGGGCGACAGATGGATGCCCCCCGGCGCGGAGCCCGCGGGAGTCTGGACGTCGCCGCACCCCGCGTCGCTCGCGGCCGTCAGGGCCGCTTCGGGGATGGGCTGAGGGCCGCCGACCCGGGTCAGCAGAACGAAGGCGACGAAGGTGACCGCGCCCAGTCCGCCCATCCACGCGGCGCGCTTGACGGCCCGGCGCCGACGGATCCGGCGAAGCGCCGTCTCCCTGGCTCGGCGGACCTGATCCTTGCGCTCGGACCTGGCCGAGCGGCCGCGCTCGGCGGTGCTGGTCGTTGTCGGCCGGTCTCGGACTGGCCCCGCCGCAGGGTGATGCCGTTGCCTGCGCTTCCTCTTGGGCATCAGATCGGCGTCTGGGGCTCGGGGGCGTCGCCGAGGTAGCGCTGGTTCCGGAACGGAGGGATGCCGTAGCGAGCGGTGAACCCGAACGCAGCGGCGAGCGAGAGACGCGAGCAGGTCTCGACGTGGTGCCAGGCCACGAGGGCCATCGCGGACCCTCCCGGGAGGGTGCCCTCGGCTCCCTGGTCCGGATAGTCGTAGGGGGCCACGATGACCTTTTGCCCGTGGGCCGAGTCCCGGTAGAAGTCCTCGATCTTGGCCAACTCGGTGCCCGAGGCATCTGGCGCATACCAGACAACTGCCGCACCGTGTTCCAGCGAGTGGATTACCTGATCGATGGGAGGAGGGGTGGAGTACACGCCACGGCTCCATGGTGTGGCGCCGTGCGGTCCGGATGCCGGGGGCACGGACGGATATGTGGAAAGGGGCGGCATCGTCGGAGGGCCGCCCGGGACGGCGACGTGGGTTCGGTCCGCCGTCTCGGGCTGGTACGGACCGACGTTCCTCACGTCCGTGCACCCCGCGGCCTTCGCCGCCTGAGGCGCGGCCGCAAGCAGCTGCTGTGGGTCCTGGACCTTCGGCCGGGGGCGGAGCGCGTAATACGTCGCGCCGGCGGCCACCAGGAGGACCGCGACGGCCAGCGCGATCCAGCGGGTGCGCCGGGTGCGGGCCATCCGCCGCTGGATCTCCAGACGCTGCCGCCGGGCCTCTTCCTTCCGCTGGGCCTTGGTCAGCCGTTCGCTCTCGGGGCCAGCGGTGCGCCCGGTCCGTCGTCCCGCCACGTGCTCCCTCGCTCGTTGGACTGCCCGACCCGGTGCTTCAACCGGGACCCTCAGGATATCTGGAGGCCGGCGGAGCGCCGTTGCGCGCGTTCCTCGGCCTCTCTATGCTTCGGCCGTTCTTCCCGGACGCCTCGGAGCCCGCCGGGGCCGGTGCGAAGGGAGGCGCACATGGCGAAGACGATGGCCCCGACGGCGGGCCTGGATCGGTACTTCAAGATCTCGGAACGCGGATCGAACGTCCGCACCGAGATCATCGCGGGACTCGCGACCTGGCTGACGATGGCCTACATCCTGTTCGTCAACCCGGCCATCCTCGGCAGCATCGAGGATCATACGGGCACGACGCTCCCGTTCGATCAGGTCCTCACGGTGACGGCGCTTGCGGCCGGCATCATGACCATCCTGATGGGCGTGGTCGCCAACTATCCGTTCGCCCTGGCTGCTGGGTTGGGTCTGAACGCCTTCGTCGCGTTCACGCTGGTCGGCACGTTCGGCCTGACCTGGCCGGAGGCCATGGGCGTGATCGTGATCGAGGGACTGATCATCGCGGCCCTCGTCCTCACGGGGTTCCGCGAGGCGGTGCTGAACGCCATCCCCATGGACCTGAAGCGCGCCATCGGGATCGGGATCGGCCTGTTCATCGCGTTCATCGGATTGGTGAACGCCGGGATCGTGATCCACCCGGAGTCCGGATCGCCGATCGTCACGTTGAACCCCGACCTGTCCACCCTTCGGATCCTCACGTTCGCGCTCGGTTTGGCCGTGACGGCCGGGCTCGTCGCCAGGAGGATGCGGGGCGGGCTGTTGATCGGGATCCTGTTCACGACGGTCCTGGCGATCGTTATCAATGAGATCTGGGGCCACTCGGCCATCTGGACCCCCGTGGGCCCCGGCGTCGCGCAGGTTCCCGACGAGGTGGTATCGACGCCGAACTTCGACCTGCTGGGGAACTTCTCCATCACCGGGGTGTTCGACGTCGTGCCGTTCCTTACGGCCGTGGCGCTGATCCTGTCGGTCATGCTGTCGGACTTCTTCGACACGATGGGGACCGTGATCGGGATCGGCGGCGAGGCCCGGCTGCTCGACGACCGAGGACGGCTGCCCGGCATCAACCGCGTCCTGTTCGTCGACTCGCTCGCCGCGGCCGCCGGTGGGGCCGTCTCGGCCTCATCGAACACGACGTACATCGAGAGCGCCGCCGGGGTGTCGGAGGGAGGGCGGACCGGCTTGACGGCCGTCGTGGTCGGTGTGCTCTTCCTGCTGTCGATCTTCCTTTCGCCCCTGGCCGGGGTCATCCCGCCCGAGGCAACGGCACCCGTGCTGATCATCGTGGGCTATTTCATGATGACCATGGTGAGGGAGATCGACTGGGCGGACGCGTCGATCGGCATCCCGGCGCTCCTGACGATGATCGTCATGCCCTTCACGTTCAGCATCACGAACGGTGTGGGCGCCGGCTTCATCTCGTACGTGGTGATCCAGGTCCTTCGGGGACGGTGGGACAAGGTCCACTGGCTCCTGTACCTCGTCTCCGCGATCTTCGTCTGGTACTTCGTGCGCGGTCTGTTGGCCTGAGACCGGCTTCGCGCGCAGGTGGGGGGACCGCCCGGGAGCATG
>JBIOXZ010000022.1:0-6964 GCA_044869895.1 Actinomycetota bacterium | reverse complement strand
GGAGCGCCGTTGCGCGCGTTCCTCGGCCTCTCTATGCTTCGGCCGTTCTTCCCGGACGCCTCGGAGCCCGCCGGGGCCGGTGCGAAGGGAGGCGCACATGGCGAAGACGATGGCCCCGACGGCGGGGCTGGATCGGTACTTCAAGATCTCGGAACGCGGATCGAACGTCCGCACCGAGATCATCGCGGGACTCGCGACCTGGCTGACGATGGCCTACATCCTGTTCGTCAACCCGGCCATCCTCGGCAGCATCCCGGATAACACGGGCACGACGCTTCCCTTCGACCAGGTCCTCACGGTGACGGCGCTCGTGGCCGCCGTCATGACGATCCTGATGGGCGTGGTCGCCAACTACCCGTTCGCCCTTGCCGCCGGGCTGGGTCTGAACGCGTTCGTCGCGTTCACCCTGGTCGGCACCTTCGGGTTGACCTGGCCGGAGGCCATGGGCGTGATCGTGATCGAGGGACTGGTCATCACGGTCTCGGTCCTCACACGCTTCCGCGAGGCGGTGCTGAACGCCATCCCCATGGACCTGAAGCGCGCCATCGGGATCGGGATCGGCCTGTTCATCGCGTTCATCGGATTGGTGAACGCCGGGATCGTGATCCACCCGGAGTCAGGATCGCCGATCGTCACGTTGAATCCCAATCTGTCCACCCTTCGGATCCTCACGTTCGCGCTCGGTTTGGCCGTTACGGCTGGGCTCGTCGCCAGGAGGATGCGGGGCGGCCTGTTGATCGGGATCCTGTTCACGACGGTCCTGGCGATCGTGATCAACGAGATCTGGGGCCACTCGGCCATCTGGAGCTCCGTGGGCCCCGGCGTCGCGCAAGTCCCCGACGAGGTCGTTTCGACGCCGAACTTCGATCTGCTGGGGAACTTCTCGATCACCGGGGTGTTCGACGTGGTGCCGTTCCTCACGGCCGTGGCGCTGATCCTCTCGGTCATGCTGTCGGACTTCTTCGACACGATGGGGACCGTGATTGGGATCGGCGGAGAGGCCAGGCTGCTCGACGACCGAGGGAGGCTACCCGGCATCAAGCGAGTGCTGTTGATCGACTCGCTCGCGGCTGCGGCCGGAGGCGCCGCCTCCGCCTCATCGAACACGACGTACATCGAGAGCGCGGCCGGGGTTTCTGAGGGGGGACGGACCGGCCTGACGGCCGTCGTGGTCGGCGTTCTGTTCCTATTGTCGATCTTCCTTTCGCCCCTGGCCGGGGTCATCCCGCCGGAGGCGACCGCTCCCGTCCTGATCATCGTGGGCTACTTCATGATGACGATGGTGAGGGAGATCGACTGGGCGGACGCCTCGATCGGCATCCCGGCGCTCCTCACGATGATCGTCATGCCCTTCACGTTCAGCATCACAAACGGTGTGGGCGCCGGCTTCATCTCGTACGTGGTGATCCAGGTCCTCCGGGGACGGTGGGACAAGGTCCACTGGCTCCTGTACCTGGTCTCCGCGATCTTCGTCTGGTACTTCGTGCGCGGTCTGTTGGCCTGAGACCGGCGTCGAAACAGGGGCGGGCCACCGGAGCACGGCTCTTGGGCGCCCGCCCACGTCCCGGATGCCGCTTCGCTCAGGCGAAGCGAAGGTGCTCGCCGAGGTCCAGGGCGGGGCGGGGCGGCGGGGCGCCGGCCGGCATGGGGCCGGCGGCAACCGCGCCGAGGGCGAACCACTCGTCGCCCATCGACAGCACCGCCCGGGTCTCCTGTTGGCAGAACAGCGTCGATGAGATCCAGCACGACGCGATCCCCTGCGCGTGGAGGGCGAGCAGGAGGCTCTGGATGGCCGCACCTCCCGACAGCAGGAACATCTCCCGCTCGGCGTGGGCCCGCTCCTCGTCGGGGTAACGGTGGGCCCCCCGGAACCGGATCCACGGGACGATGAGCACCGGCGCCGTGCCGAGCACGGCGTCGCTCCGGTCGATCCGGCGCCTGATCACGTTCTCCGAGACCCCGTCGCGCTCCAGGTCACCCCTCCACGCCTTCGCCATCGCCGCGAGCAGCGCGCGCTTCGCCGGCTCGCCGTCGAGGGCGGTGAACGCCCAGGGCCGCGTGTGGTGTGGGGCGGGCGCGGTGCACGCCGCCCGCACCGCTTCCTCCACCGCTTCGCGGGGTACCGCTCCGGGGCCGAAGGCCCGGATGGTGCGCCGCGCCGAGATCGACAGGAGTGGCGACTCCCGGAACAGATCCTCCTCGGGGGGGCGCACGAGCTCGGCGGCCGGTGAGGCTGGTGCGTCCGCGAGGACGCCTCGCACGATCGCCGCCGGGATGCGCGAGGCCTTGCCCATGACCAGCCCGCTCGCCGCCGCCACCTCGTCGGCCAGGGCCACGATCGTCGCCTCGAGGGTCGTGCCATGCTGGTCGGGTGTTCCGCGTAAGTCGAGCACAGCGGGGAGCCCCGCGCATCCGATGGCCACGTTCACCACTCCACGCCGCCATGTGCGGCCGAAGGTATCGGTGACCACCACTCCGACGGAGATCCCGAGCGACTGCTCGAGTCCCTTGCGGATCGATTCCGCCGACCCGTCGGGATCCTCCGGGAGGAGGGTCAGGAATCCAGGTTCGACGTTCGACGCATCGACGCCCGCATTGGCGCACACGAACCCGTGCCGGGTCTCGGCTATCACCAGGTCTCCCCGGCGAGCCACGATGCGGCGGGATTCTCGTTCGGCCCACGCGGTCCGGCTCTCGCCCCCGTCCGGAACGATCCGGCCCTCGGCCTTGGACACGATCTTCTGCGTGACCGCGACGACGTCGCCGTGCTGGAGGCCGACCTCCGTGAGCTTCGGCCCGAGGAGCGCGGCCACTTCGTCGCCGGGACGGACCTCTCCGAGGCCCTCGACGGGGATGATCTCGATGCCCACGCTCACCGCATCAGGTCGAGGGCCGCGCGGGCAACGATCTGGGCCTTCGCGTCATCTGCCATAACCGTGTCCGTGACCGCGACCCGAACGCCGAGCTCGTGCTCGATGCGGGACGCCAGCTCACGATCGGCATGATCGACCACCCACCCAGCGAGCAGCCCTCGGTAGCACTCAGCGGCTCCGAGCGCCGTCACCGCGTACCCCGCCACCGGCATCAGCCTGTCGGCCATGCCGGCGAGCGGCGCGCCTCCGACGATCGGCGAGATGCCGACCGCGGCATCGCGACGGAGGGCCACGGCCTTCCCGATGCCGGGCACGGACAGGATGGGCCGAAGCGAGGCGATCGGATTCGAGGGGCAGAGCACGACCAGGTCGGCGGCCTCGATCGACTCGCGTACGCCCGGCCCGGGGACGGCGGCCTCGACGCCCTCGTACCGGATCGCCTTGACCTCGTCTCGGGCCCGCCGCCTGACCCAGTACTCTTGGAAGTGCAGGTCCGATTCCTCTCCGTCCGTCATCACCGAGACGCGCGTGACTACAGGGTCGTCGCTCATCGGCAGTATGCGGGGGCCCACGCCGAACCGGCGGGCAACGAGTGCTGTGGCTTCCGACAGCGTGGCGCCCGCTCGAATCAGATTCGTCCGGTACAGGTGGGTGGCCAGGTCGAGGTCACCGAGGTTGAACCAGGCCTGCTCGGGGTCGAACCGGCCGAGCTCCTCGGTGGTCCGGAAGGTCTCGGCGCGGCGGCCCCATCCGCGCTCGCGCTCCATGACCCCTGCCAACCAGTAGGTCACCGAGTCGAGATCCGGCGAGACGTGGAGACCATGCATCTGGACGTCGTCTCCGGTGTTGACGATCACGGTGACGTCCTCGGGCTTGACGATGCGGACCAGTCCCCGCAGGAACTTCCCCGCGCCGATCCCTCCCGCCAGTGCCGTCAATCTCATCGCGGATAGCGTAGTAGGCTCGCTCGCGATGGCGGAGGCGACCCCCCGGCGGACTCGACCCGATCGTTCGTCCGGCCTCTCGGGAGCCCTCGTCCGCCGAGCACTGTCGCGAGCGGAAGCCGGGAAGACGCTGTCGCTCGACGAGGCCGAGGGCCTGGTCGCGGCGAGGGGACGAGATCTCGACCGGCTGATGCGGGTGGCATCGGGGCTCCGCGAGCTCGGTCACGGCTCCACGATCACGTACTCGCGCAAGGTGTTCATCCCGCTCACGATGCTCTGCCGGGATCACTGCCATTACTGCACCTTCGCCAAGCCGCCGGCGAAGCTGGAACGACCGTTCCTCTCCATCGAGGAGGTCCTGGCCGTCGCCGAGGCCGGCCGGACGCGCGGCTGCAAGGAGGCGCTGTTCACCCTGGGCGACCGGCCGGAGGAACGGTACGCGGTGGCGAGGGAGTGGCTCGCCGCGCGGGGGTATCACTCCACGCTCGACTACGTCCGGGCGGCGGCGATCCGGGTCATCGAGGAGACGGGCCTCCTCCCGCACCTGAACCCCGGCGTGATGAGCTGGGAAGAGATGGCCCGCCTGAAGCACGTGAGCGCGTCGATGGGCCTGATGCTCGAGACGTCGTCGGATCGTCTCTCGGAGAAGGGCGGGCCCCATGTCGGCTCGCCGGACAAGGTTCCCGCCGTGCGGATGCGGACCATCGAGGACGCGGGGCGCCTGGCCATCCCGTTCACCACCGGCATCCTGGTGGGGATCGGGGAGACGCTTCGAGAGCGCGCCCAGTCGCTGCTCGCCATCCGGGACCTCCATCGCCGATACCGGCACGTGCAGGAGGTCATCGTCCAGAATTTCCGGGCCAAACCGGGGACGGCCATGCATCGGGCCCCGGAGCCGGAGGAGGAGGAGTTCCTGGCCGTGGCGGCGACGGCCCGGGTGTTGCTCGGACCACAGATGAACGTGCAGGCGCCGCCGAACCTCTCGGACGAACGGATGCAGCTCCGTCTGCTCGATGCCGGGATCAACGACTGGGGCGGGGTGTCTCCCTTGACGCCCGACCACGTGAACCCGGAGAAGCCGTGGCCGGCGATCGAGATCCTGGCGGCCCGGACGGCCGACCGGGGCCTGGAGCTCAGGGAGCGCCTGACCATCTACCCCCAGTTCGCTCTCCGTCCCGACCCCTACCTTGCGGCGAAGATGCGCCGCCCGGTCGAGGAGCTCATGGGTGGTGACGGTCTAGCCGCCCCGGACGCCGTGCCGCATCCCATCGCCTGGCAGGACCCGGAGGTCCAGTGGAAGCCCCGGTCGATCGAGCTCACCTTCGCCAAGGGTCCGGGCGCGGGCCTCCGACGGGACGCCGCCGCCGTGTACGGGGACTTCGAGGTGCTCGATAACGAGGTGACGAGGGCGTGGGCCGGCCGGGAGGTGGTCCCCGCCCGCATCGATGCCGACATCAAGGCGGCGTTGCGAAGGGCGGAGGGGCACCGGCCCATCACCGACGCCCACGCGCTCGCGCTGTTCCAGGCCGACGGGCCGGCGCTGGAATCGATGTGCGGCGTGGCCGACGGGTTGCGCCAAGAGGCCGTCGGCGACGAGATCACCTATGTCGTGAACCGCAATATCAACTTCACCAACGTCTGTTACGTGGGATGCCGGTTCTGCGCCTTCGCGCAACGGGAGATGGATCCGGAGTCGTACACGCTGACCCTCGAGGAGGTGGCGGACCGGACTCGCGAGGCGCGAGATCAGGGGGCCACCGAGGTGTGCATGCAGGGCGGGATCCACCCCGACCTCCCCGGGACGTTCTACTTCGATCTCCTCGACGCGGTGAAGGCTGCAGCGCCGGATATCCACATCCACGCGTTCAGCCCCATGGAGGTGCTGAACGGCAGCACGAAGTTGGGGATAACCTTCCGGGAGTTCCTCCAGGAGTGCCGGAACCGCGGACTGGGGACCATCCCGGGGACGGCCGCCGAGATCCTTGACGACGATGTTCGCTGGGTGTTGACCAAAGGCAAACTCCCCGCCGACACGTGGGAGGAGATCGTCAGGACCGCGCACGGACTCGGCCTCCGATCCTCATCGACGATCATGTTCGGGCACGTGGACGCGCCGCCCCACTGGGTTTTCCACATTCGACGCATCCGCAGGATCCAGGACGACACCGGGGGCTTCACTGAGTTCGTGCCGCTCTCGTTCGTGCATCAGAACGCGCCGATCTATCTCGCAGGGCGTGCGAGACCCGGGCCCACGATTGTGGAAAACCGTCGGATGCATGCGGTGGCCCGGATCCTGCTCGACGGAGCGATCCCCAATGTTCAGGTGTCGTGGGTCAAGATGGGCGTCGAGGCGTGCCAGCTGATCCTTCAGGGCGGGGCGAACGATTTCGGCGGGACGTTGATGGAGGAGACGATAAGTCGGATGGCCGGTGCGGACTGGGGAATCCGCATGGAGCCATCACAGTTCCAGGAAGCGATCCGGGCCATCGGCCGCGTCCCCGTAGAGCGCACGACCACGTACGGACGCGTGCAGCGCAAGAATCTCAGCACGCCGCGCATCGTGGATGCGACCGAGCGCGCAGCGTTCGTCCGGGCCTGAAAACGCCTCGAAAAGGGCCTTTCCGTCAATCACCTTGACTTACGTGGTCAATGGGGTTGACTGGCAAATTTCTCTCCGAAATGTCTTGCAACCTGTGGATTCCCTGTCGAACATTCATGCGGGAGACGTGATGTGGAGGTGCACCAACAAATGAGGAATTCCCTCTTGTCAACGAGGGGAGGAATCCCTCAGAATCACAGGCGTGTGATTTGCGGGGGGAGAGAGCGGTGCATCACTACATCCCATGGCAAGAGCGGGCCCGCTGCCGAGAGCACGATCCCGAGATCTTCTTCCCCGAGAAGGGAGGGTCATCGAGGGAGGCCAAGCGGATCTGCGCTGACTGTCCCGTTCGTATCGAGTGCCTCAACTACGCCCTGCGCCGCGACGAGCGGTACGGGGTGTGGGGAGGGATGAGCGAGCGGGAACGGCGACGCCTGAAGCGTATGGCGTCCTGAGCATCGAAAGGGGGTGACCGATGTCTCCCGCAAAGAAGAGATCCACCGCGAAGAGGAAGACGGCCGCGAAGAAGACGGCCAAGAAGCGGACCG
>JBIOXZ010000021.1:0-3028 GCA_044869895.1 Actinomycetota bacterium | reverse complement strand
TCTGAGAGAGACAACCCGCCCAGGAGGACCGACCATGCCGACGAAGCTCGCCGAGCTCCAGCAAGTCCGGGACGGCACCCGTCCGCCCCCTCCGATCGCGGCCCTCATCGGGTTCACGCTGAGCGCGGTCGCGCCCGGGGAGGCGGTGATCGAGCTGGTGGCGGGCCGGCAGCACGCGAATCCGATGGGGACCCTCCACGGGGGCGTCTTGTGCGACATCGCCGACGCCGCCATGGGGATCGCCTACGCCAGCACGCTGGCCGAGGGCGAGACCTTCGCGACGCTCGAGTTGAAGATCAACTTCCTGAAGCCGGTGTGGACCGGCAAGCTCCGGGCCGTCGCGCGCATCGTCAAGCGCGGGAAGACCGTGGGTCTCCTCGAGTGTGACATCACCGAAGAGCACCAGAGCCTCGTGGCCCGAGCCTCGTCGACCTGCATGACGCTCCGTGGGGAGGAGGCGCGTGGCCGGTGAGATCCTTCGTACGGGAGAACAGCACGGCGCGGTCACTCGAGGCCGACGGAGGTGTGGCGATGCCATTGAACACGCTACTCGCAGAACGGGCGGACGGAATTGCCACGGTGACCTTCAACCGGCCGAGGATGCTGAACGCGATGAACCAGGAAATGGCCAGCGAGCTCGCGCAGGTGGTGGAAGATGTTGAGCGCGACGCCGCGGTCCGCGTCGTCATCTTCACCGGCGCCGGCGACCGGGCGTTCATGGCCGGGGCGGACGTCAGCGAGTTCCCGAGGCTCACTCCGGTGGGAGCCCTTCGGCTCTCCCAGCAGCTTCAGGCCCTCTACACTCGCATCGAGCGGTCCCCGCAACCAGTCATCGCCGCGGTGAACGGCTTTGCGTTCGGCGCCGGATGCGAACTGATCCAGGCTTGTGATATCGCGATCGCGTCCGAGAACGCACGACTCGGCCAACCCGAGGTGAACCTCGGCATCATCCCGGGCGCCGGGGGCACCCAGCGACTGGCCCGTCTCGTCGGCCTCCACCGGGCCAAAGAGATCTGCCTGACGGGCGACCCACTGGACGCTCAGGAAGCGTACCGTGTCGGGATCGTCAACCGAGTGGTCCCCCCGGACCGGCTCATGGCTGAAGCCCGAGCCGTCGCCGAGAAACTTGCCGGCAAGTCGCCGGTGACCCTCCGGCTCATCAAACAGGCGATCAACGAGGGCTACAGCGTGCCATTGGAGACGGGTCTGGCGGTGGAGTCCAAAGCCTGGGCCGTCGCCTTCGCCACCGAAGACCGAACCGAGGGCGTGGCGGCCTTCCTCGAGAAGCGCACGGCGGCCTTCAAAGGAAGGTGATCGGTGAGCGATTGGAACTGCACACCGTGGGGAGCCCTGGCCCGGGGAGAGGAGGCCAAGATGCCTGTCGCGAAGATCCATGTCCTCGAAGGGCAGTACGACGAGGCCCGTCTCGGAAAGGTCTCGAGCGCCATTCAAGGTGGCCTCATACGTGCGTTGGGCATCCCGCCCGACGACTTCTTCCAGGTCATTCACGTGCTGCCCCGGAGCCGATTCCTTCATACGCCGTCGTTCCTGGGGCTGAAGTATTCGGACGACCTGATCCTGCTCGAGATCACGTTCATCGCCGGCCGTCCCACGCGGAAGCGACTGGAGCTGTTGAAAGCCTTGAACGACGGCGTGGTGGCGGCGGCCGGGATCTCGCCGGACGATCTCCTGATTACGCTCTACGAGACGCCGGGCGAGAACATTTCCTTCGGCCGCGGCCTCGCTCAGCGGGCCGATGTCGGACACGGATCCAACGGCGGCGTCCCCTGACCGCGTCTATAGCGCCACCAAGGCCGCCGTGCGCTCGCTCGCGCGGAGATGGACCACGGACTTGAAGGGTCGCCGCATTCGCGTGAGCGCCGTGAGCCCAGGCCCGATCGACACGCCTGGACTGGGCCGCAGGTGATGAGGTCGAGGGGCAGCCGGCGCAGGCTGCACCGGCTCCAGCGTCGCGCGGCGTTCGGCTCAATGGTCGCCGGGTCGGCCCGCTCGAAGGCCAGGGCTTTCGGAATGAGGTCGACCGCGGACCAGAGCCGCATGGGGACATGGCTCGCGAGACCCACGAGGAGGAAGTACCGCCGCCATGGCAGACGCTACGTCGACCCCATGGTGGCCCCTGGGGGCCCGAGCCGCAACGATCAAGCTGGTGCCGCGCTCGACAAGCTAGAGAGAGGTAGGTCAGGAAGGCAATCTCGATCCACACCCTCGCGACAGCGCTGACCCTTATCGTGGCCGCCACCCTGGGCGGGCAGATCAGGGCGGGCGGCGAGCTGGTCAAACTCTCCGAGCGCTACGCGGAGGACGTGCGCTACGCGACTGTGGATCGAGGTAGCCTCTTGGAGGCGATCTTCACGAGCCGCGCAGCGACGACGCGGTGAAGAGGGCCAGCCGATCCCGAGCGGCACCGTGATCATCGTCGTGGAACACAAAGCCAAGCTCGACGATCAAGGCAATTCCTTGAGGAACGCCAGCGGCGCGCCTATCGTTCCCGGAGACGGGCAGGAGCTACTCCGGTGACTCGAACGCTGGGCGAGGCACGCGGCTCTGACGGATGATCGAGAGCAGGGTGCCGATGGCCAGCTCGGCGTGGTCCGGGACCGGGACCGTGGTCGTGCTCTCGGGGGTCCGGCGCTGCATGACGATGTGACTCCCTCGGCGCCGAACCTCCGTGAATCCGTGCTGCTCCAGGATGCGGCAGACGTCGCGTCCAGAGAGGACGCGTAGCCTACCCATCGACGACGTCGAACGTCGTCACGAATACGCCGGAGCGTAGGCGCTGGGTGATTTCTCGGGAGTCCGCCGTCTCGAGGAACAGCGCAACCGCCTCGCGGAGGTTCGCGGTGGCCTCTTCGATCGTGCCCCCCTGGCTGGCGATGTCGAGCTCGGGGCACAGCGCGACATAGACGTCGCCTTCCCGTTCGAGGATGGCGGTGAAGGTGGTCTTGGACATGGTCGAGCTAGCCCGGTTGTATTGCTCGCTTCGCAGTCTATCACGAGGGCTTCTGGT
>JBIOXZ010000020.1:0-7046 GCA_044869895.1 Actinomycetota bacterium | reverse complement strand
CCGGACTCGGCGAGCTCGACCGCAACGTTCAGCCCGGTCTGCCCGCCCATCGTCGGCAGCATCGCGTCCGGCCGCTCCCGCTCGATGACGGAGAGCATCGACTCCTGCGTGAGCGGCTCGAGGTAGGTCGCATCGGCGAACTCGGGGTCGGTCATGATCGTCGCGGGGTTCGGGTTCACCAGCGAGACGTGGTAGCCCTCGCGACGCAGGACCGCGCACGCCTGGGTCCCGGAGTAGTCGAACTCGCAGGCTTGCCCGATCACGATCGGCCCGGAACCGATCACCAGGATCCGCTGGACGTCGGTCCGCCTAGGCATGCACCATCAGCTCGCGGAACTCCTCGAACAGGTGGCTCGAGTCGTGGGGTCCGGGGGCCGCCTCGGGGTGGTACTGGACCGAGAGGGCCGGGACGTCCAGGCACCGCAGGCCCTCGAGCGTCCCGTCGTTCAGGTTCCAGTGGGTCAGGGCGACCCTGCCAAACGGCGTACGCACGATCGCCGGCTCATCTTCTCGGCCGGCGGTCCGCGTCCCCCAACTCTCCGGGTCGACGGCGAACCCGTGGTTGTGGGAGGTCACCTCGACCCTTCCGGTGGCCAGGTCGCGGACGGGTTGGTTCGCCCCCCGGTGGCCGAACTTCATCTTGTAGGTCCGCCCCCCCAGCGCCAGCCCGAGCAGTTGATGACCCAGACAGATTCCGAACATCGGCAGAGTGCCGAGCAGTTCCCTGGCCGCGACCACCCCGTAGGTCGTGGCGGCCGGATCGCCCGGCCCGTTGGACAGGAACACCCCGTCGAACCCGTCGGCCAGGATGGCGGCCGCCTGGGTTCCGGCGGGGAACACGGTCACCTCGCATCCCACCGCTGCCAACAGGCGAAGGATGTTCCGCTTCATCCCGAAGTCGTACGCCGCGACCCTGAGCACCGGGGCGCGCGAGCCGTCGGGCGGTCGGACGAAGCCTTCGGCCAGGTAGGCCTCAGCGACGGTAACGGACTGTGCCAGGTCCGCTCCCTCCATGCCCGGCGTCGTCAGGATCCGTCGCACGAGAGACCGACCGTCCAGGTCCTCGGTCGACACGCCGCACCGCATGGCGCCGGCCTCCCGGAGGCGGAGGGTGAGCCGGCGCGTGTCGATGCCCTCGATGCCCACCACCCCGGCGCTGGCGAGCTCCTCCCCCAGCGTTCGCTCGGCCCGCCAGCTCGAGGCGCGGCGTGAGGCCTCCCGAACGGCGAACCCCGCCACGCGAACCCGGGCGGACTCGGGGTCGTGGCGGTTCGTCCCGTAGTTGCCCTGATGCGGGCAGGTCATGGCCACGACCTGTCCGGCGTACGAGGGGTCGGTCAGGACCTCCTGGTAGCCCGACATCGCGGTGTTGAACACCGCCTCGCCGAACGCTTCGCCTGTGGACCCGAAACCGCGCCCCCGGAAGACCGTCCCGTCCTCCAGCGCGAGGAGCGCGGGCGGTCCTACCGGCACCTGCGCCGGCCCCCGCGGGCGGCCGCGACCTTCATCCCTGCGCCTTCCCATCGGCCACGACCAGCCGTCCCCGATACATCGTGTGGATCACCTTGCCCCGCAATCGCTTCCCCAGGAACGCGCAGTTCCGGCTCCGGGATGCGAACGGGGCCTCTACCAGCCAGTCGGCCGCCGGGTCGAAGGCCACGAGGTTCGCGGCGCGGCCGGGCTCGATCGGCCCGCCGTGGTCGGCGGCCCCCAGGATCCGGGCCGGCGCTGTGGACATGGCCTCGATGGCCCGAGACAGGGCGATGAGGCCCGGCTCCACCAGGTTCGTGACCACCACGGCCAGCGCCGTCTCCAGTCCGATCGTGCCCGGTGGTGACTGATCGAACTCCGCTTCCTTCTCCTCCACCGCGTGCGGCGCGTGATCCGTCGCGATCGCGTCGATCGTGCCGTCGGCGACCGCGGCCCGAAGCGAGTCCCGGTCCTCCACGGTGCGGAACGGTGGGTTCACCTTGAGATTCGTGTCGTAGGCCACGAGGTCCTCGTCGCTGAAGGCGAGGTGGTGCGGGGTGACCTCCGCCGTGACCCTCAGGCCGGAGGCCCTGGCCAGGCGGACCAGCTCGACCGACCCGGCTGCCGACAGATGGCAGAGATGGAGGCGTCCTCCGGTCAGCCGGGCCAGAGCGAGGTCACGGAACACCGCCACCTCCTCGGCCTCGGCGGGCGCGCCCGCAAGCCCCAGCGTGGAGGAGTGCAGGCCCTCGTGCATCTGGGCACCTTCGGACAGCGACGGATCCTCACAGTGCTCGGCGATCACGACATCGAAGGCTCGCGCGTACCGGAGCGCGTTGCGGAGCACGCGGGCGCTGGGGACGCATCGCCCGTCGTCGCTGAAGAGGCGGACGCCGGCCTGGGCCATCTCCCCGATCTCGGCCATCTCCTCGCCGCCGAGGCCCTTGGTGATCGCGCCCACGGGGAACACGTCGCAGAGCCCAGCGCGCGCCGCGAGCGATCGGACCTCCTCGATCACGGCGGCGTTGTCGGCTACGGGATCGGTGTTGGCCATGGCCGCCACGGCCGTGTACCCACCGACCGCCGCCGACCGGGACCCGGTCTCGACCGTCTCCTTGTCCTCGCGCCCGGGCTGGCGGAGATGGGCATGCAGATCGACCAGCCCAGGCGCGAGCACGAGGCCGCCGCAGTCGAGGACCGTGGCTCCCCGCGGCATCGTTCCCTCGCCAACCGCAGCCACGGTCCCCCCCTCGACCAGGACGTCGATCGTGCCGTCGCGGCCGGAGGCGGGGTCGACCAGCCGGGCCCCCCGGAACAACGTGACGTCAGCCACGGTCGCTCACCTCCCCCGTTCCGGCGCCGCCGAGCATCAGGTACAGAAGGGACATCCGGACCGCGATCCCATTCGTGACCTGCTCCTCGATCACGGCCTGGGGCAGATCGGCCACGTCTGAGTCGATCTCGACCCCTCGATTCATCGGCCCGGGGTGCATGATCAGGCAACCCTCTGGCAGCATGTCCACGCGATCTCGGGTCAGTCCGAACAGCCGCGAGTACTCCCGGACGCTGGGGAAGTACTGCTGCCGTTGGCGCTCCCGCTGGACCCGCAGCATGTAGCAGACGTCCAACTTGGGCAGGACCCCGTCGATGTCGTAGGACACCTGAACCCCCCATGCCGGCGCATCCGGAGGGATCAGCGTCGGCGGACCGACCAGCGTGACCTCCGCCCCCATCTTCACCAGGCCGAACGAGAGGGACCGGGCGACCCGTGAGTGCAGCACGTCGCCGACGATGGCGGCTCGCAGGCCCTCGAACCGCCCGAGCTTCTCCCGGATCGTGTACAGGTCGAGCAGCGCTTGGGTGGGGTGTTCGTGCGTCCCGTCGCCCGCGTTCAGCACGCTCCCCTTCACCCACTTCGTCAGCGTGTGCGGCGAGCCCGACGACGAGTGCCGGATCACGATGGCGTCGGCCCCCATGGCCTGCAGCGTGAGCGCCGTGTCCTTCAGGCTCTCGCCCTTGCTCACCGAGGATCCGCTCGTGGAGAAGTTGATCACGTCCGCCGAGAGCCGCTTTGCGGCGAGCTCGAAGGAGATCCGCGTGCGCGTCGAGTTCTCATAGAACAGGTTCACGACGGTCCGCCCACGAAGCGCCGGGACCTTCTTGATCACCCGCGTCCCGACCTCACGGAACGACTCGGCCGTGTCGAGGACCCGCACGACGTCCTGGGCCGACACGTCGTTGATCGACAGCAGGTGTTTGTTCATCCCTCAACTCCCATCGCGCCCGACGTTTGGGGACTCATCCCGTTGGCTCCATGTACACGGCGTCCTCGCCGTCCACCTCCTGCACCGCGACGCGGACCGACTCGTCCATCCTGGTCGGCACGTTCTTCCCCACGAAGTCGGCTCGGATCGGCAGCTCTCGGTGCCCTCGGTCCACAAGGACGGCGAGCTCCACCGAGGTCGGCCTGCCGAAGTCCACCAGGGCGTCCATCGCGGCGCGGATGGTCCGGCCGGTGAACAAGACGTCGTCGACCAGCACGACCGTCTTGCCGGTGATGTCGAAGCCGATCCGCGTCTCGTGTACCTCGGGGGCCTCGGCCCGCATGCCGATGTCGTCCCGGTAGAAGGTGATGTCGAGGACCCCCACCGGGACCTTCGCCCCTTCGATCCGGGCGATCTCGGAGGCCAGGCGGCGGGCCAGATCGTCGCCGCGGGCGGCGATCCCCACCAGGGCCAGGCCGGCCGCTCCCTTGTTCCGCTCCAGGATCTCGTGGGCGATCCTCGTGACCGCTCGCCGGATGTCTCCCCCGTCCAGCAGGCTGACGGGGGCCATCATGAACAAGCGCCCGGCCGCCGCCGCGGCAGGGCGCACATCCCGAGTAGCATCCCGTATTCCTCCCTTCCCGGCCTCGCGGGACCGGACTTAAAGGGGAAGCTCGGCCCGTAGGATACAGCGTGAACCGCGGATCGACGGGAGGCGGCACACGACGTTCGGCCCGGAGCTGTTCCTCATCCCGTTCGGCCTGCTGTTCGTGGGGTCCTTCGTCGTCTGGATCTGGGCCCTGGTGGACGCGATCCAGGTGCCGGACGACTCGATGTATCGGAGCGGCACGAAGCTCGTGTGGGTGCTGGTGATCGTTCTGACCCAGGTCATCGGGGCGATCATCTACTTCGCCATCGGCAAGCCGTCCGGGCGAGCCGCGCCCTCGGGTCCGCCGCCCCCTCCTCCTCCTGCGGCACCCGCCTCCGGCTGAGATGCCTCCGGGGGCGCAAAGCCGACGGCAAGGCCCTACACTAGGGGCGTCCGCAAGGAAGGTGAGGATCCATGAGCTTTGGACCTGAGTGGTTCGTCGTCCTCGGGGTCATCGTCCTGCTGTTCGGCGCGAAGAAGCTCCCCGAACTGGCGCGCTCGCTCGGCCGTTCCTCCAGTGAGTTCAAGAAGGGCATCAAGGAAGGCTCGACCAACACGGACGAGGCCGGTGCCTCCGCGCCCAAGGCCGAGGCCGCCCCGGAGGCTCGAACCGAAGACCCTTCGACATAGCACCCCGCTCGGAAACGACGCGCCCGAGCCGCGTGTTCATGACGCGGTATGAAGAGGGCCGTGCAGCTCCAAACCAACCCCCAAACCGCTCCGCTCGCCCCCGGCTCCGCCTTCGACGACCTCTTCGCCGAGCACCGCACGGCGTTGTTCGGCGCCCTATGGCTGATGACTCGGGACCGGCACGAGGCGGAGGAGCTCACGCAGGACGCCTTCGTCAAGGTCTGGGAGCGGTGGGGCCGGGTTCGGGACCTCGACGACCCGGTGGGATACCTCTACCGGACCGGCATGAACCTGTTCCGCAACCGCCGGCGCCGGGTCGCGCTCGCCGTCCGCCGTGCCGTCCGCATAGCCGCGCTGCCGAACGACGAGATGCGAGCGGTCGACGATCGCGACGCGATCGTCCGGGCCCTCGGACGGCTGACGCCGGCTCAGCGAGCCGCGCTGGTCCTGGTCGATCTGGTTGGCCTCACCTCCGAGGAGGCCGGACGCGCGCTCGGCGTCCGGCCCTCGACCGTTCGCGTGCTCGCCGCGCGAGGGCGGACGATCCTTCGCCAACAGATCGGAGGCTTCGATGGATTCCCGTGAGCTTCTGGAACGAGCCCGAAGGCAGGCGCCGGTCCCCCAAATCACCCTCGTCGATCTCCACCGCCGGCGCGAACGGCGGCAGCGGATCCGCCGGGTAGAGGCCGGTGCCCTCGGGTTGGCGCTCGCCGTCGTCGCTGCCGGCACCGCGTTCATCGGTCTCCGCGAGCATCGAGGGACAGGGCCCGCGGAGGGAGGGCAACCGAGCATGAACCTGCCGCCGGCCACCTCTTCCCTGCCAGTGGCTCAACCCGGCCAGTACTACTACGCGCAGGTTCACCTGGTCGGAGGGTGCCCGGCGGGCCAGGAACACTACTGCGCCGGCAACGACGTCGAGCTGAGGGCCACGTTCTGGTGGGCGCCCGATGGATCGGGTCGGATCCAGACGGATCGCGTCCACAACTACGGCATCGCTCCCGGGACGTTCGGTCCGTCCGAGTTCCCCAACCCGAACGGGATCGACGTCTCGACCTTCTCCACAGACACCGCGGCGCTCATCCAGTACCTGTTGGACCGAAGCGCTCCCGACGGCGCCTCGCCGGCGCCACTCGTCACCCCGCCCCCGGACGGAGCGCCGAGGGACGGGCAGATGTGGCGGGCCATCACGGACCTGCTCCAGGAACCCCACGTGACCCCGACGGTTCGCGCAGCCCTGCTCGACGTGGCGGCGAGCCTCAAGGGCACGCATCTAGAGGTTGGCAGTGTGGATCCGGTCGGCCGCGAGGCCGAGGTCGTGGTCTTCGGCAACTGGGGAGGCGAGCTGATCGAGCGCTTGTTCGTCGACCCCGCCTCCCACGACCTGCTGGCGATCACGTGGACGTCGGAGATCGCGGATCGGCCGTTCCAGTACTACGTCGTGGAGCGCGCCGGCGTCGCACCGTCTCGCTCCTCGGAGCCGACTGTCGCCCAGTCGATCCCCGCGCTTGACTCCCCGTCCCCCACGTTCCAGCCGGGGCCGGAACACTGATACCGGCCCTCCGGCCGGGCCCCCGCAGCTAGCCCGGGTCGGACGGAGGGGCGTCGAGCACACCCGTACGCTCCCGCACGAATCGGCCGAGGATGCCGTTCACGAACCGGCTGGAGTCCTCCGTCGACAGCTCCTTCGCCGCCTGCACCGCCTCGTCGATGGCCGCGCCGGGCGGCGTGTCCGGCCGGTACAGGAGCTCGAAGCACGCGATCCGAAGGATCGAGCGGTCGAGCGAGGCCATCCGGTCGACCGTCCAGTCCTCGGCCAGGCGCTCTAGGTGCCCATCGACCTCGGCCCGGTGCGCCGCAACGCCCTCCACGAGCTCCCTGGCGAATGGGTCGACCGGTCTGCCGACCCGCTCCCAAGCCTCCAGGACGAGGTGGGGATCCGAGCCGGTCACGTCCGCCTGGTAGAGGATGTCGAGGGCCTGGCGCCGGGCCTGCCTGCGGGAGGCCATGGCCCTCACCTCACCCGCTCGATGTAG
>JBIOXZ010000019.1:0-2073 GCA_044869895.1 Actinomycetota bacterium | reverse complement strand
ACGATGGCGGACCTCCGGGTGGCCGGGGTCCAGCTCCTGACCCTCGGCCAGTACCTCCGGCCGTCGCCCGCGCACCTCCCGGTGGCGCGCTACGTGCCGCCGGCGGAGTTCGAGGCGTTCGCCGCCGACGGCCGGGTCCTCGGGTTCCGGCACGTCGAGGCCGGCCCGCTCGTGCGCTCCTCCTACCACGCGAAGCGCCAGGTCGAGGCCGCGTGCGCGTCCCCTCCGGCGGACTGATGCAGTACGTCCCGATCCTCATGGTGTTCGCGATCTCGCTCGGGGTGGCGTGCCTCCTCGCCTACCTCCCTGCCCTGCTCGGGCCCCGGCGGGTCACGCCGATCAAGCTCGAGACGTTCGAGTGCGGCAAGGACCTGATCGCGCGCCCGGAAGGGCGGTTCGCCATCAAGTTCTCCACGACGGCCATCTTCTTCATCATCTTCGACATCGAGCTGATGTTCGTCTTCCCGTGGACCGTCGTGTACCGGAGTCTCGGGCTCTACGGGTTCGTGACGATGGTCGTGTACCTGGGGATCCTCATGCTGGGGCTGCTCTACGTCTGGCGGAAGGGAGGGCTCCAGTGGGACTAGCGGACTTCTTCACGACGAAGCTCGACTCGGCGCTCGGGTGGGCCCGCAAGTACTCCATCTTCCAGTACCCCTTCGTGACGGCCTGCTGCGGCATGGAGTACATGGCGACCGCGTGCTCCCACTACGACGTCGACCGCTTCGGGGCGGGCCTCCCGCGCTTCTCGCCGCGCCAGGCCGACGTCCTGTTCGTCGTGGGCACGATCAGCCACAAGATGGCGCCCGTCCTCCGGCGGGTGTACGACCAGATGACCGAGCCGAAGTGGGTCGTCGCCTTCGGGGTCTGCACGTGCACGGGCGGGTTCTACGACAACTACGCGACCGTGCAGGGGATCGACACGATCCTGCCAGTCGACGTCTACATCCCGGGGTGCCCGCCGCGGCCCGAGAGCGTGCTCGACGGGCTCATGAAGCTCCAGGACAAGATCGCCGCGGGGCGGCAGCGGTTCTGAGCCCGGGCCGCATGCGCGCCTTCCTCGCATGAACGGGATGGACATCCTCGCGCGGCTGACGGAGCGCTTCGGCGCCGCCGTGCTCGCGTCCCACGCCGAGCGGGGGGACCACACCGCGCTGGTGGAGCGCGTGGCGCTCCCGGAGATCCTGCGCTTCTGCCGGGACGACGCGGCGCTCGGGTTCGACATGCTGATGGACCTCACCGCCGTCGACTACCTCACCTACCCCGGCCGCGAGGACGCCCCGCGGTTCGAGATCGTCTACCACCTCTACTCGGTCCCGCATAACCACCGGGTGCGGATCAGGGCCGGGGTCGAGGAAGACGACCTGGTCGTGCCGACCGCCCTGCCGCTCTGGCCGATCGCGGACTGGTTCGAGCGCGAGGTGTGGGACATGTTCGGGCTCCGCTTCGCGGGGCACCCCGACCTCCGCCGGCTTCTCCTGTACGAGCAGTTCGAGGGGCACCCCCTCCGCAAGGACTACCCCGTCAGCAAACGGCAGCCCCTCATCGGCCCCAGGAACTGACCCTGCCGGACGCCCATGACCCCGACGCCTGACACCGCCAGCGCGACTCCGCCCGCGGCCGCGTCCCGTCGCACCCAGGAGTTCTTCCTCGGGGAGGGCGTGCCGGAGAGCGGCACCGAGAACCTGGTCGTGAATCTCGGGCCGTCGCACCCGGCGATGCACGGCATCGTCCGGATCGTCACGGAGCTCGACGGGGAGCAGGTGGTCAAGACCGACGTCGAGATCGGCTACCTCCACCGGGCGTTCGAGAAGGAGTGCGAGGTCGGCCCGTACAACGCGGCGATGCCGTACACGGACCGGTTGAACTACGTCTCGCCCCTCATCAACAACTTCGGGTTCTGCTCGGCGGTGGAGAAGCTGCTCGGCATCCAGGTGACCGAGCGGTGCGACTACATCCGCGTGATCCTGAGCGAGATCTCGCGCATCTCGGACCACCTGACGTGCGTCGGCGCCTCGGCGATGGAGCTCGGCGCGTTCACCGTCTTCCTCTACATGATCAAGGCGCGCGAGT
>JBIOXZ010000018.1:0-13823 GCA_044869895.1 Actinomycetota bacterium | reverse complement strand
CGGCCGGCTCGGCGCTCATCGATAGAAGGCGAGGCCGAGTACGCCTTCTGGCACCTGCTGATCCGCGATGTTGCGTACGGACAGATCCCCCGCGCAGCCCGGGCCGCCAAGCATCGGGCCGCCGCGGAGTGGATCGAACGGATCGCCGGCGAGCGCGTCGCCGACAGCGCCGAACTGCTCGCGTATCACTACGAGCAGGCCCTGCAGCTGTCGCGTGCCGCGGGCGGCGGCGATGATGCCGAGCTCGAATCTCAGGCCCGCCGGTTCCTCATGCTGGCAGGCGAGCGGGGAGAGAGGCTGGACACCGTCAAGGCGGTGGCGTGCTACGAGCGGGCCCTGGAGCTGACCCCGCCCAGTCATCCCGATCGTGTCCAGGTCCTCCTGCACGCCGGGCGCTCGTTCTGGGGGACCGGAGGGCAATCCCAGGCGGAAGCGTGGTGCCACGAGGCTCTGGAGGCCGCGCGAAAGACCGGCGACGCGTTCGGCGAGGGCGAAGCGCTCTCGTGGCTGTCGAAGCTGGCGTGGGCGCAAGGGGACACCGCCCGGCAGTTCGAGTTGCTCGAGGAGGCGGTGCGGATCCTCGAGGCCAATCCCCCAGGTCCGGAGCTGGCATCCGCCTACTCGCGGCTCTCGGCAGCCTACGGCCTCGCGTGGCGTGCGGCGGAAACGAGGCGCACGATCGAGCGGGCCTTGCCGGTGGTCCGTGAATACGGCAGCGAGACAGACCTCTTGACCATGCTCCAGTTCCGAGGGCAGGCCCGGGCGGACTTCGGCGACGTCGAGGGCGGGTTCGAGGATGTCCGCGAAGGCCTCCGCGTTGCGCTCGATACGGCGCCGGCAGCCCTGGTCGCCGCTGCACACGTCAACCTGGGCGATATGACCTGGGTCCACCACGGCCCGGCGAAGGGGCAAGAGCTCTACGAGGCCGCCGCTGAACTGGCCGAACGGCGCGGCGCGCCGGGCGCCGCGGACTGGGCGCGGATGGAGTCGATGTGGACGCGGTTCGACCTCGGGGACTGGGACGAGCTGCTCGCGATCGGCGACCGGATCCTCGACCGGGTGCAGGGAGCCGGGGCAAGCCAGATCTGGGTACTCACCGAGGCCTATCGCCAGGACGTGCTGCTTCATCGGGGGGTCGCCGACCCGGCGGGCGTGGTCGAGGGAAGGATCTTGCCCCGGGCCCGGGAGATCGGCGACGGTCAGGTCCTCGTGCCGACATTCCGGGTCGCGGCTCTCGGGCGGATGGCTCGAGGAGACGTGGCGGGCGCGGTTGACCTCGTGCGAGAGCTTCACGAGCTCTTACGAGATCGTCCGGGTCCGAGGAGCTGGATCCTGAACGGCGCGGCGCGCGTGTGTCTCGCCGCGGATGAGGCCGGCCTGCTGCGATCGCTCATCGATCAGGGAGTCGAGTACCTCACGAGGGACCAGAACAGCATGGCGTCGGCACGCGCGATGCTGGCCGAGATTGAAGGCGACCACGAGCGAGCATCGGCGGGGTATCAAGACGCCGCCGAGCGGTGGGAGGCGTTCCCCGCGGTCTTGGAACATGGACTCGCGCTCCTGGGGGTAGGTCGGTGCCTCCTGGCGCTCGGCCGGGACGGCCAGGGAACGGAGCGCTTGCGAGCAGCGCGCGAGCGGTTCGGCGCGCTGAAGGCAGCGCCGCTGGTCGCCGAGGTCGACGATCTGCTCGCCCGCGCCACCTCCAAGACCTCCTGAGGACGGTCGATGAACACGAACCGGCCCGAGACCTTCGCCGACGGGGTGTTCGCAATCGCTGCAACGTTGCTGAACCTGACGTGGACGCGCAGGCTTCCGAGGACGTTCCCGACTTGGGAGGACGACTTCTCGACATCTGGCCCTCGTACGCCGCGTATGCGGTCACGTTCTTCACCATCGGGATCGTCTGGGTGAACATCGAACTGTAGGCACGACGTGCCCAACTCGACGAGGACTGAGGATGCCTGTTTTGTGCCCGGTGTGACAGAGGGCGCCGAGGTTTGTCTCGTGACAGTCTCGTAAGTTGAGTCGCAGAGATCTTGGCGCGAGTGTCGGCGGTGTGCTTGTGACCGAGTCTGGCCGCTGACATCCTTAGCCCTGGCCTCAGGCCAGTGACCCCGGGCCTGACGACACGCGTGCTTGCCACAGGTCTTCCGAGGCCTTCGTCAACGATCGCGGGTGTCGGGGCTCGCCGCACACGGGGCAGGCGTCCAGCACTGGACGCTGTCGGTTGTCGACCTCCCGCTCAGCTTTTCTGGCAGTCCAGAAGCCCTCGGGTGTGATGTCTCGGCTAGACGTTGTCGAATCCGCTCCCAGAACTCTTCCACTGCGTGCCGATCAAGCACGAATACAGCTCCTTCGGAGGTGCGGCCTATGGCCCGAGACCACGGCCGCCCCGCTTCTCTGAGGGCCTCCGTGTGAAGGTCACGGTCTAGACTCCCGGCGCATCCGTCTGGGAGCTTCAGAGCATCTATCGCGCCTATGATCCTCAGCAAGATGAAGGAGCAAGCGCGTTTGACTCGGTCACTCGAAATGGGGACGGCGCGGGTCGAGGCGTTCAGTGACGCCGTCATGGCGGTGATCATCACGATTCTGGCGTTCGAGTTGCGAGCCCCACGTGGGGCCACGCTGGGTGCCGTCCGCGACCAACTGCCGGGGCTGCTCGTGTACGTGCTGAGCTTCGTGCTGGTCGGGATCTACTGGAACAACCACCATCACCTGCTCCGAGCGGCCGAGCGGATCAGCGGGGCTGCGATGTGGGCGAACCTATTT
Organism: Actinomycetota bacterium; assembly: GCA_044869895.1. GTDB lineage: Bacteria > Actinomycetota > UBA4738 > UBA4738 > HRBIN12 > AC-69. The sequence continues at coordinate 11,054 of JBIOXZ010000018.1, read as the reverse complement.
CTGTTGTTCTGGCTGTCGCTCATCCCAGTGCTGACGGAATGGCTCCGAGACGAATATCGCCACCCCCTCCCTGCGGCCGCATATGGTGCGGTGGCACTCGCCGCTGGGTTCGCGTACGCGATCCTCGTGCGAACGCTCATCCGGGCGAACGGCCGTGATTCGGTTCTGGCGGACGCCATCGGTTCTGACATCAAGGGATATGTATCACTCGTGTTGTACGCCGCAGGGGTCGGGCTCGCCTTCGTAAGCCCTTGGATTTCGTACATGATCTACGTGGCTGTGGCAGTCATGTGGTTCGTCCCGGATCGCCGGTTCACCCGCTCCTAGCTTGGCCCATCACCGGATCTCCTGGGACCCCAGCGGGCCTCCCCACCATCACAGGTCCGCACCCATCTGCGAACGTCGGCCGCTGCCCATAGGTCACCTCGAGCCCAATGACCGGCGGGAGGTCAAGAACTCTCGGATCTCGCTTCGGTGTCCACCGATCGCACAGCGTAGGATGGCTCGCGGCCGTCTGGGCAACCCTGTCGGTACCCCTCGCAACAGGGACTCTCACTCCCCCCGTGAGTCGGTGCTTTCATCGACAGGCACGAGATGAAACCGCGGACAGAAGGAGACCACCATGCGAGGAGCCATCATGTACGGTCCTCGGGACGTCCGTCTCGAAGAGCGCGACGACCCGAAGATCATCGAGCCGACCGACGCGATCATCCGACTGCCGGCGACCTGCATCTGCGGCTCGGACCTGTGGCCCTACCGGGGCATCGAGCCCGTGCAGGGGCCCTCCCCGATGGGTCACGAGTACGTCGGCATCGTCGAGGAGGTCGGCAGCGCCGTCCGCACGATCAAGCCTGGTCAGTTCGTGGTCGGCTCGTTTTGGGCCTCGGACAACACCTGCGAGATCTGCCGGGCCGGCTACCAGAGCTCGTGCATCCACCGCGAGCTCATGGGCTCCATCGGCACGCAGGCGGAACTGGCCCCTGTTCCGCTCGCCGACGGCACCCTCGTGGCTACCCCCGAGCCGCCGCCCGAGGACCTGATCCCGAGCTTCCTCGCCTCCTCCGACGTGCTCGGCACCGGCTGGTTCGGCGCCGTCGCCGCCGAGGTCGGCCCAGGCAAGACCGTCGCCGTGGTGGGCGACGGCGCGGTCGGCCTACTCGCCGTGCTGGCCGCCCGGCGCCTGGGCGCGGAACGGATAATCGCCATGAGCCGCCATGCGCCCCGGCAGAAGCTCGCCCTGGAGTTCGGCGCGACCGACATCGTCGAGGAGCGAGGGGACGAGGGCGTGGCCAGGGTGAAGGAGCTCACGAAGGGGCTCGGAGCGCACTCGGTGATCGAGGCAGTCGGCACCCAGGAGTCGATGATGCAGGCGATCCGCTCCACCCGGCCAGGGGGGCACGTCGGCTTCGTGGGGGTCCTGCACGACGTCGAGCTCCCAGACGACGAGCTGTTCTTCTCCCAGGTCCATCTGCACGGCGGTCCCGCGCCCGTTCGCCGCTTCCTGCCGGAGCTGGTCGACCTGATCTGGAACCGGGAGATCGACCCCGGCAAGGTCTTCGACCTCACGCTGCCGCTCGATCAGGTCGCGGAGGGCTTCCGCGCGATGGACGAACGCCGCGCCATCAAGGCGCTGCTCCTCCCATGAGCCGACACCGACCCGAGGCCGGAGCGATCACCACGGCCCAGCGCGAGCAACACGTCCAGCACGCTAGCGAGGCGTGTCTCTCGTGAACCATGTCGAACACGAGTCAGGCAGCTGGCGATCAGGACCGGTCTCCAGATGCAACGCGAAGATGTGTCGGTCGCGTGGAGGGCGGACCACCGCCCGCCCTCCGCACGAACCTCAGACCGACCGCTGGTAGGCGCGGAACGCTCGGGTCGCGAGCCACGCGCACACGGCCGCGAACACAAGCAGGTAGCCGGCGCGGGCGAACACGATGCCCCAGTTCGGCGTGGCGGTCAGCGCCTCCCGTCCCGCCACCACCGCCCAGTTCACCGGGTTGAATCGGGCGACGGATCGGATCCAACCGGGCACGAGGTTCTGGGCCATGAACACCGACGACAGGAACGTGAGCGGCAGGATCACGAAGTTGACCGCGGCGATGACGGTCTCCTCCTTGCGGACCACCGCGGCCAACCCGGTCGACAGCGACGCGAACGCCGCGCCGAGCAGCACCGAGCAGGCCACCAGCACGACCAGCCCGAGCAGCTCCGGGTACCGGGCGCCGAGCGCCAGGCCCAGCGATACCAGGATGGCCGACTGGATCACCGCCACCAGGCCGAGCTGGACCAGCCGCCCGCCGATCAGGGCGCCCCGGCTGACCGGTGTCACCAGGAACCGGTCGATCACCCCGTTGTCGAGGTCCCAGATCAGGCCCATCCCGGCCCATCCGCCGGAGAACAGGACGGTCATCACGACGATCCCCGGTGTCAGGAAGTCGATGTACGAGCCGGCACCGAAGCCGGGGATCTGGACGATCTGCTTGAACAGCTGCCCATAGAGCAGGATCCAGATGATCGGCTGGATCAGCGTGAGTGCCACCCATGCGGGCTGGCGGAACAGCGCTCGCAGGTGACGCACGGTCATGTACCAGGTGTGTCGGAGCGCGGCGGTCATCGGCGGGCCTCCTTCTCGCTTCCGTCCCCTTGGAGTGTCTGCTGCTCGGCTTGGCTGAATGTGCGCCCCGTATACCGCAGGTACACGTCGTCGAGCGAGGGCCGGGCAACGGTCACCGACGCGACGCGCACGCCGCTCGCCTCGAGCGTCTGGAGCACGATGGGGACGGCCCGCGCCCCGTCGTCTGCCCGCGCGCGCAGCGATCGGCCGTCGACCGAGACGTCGCGGACCTCGGCCAGCCGGCCGAGTGCATGGGTCACGCGGCCGTTCGATTCGGGGTCCTGGAGCTCGATGCTGATGGCGTCGCCACGAAGCTCGCCCTTCAGCTGCTCGGGCTCACCCTGGGCCACGGTGCGGCCACGATCCACGATCACCAGGCGGCGGGCCAGGCGGTCCGCCTCCTCCAGATAGTGCGTGGTGAGCAGGACCGTGATGCCCTCCTCGGACGCCAGGCGCCTGATCTCCTCCCACAACCCGGTCCGAACCTCCGGGTCCAGGCCGGTAGTGGGCTCGTCGAGGAACAGGATCCCTGGACCGTGGATCAGCCCGAGCGCGATGTCCAGTCGCCGCTGCATCCCGCCCGAGTACGTCCGCACGATGCGGTCCGCCGCGTCGGCGAGCCCGAACCGTTCGAGGAGTTCGGAGGCGCGCCGCTCGAGGTCGCGCCGGCCCAACCCGAACAACTGGCCCTGCAGCCGCAGGTTCTCCCGGCCGGTGGCCTCCTTGTCGACGCCCGACCGTTGGGCCACGACGCCGATGGTCCGCCGAACCCGGTCGGGCTGGCGAAGGACGTCGAACCCGCCGACCCGGGCCTGGCCCTCGTCCGGCCGGGACAGCGTGGTCAGGATCTTCACCGTGGTGGACTTGCCGGCCCCGTTCGGTCCGAGCATCCCGAAGACGGTCCCGGCCTCGACCTCGAAGCTCAGCCCGTCGAGGGCCCGGACGCCGCCGGGATAGGTCTTGACCAGTCCGGAGGCCTCGATGGCCCGAGTCGCCTCGCTCATGTCCTTGGCCTCCTCGTGCGTGGTAGCCTTTAGAACGTGGAACAGTCTAGAAGTCGAAAGATTCGAGTGTCAAATGAATCTCGAGACGACCTAGTCCGCCAGATCGGCCGGGACATCACCGAGTTCCAGGAAGTCACGAATGCCGTGGACGACGCGGCGTCCCAGGTCTTCGGGTTGAACCGCACCGATCTTCGGTGCATGGGCCTCCTGTTCACCCGGGGCCCGATGACGGCCGGGCAACTCGCGGAGGCGACGGACCTCTCGCCGGGGGCGATGACCACGGTGCTCGACCGGCTCGAGCGAGCGGGGCTGGCGCACCGGCTGGCGGACCCCGATGATCGGCGCCGGGTGCTCGTCGACATCACGCCCGATGCCAGGGACCAGGGCGAGCGGCTGTACGGTCCCATCCGGGACGAGGGCGAGGCCAGGCTGCTGCGCTACTCGGATCAGGAGCTGCGGCTGATCCGGGACTTCGTCCGCGCGGGGATCCAGTTGCAAGAGCGGCACGCAGCCAGGATACGAGCGCTCGCGCCGCCGCAGGATGTTCGAACCGTCGTCAGGAATGCCGCCCGTGACGTAAAGGCCGCGGCCAAGGAAGCCAAGGCCGACGTGAAGGCCGCGGCCAAGGAAGCGAAGGCTGCCGCGAAGCAGGCGGCGAGGTCCATGACCGGGCGTTCGAGCAAGACGTGAGCACCGAGGACGCCACGGGTCCGGGCACGGCTCGCGGCCTGCGGGCCGCGATCGAGGGCGTGCTGCCGGCGGAACGGTTCGCCGATCAGCGCAACATCCTCGGCAACACCGGCCAGAACGTCCTGGGCCTGGCCATCGGCGCCCTCGCCACGTTCGCCGCGCAGGTCCTGATGACCCGAACGCTGGGCGACGAGTCGTTCGGCATCGTCACGCTCACCACCCAATTCGCCTTCATCGCCGCGGCGGCCACGAGGTTCGGCATGGACGTGGCGAACGTCCGGCTGATCGCCATCCTCGCCGGCAGGGGGGAGACGGCCCGAACGCGGGCCCTCGTGAATCGATCGACGGCGTTCGCCGCGGCGGTGTCCGTGGCGGTCGGCGCGATCGTGTTCGTCGCCGCTCCCCTGCTCGCGGACCGGTTCTCGGCCCTGCCGGCAGCAGCCGAGCCGGCGTTCCGAGCCGCCGCGGTGACCATCCCCCTCGCCGCGCTTGCCTTCACGTACATGGGGGCCACCCGGGGATTGAAGATCATGCGGCACACGCTGTACTCGCAGTGGATCGGACAACCGATCGGATGGATCGTCCTGGCCCTGGTCTTGTGGGCGGTCCTCGACCGGACGGCCGGCGTGACGACGCTCGCGTTCGGCGCGTCGTGGGCCCTCGCGCTGGCCATCGCGTGGTACGGGTGGGAGAAGGAGTCGCGCGGCTTCCCTCGCGACCTCACCGGTGCGGGCATCCGGGAGGAACGAGCTGGGGCGCTGTTTCGGTTCGGCGCCCTTCGCGCCCCGGCCACCCTGTTCTCGCAGCTGATCTTCTGGACCGACTTCTTTGTCCTGTCGGTGCTGTCGTCGTCGCAGGGCCGAGCCGGCGCCGCCGCGGTCGGGGTGTACGGTGCAGCGCTGCGAGCGGCTCAGTCCCTGTTCCTCTTCCTGACGTCGGTTTCGCTCACGTTCAGTCCGTTCGTGGCGGATCTGCACCACCGCGGTGAGCGGGACCGGCTCGACGCGCTCTACAAGTCGGTGACCCGGTGGACGCTTGCGGCGACCATTCCCGTGCTCCTCCTGCTGGCCATCCTGCCCGGACCGGTGCTCCGGATCTTTGGTGGGGACTTCGTGGAGGGAGAGGCGGCCCTCCGGATCCTGATCGCCGGGATGATCGTGCCGGTGATCGTGGGGACGGTGGGATTCGTCCTGATCATGGCGGGGCGGACCGGGTGGGACCTGCTCGTGTACGTGGGCGGGTTCGCCATCGACGTCGGGGTGGCGCTCGCCCTGGCCCGTCCCGAGGTCCTGGGCATCCGGGGTGCCGCGATCGCGCAGGCCGTGACACTGTCGTTCTCGGCCGTGGCTCGGCTGATGCTGGTCCGCCGGTTCCTCGGCATCTGGCCGTTCGACCGGAACTACCTGCGGCTGGCTATCCCAACGGCTCTCGGCGGAGCGGCCATGGCGGCGACGCACATCGCGATGCCGGGGGAGAAGTGGCTGGTCGATGTGGTTGGGTCGTTCGTGGTGGGCGGGGCCGTGTACGCGGGTGCGCTCGTGACCGTGGGACTGAAGCCGGGCGAGCGGCATGCCGTGATGCACGTGGTCGGGCGTCTGCTCGGCCGGGGGGCGCCGGCGTGACGTTCGAGGTTCGGCCGGTCCGCGAGGAGGATCGGGACTGGATCCGCCATCTGATCCAGGAGCGATGGGCCGACGAGTTCGTGGTTGGTCACGGGGTCGTGTACCGCCCGGCCGAGCTGGACGGGTTCGTGGCGATGGAAGGCGCCGACGTGGTCGGCCTGGCGACCTATCGCATCGAGGGGGACGCTTGCGAGATCGTGACCATCGACGCGCTGGTCGAGCGGCGCGGCGTCGGGAGTTCGCTGATCGAGGCGGTGCACGAGCGGGCGCATCGGGCGGGCTGTGCGCGCCTGTGGCTGGTCACCACGAACGACAACGACCGGGCGCAGGCCTTCTACGACAAGCTGGGGTTCCGTGTGGTCGCCGTGCGGGAGGGGATGGTTGACGAGGCTCGGAAGCTCAAGCCCTCGATCCCGCTGATCGGTGCCGGCGGCGTCCCGATCACCGACGAGCTCGAGCTCGAGCGACGCCTGTAGGACCCTACGCGATGGTGTCGAGGGCGGTCCGAACCGCCTCCTGCGGAGTCTCGGTCCGGACGATGGCATGGACGAAGGATCCGCCCTTGGCGAGCTCCCAAGTGTGCAGCCCTACGACCGGCGTGCCCGCCTTCAGCGCCAGCGCGATCTCCGACAGCGTGCCGAACTCCCCACCGATGGCGATCACGGCGTCGGCGGCCCGAACGACCAGAGCGTTGCGAGCTTCGCCGAGCCCGGTTGGGATCGAGACCGTCAGATGGGGGCTGGCCGGATCCCGGCGTTCACCGGGAAGGATGCCGATCGACAGGCCACCTCCCGCCTCGCACCCCCGGGCGGCCGCATCCATCACCCCGCCGAGGCCGCCGCAGACGAGCACCGCGCCGGCGTCGGCGATCAGTCGACCGACCTCCTCGGCCCATGCCACTTCCTCCATGGTTGCTTGCCCCGATCCGCACACGACGACGTAGGGCGCCCTCGTCCTGGCCATCTCAGCCCCGGACCTCGCCATCTCAGCCCCAGGACCGGCCGAGCATGGCCGCCAGGAGCGCCACGGCTCCGGGCTTGTCGAGCGGCTCGTTGCCGTTGCCGCACTTGGGCGACTGCACGCAGGAGGGGCACCCGTGGGAGCAGGGGCACTGCCGGACCGTCTCAAGCGTGGCTTCCAACAGCCTCGCCGCGGAACGGAACCCGCGCTCGGCGATCCCGGCGCCCCCCGGGTACCCGTCGTAGATGAAGATCGCGCATGAGCCCGTGTCCGGGTGAAACGCGGTCGAGACGCCACCGACGTCCCACCGATCGCACGTCGCGACCAGCGGCAGCAGCCCGATGGCGGCGTGCTCGGCGGCGTGGGCCGCCCCCGGGAGGTCCGCGGGTTTGATGGCCGCTCGCTTGACCACCGACGGCGGGATGGCCCACCACACGGCCCTGGTCTCCAGGGTCTGCGGCGGCAGGGTCAGCGAAACGGTGTCGATGGTCTCTCCAGTTGCCACCAGCTTCCGAACGAACCCGACCACCTGGTTGGTCACGCGCACGGACCCATAGAAGCTGGGAACCCCACCGCCCGTCAGCTCCTCCTGCATGGCCTCGACCACGTCGATGTCCGTCGTATCCCGGGACTGAGTGTAGAAGTCGGGGTCCGACCTCGTGACCACCGCGACGCGGGCCGCCAGGTCGAGCTCGGTCACCTCGAACTGCTCGCCCTGGTGGAGATACACCGCGCCCGGATGCACGTGGTAATAGGCCCTCGATTCGTCCACCGTTCCCAGGAGCTCGCCGGTCTCCTCGATCACGATGGAAAACAGGTGGCCCGAAGCGCTTCGGATGTCCACCCGCCGATGCGGCGAGGCCGTTCCCCGATGGTGGATGAGCCCGCGGCGGCGAACGACCACGCCCGCCTCCTCCAGTCGCTCCACGGCCGCCGGCGCATCGGGGCCGAAGAACGAGAGCTCGTCCTGTGCCAGCGGGTACTCGCGTGCCGCGCACGCGATGTGTGGGTCCAGGATGAAGGGGTTCGAGGGATCGACCACCGCCGCCTCGGCCGGCTTGTCGAACACGTCGGCCGGATGCGTCACCAGGTACTGGTCCAGGGGATCGTCCTGTGCAACCAGGATCGCCATGGAGCCGTCCTCTCGCCGGCCGGCCCGGCCGGCCTGTTGCCACATCGAGGCCCTCGTCCCCGGATAGCCGACCAGGATCGCGGCGTCCAGCGAACCGATGTCGATCCCGAGCTCGAGCGCGCTGGTGGAGGCCACCGCCACCAGCTCGTCCTCCGCGAGCTTGCGCTCGAGCTCCCGGCGCTCGGACGCCAGGTACCCAGCCCGGTAGGACTTGATCTTGCCCCTCAGCCCACCGGGGACCTCGCGACGGGCGAACTCGGCGAGCAGCTCGGCGGCGCGGCGTGAGCGGGTGAACCCGATCGACTTCACGCCCTCCTCGGCCAGCCGGGCCATCAGCATCGACGCGTCGGTGAGGGCGCTCCGGCGTGCGCCGGACTCTTCGTCGAGCACGGGCGGGTTCCATAGGGCGAAGAGCTTCTCACCCGAGGGCGACGCGTCCTCGGTGACGGCCTGGAACGGCAGGCCTACCAGCCGGTCCGCGAGCTCGTCGGGGTTTCCCACCGTCGCCGATGCCAGCACGAACCGAGGATCGCCGCCGTAGTGGGCGACGAGGCGGCGGAGCCGTCTGAGCACCATGGCTACGTGCGAGCCGAACACGCCGCGGGCGACGTGCGCCTCGTCCACCACGACCATCGACAGGCGGAGGAAGAAGTCCGCCCACCTCGCGTGATCCGGCAGGATGCTCGCATGGAGCATGTCCGGGTTCGACATCACGACGTTCGCGTTCCTTCGGATCAGGGGCCGTTCGGACCGTGGGGTGTCGCCGTCGTAGACCGAGGCCTTGAGCTGCGGCAGCTTGAGCGCGCGAACCTGGCGGAGCTGATCCCGGGCCAGCGCCTTGGTGGGGAACAGGTACAGGCCCGTGCGCTTGGGATCGGACAGGACCTCTCCCGCGAATGCGAGGTTGTACACGAGCGTCTTCCCGCTCGCCGTCCCGGTTGCCATGATGACGTTTCGGCCCGTTCGCACGGCGTCGAGGGCCACGCGTTGGTGCCGGTACAACCCCTCCACCCCCAGCATCTCCAGGCGGCCGAGCACTACCTCGGGGAGATCGTCCGGGAACGGTTGGAGCGCGGTCGGCCGTGCGGGCAGCTCCCGCACGTGCGCGAGCGACTCGTCACCGGCGACGGAAGCGAGGAACGCGCGGGGGTCCACGGGGAGGATGGTATCGGGGGAGGCTAGGAACGATCCGCCGCTCAACCCGGCTGGCCGAGGTCGCGATACGGCGTCCTGAAGCCGTCGCGGATCAGCGGGACGACATGTGCTCGGTCTCGGAGGAAGACGAGCGCGCCGAGGACCAGGTACGCGACGCCCAGGCCGACCAGCTCGAGCCCGCCGAATGAGTCCGGGACGGACGCCCCGATCACGAACTGGGACCAGAACAGCGAGAAGAGCAGCAGTGCCTCCCGGGTGCTGATCGACAGCGTCACCAACACGGCCAAGGCGAAGAACGACTGTGCAGCAGTGAGGAACAGCTCCTCACGCTGATGAGGGTCGATGGGCAGACCGTGCAGTCCCCCGAGGCCCAGGGCGAAGACGATCGGAAGCGTGCCGACGAGCAGGGTCCACTGGTTCACCTTCGAGGACACCAGGATCCCCAGTCCCGCGTTCGTGTTCAGGCGCCAGGCGTACAGCCCGGCCACCAGGAGCTCCGGCGTCTCGGACGCGAGCGGCGCCAGCCACTGGACGAGCAGGAACTCGCTGACCCCGAACTCTCGGCCCGTCGCGACGAGCGCGTCGGCGAAGCGCTCCGCGCAGAGCAGGATGACACCGCCTGAGAACAGGAACAGCCCGACGACCCATATCCGCCGGGCCGAAGGGGAGAGGGTCCCGAGGTACCGCGCCGGCCCAACGAGGTGCGGCTCCTCGGCCGGCGCCCGGGAGACCCGGATGGTGTACGCGGCGAAGATGGCCACCAATACCGCTGCATCCACCAGCGTGATCGAGTGCTTGAGCGGTAGGGACAGGCAGTACACGGTGGCCAAGCCGAGGAAGGCGACCTCGACGGAATGGGACCGCTCCAATCGGATCTCCCGGATCGGGCGGCGCCGCGCCCGGGCCCGGTACCACGCGATGAACACGACCATGGACCACCCGATGCCGATCAGCAGCCGGTTCGCGCCGGTCATGTTGGCCAGGGCCAGGGAGCATGCCGTCTCGCCGGGCGCGCCCGGCGGGTGACATGACGGACCGAACGCCTGCACCGCGTTTCCGCCCTTGAGCGCGAACACCATGTCCACCGCGTACTCGGGCAGCACAGCGATGAACGCGAGCACCGCGATGGCGAGCCCCGCCGAGACGTCGAGCTGCGCGACCTCAGCCGCCCACGAGAGAAGGAACGCAGCGCCCACGATGGCCAGCCCGAAGAGGAGCGCGGCCAGGGGCTCGGGGACGTGGGCTCCGGTCGCCCGCAGGACGAGGCCGGGCGCCGTCACGGCGAAGGCCATGCCGAGCGAGAACGACTGGCGGAATGGATGGAGCCCTTCCACCTCCTCCTTCCGAGTGATCGTCACGAAGCCTCCGCAGCCCGGGGCGTCAGGCGCTCCTCTCCGCGATCCGTCCGTCCGACATGGAGAGGATCCGATCCAGGTACCGGACGATGTCCTCATTGTGGGTCGCCGTCAGACACGTCGTGCCCTCTTCACCGGCGCGCCGCAGCGCTTCGAACACCGCATCAGCCCATCCCCGATCCTGATGACCGCTCGGCTCATCGGCCAGAAGGAGTCGGGGCGAGAGCACGAGGGCACGAGCGAGCGCGGCCCGTTGCTGCTCCCCCACGGACGTCTCGCTCGGGTACCGCGTCTGCAAACCGTCCAATCCGAGGCTGTCGATCAGGCCATCGACCAACCACCGGACCTCCTCGAGCCTTCCGCTGAGTCGGGCTGGATACTCGACGTTCTCCCGGATCGTGAGCTCCTCGATCAAACCGAGACGCTGCGGAATCACGGAAACTTCGCTCCAGGGTGGGATGGACTCTATGGGATCGGCGTCGACCATCAGGACGTGGCCCTCGTCCGGGCGTTCCCACC
>JBIOXZ010000017.1:0-2992 GCA_044869895.1 Actinomycetota bacterium | reverse complement strand
CCGCACCAGCAGGTGAGCGCATTCGAGCTGGGCCTCGATCTCATCCTGGAACGCCTTAAGAAGATCCGCGGGCCTCGTCGATCGGCCGGCGACCGCTCCGCCCCCTGAGCGACAGGGCGCCGGCGGCTTCGCCGATCCCGCTCGCCCGACTGTGGTCCATGGCCTGCTCGAGGTGGTAGCCGAGCACCTGGTGGAGCTCCGGCATCGACTTAGGCGACGAGCGGCTGAGCCAGTCCGCGAACTGCTGGTGCAGCGCGGCCCGATCCTCGCGGGCGATGCTTTGATACGCCGCCATCCGGATCAGGGCGTGACCGAACCGGAAGGCGTTGGGGCCCGTGCGCCGGATCAAGCGCCTCTGCTCCATTGACTCGAGATGGGGCTCCACGAACGGACGGGCGTCCGAGGGAAGGAGCCCGGACACGGCATCCACGTCGAACTCGAGCCCCACGATCGACGCGCACCGGAGCAAGTCGCGCTCGCCCGGTCCCAGGCGGTCGAGCCGCATCGCGAGGAGCCCCCCGAGCGAGGCGGGGACAGCCTCGACGGGCCCTTCGTCGAGCGCGACGAGCAACTGTTCGGCGAACAGCGGGTTCCCCTCCGAGATCTCGACGATCCGGCGCACGACATCCGGCTCGATGGATCCGGCGCGGTCGACGACGAGGCTCTCTACGTCGGCGGTCGAGAGCGGCTCGAGCTCCACCACGTCGGTGGATTCCCACTCGGGCCGGCGCTCGAGGAGGTCGGGACGGGCAAGGCACAACAGGAGGATCGGCTGGGTCGCTTCCTGAGCGAGGTAGCCCACGAGATCGAGGAACGTCGGCTCGGCCCAATGGAGGTCCTCGAGCACCACGATGAGGGGGCGACGGGACGCAAGGGCCTCGAACAGCCGACGGACCGCCGGGAACAGGACCGCGACGCTCTCCGGTTCGGCTCGCAGTCCGATGGCCGTAGCGATCTCGGGCGAGACCTGTTGTCCGTCGTGGTCATCCACCAGCAACCGATGCAGCCCGCGCCATCCGAGGAAACCGGCCGCCTCGATCACCGCATCTCGCACCGGGAGAAACGCGACGCCCTCACCGAGTGCCGGACAACGTAGGGTGATGGCGTTGGCGTCCGCGCCGATTGAGGACACGAACTCTCTCGCCAGCCGCGACTTCCCGATTCCGGCCTCCCCCAGCACCGTGAGCCGCCACACGCTTCCGGAGCGGACCACGCGCCGAAACGCGGAGCGCAGTCGGGTCAGCTCGACGTGACGGCCGAACATCGGTGCGTCGAGCGTGCGGGGGATGGCCGGCGCGCGGGCGAGGACCTCCAGGACCTGCCAGCCCCTGGTCCCTCCCGGAACGCCGTCGAGGGCTTTCATGATGACCGCCCCCCGGAGCAGCCGCTGCGCAGCCGGCCCCACGACGGCCTCGTCGTCCGGCGCTGCCTGCTGCAACCGACCCGCCGCCCTCACCAGGGGCCCCGCAACGGCATCGCGGAGGGCGGCCCCAGGGCCCGCGACCACGATGTCGCCTGCTTCGATGCCGGCCCGTGACCGGTAGAGGGCGCCCTCGATCTCCGACGGACGGTCGTTCAGAGCCAGAATCACCGCCTGCGCCTCCCCAACGGCGCGCACCGCTCTGAGGGCGTCGTCCTCGCGGGCCACCGGGAACCCGAAGAACGCGATCAGGGTATCGCCGAGCTCACGCTCGACGCGCCCGCCGTGTCGCTCGATCACCTCGGCCGCGACCCGCGCGCAGTGGCCGCCGAGGCGCCCAACGGCCTCGGCATCCGCGTCTGGGCTCGCGCTGGGGGCGACGTCGAGGACCGCGACCGTCACAGTCCTTCGTTCCCGAGGAAGCCAGGACCCCGGCGAGCCGGGGGGCGTCGTCGGGACGCGCTCTGTGGACGGCACGTCGAGCGCAGGGTCCTGCCTCAGGATCGCCGTCTCCAACTCACGCAGGGCGGGGCCCGGTTCGAGGCCCAACTCGTCGACCAGCAGCGAGCGGGCGTCGCGGTACGCCTCGAGGGCGTCCGCCTGACGTCCAGAGCGGTAGAGCGCAAGCATCAGCAAGCCGCGAAGTCGCTCTCGGAACGGATGGGCCCGGATGAGCTGTTCCAGTTCGGGCACCAGATCCGCGGCACGACCCGACGCGAGGTCCGCCTCGATCCGATCCTCGATCGCCTGGGTCCGAAGCTCCTCAAGGGCGGTGATGGCTCGCTGGGCGAACGGCTCGTACGCGAAGTCGGCCAGAGCCGGCCCCCGCCAGAGGGCCAGGGCCGCCGAGAGCTTCGCTGCCCGCACTTCCGCCCGGGCGCCCCGGGCCTCGTCGATCAGCCACTTGAACCGCTGGGCGTCAACGGCGTCCGGATCGATCCCGAGCCGGTAGCCGCTTCCGACCGTCTGGAGCAGGGCGCCGGGCCGGGCCCTGCCTCGGCCTGGCTCGAGCACACCCCGCAACCTTGACACCAGACCATGGACGACCGTCCGGGCGGTCGCGGGAGGACCCTCGCCCCACAGCTCGTCGATGAGCCGGTCAGCGGAGACCGGTTCGCCGGCATGAAGCACCAGCAGGGCGAGGAGGGCTCGTCCGCGACCCCCGGGGAGCGGCAGCTGCCTCCCACCGTCCAGGACCTCCGTCGGTCCCAGGATCCGGAAGTCCATCGATCCTCCAGGCAGACGGTAGCACCCGGTCGCCGGCGGGGTGAACCGGCGCCCTTTAGCGGACCGTTAGGGCCGCGGTGCATCCTGATGCCGGAATCGAGCCGCCGGTCGGCTCACGAGGAGAAGGGAGGGCACCATGTCCGAGCCCCTGATCTCGGTGGTCACCTACACGATCAAGCCCGGGAAACAGGAGGAGGCCCGCAAGCGCATTGCCGAGTTCGTGGACTTCGTGGAGACGAACGAACCGCGCATGATCGCCTTCCACGCGTACCTCGACCAGGAGGGCAACACGCTCTCCATCGTCCAGGTCCACCCGGACTCCGCCTCGATGGAGTTCCACATGCA
>JBIOXZ010000016.1:0-12098 GCA_044869895.1 Actinomycetota bacterium | reverse complement strand
CGGCGAGGAACGGTGGGTGCAGCTCCGGCCTGCTGTCGCAGAGGCGCGACTGAAGGGGACTCATGGCAGTCTGTTGACCTGGTGTCGGAGGGGGGATTTGAACCCCACGGGCTTATCGCCCACTAGGTTGTCCTGTCTCCGAGATGTCGCGACACATCCTCGCTAGCGTGACCACATCTTCACCTTCCCGATGACTTGGTCGGGAGTCCGGCCCCGAGTCCACCGCCCGGTGTGGGCTCGGTCGGTGTTGTAGTAGCGGACGTAGCGCTCCAGGTCCAGCCGAAGACCGGTCTGCTTGGGGATCAGGTACCGGGCGAAGGCCGGCTTCCAGCACTCCTCGAGGACGGTCTCCTGGACCCGCTCGACACACCCGTTGGTCTGGGGCCGCCCTGCCCGGATGAAGATCTGCCGGGCTCCCAGGGCGGCTACCGCCCGGCCGAACTCCTCCGAGCGGAACTCGCTGGCGTTGTCGCTCATCACCGCCTCCACCTTCCACCCTCTGCGTGAGAGATCCTTGGCCACCCGCCGGGCCAGCTCCGAGCACCACCGGGCGGAGGGGTTCTTCGGGGTGACGTGGAGCTCGGCCCACAGGTAGGCCGAGGCCACGTCGATGGCCGTGTACTGTCACACCACCCCCTTGGTCCCCGACAGCCGCCCTACGTAGAAGCAGTCCAGCTGGACCAGCTGGCCAGGATGGTCGACGTCCAGGTGTCGCTCCGGCTCCCGAGGCTGCCTCCGCTCTGGCTCCGGAGGAGCGGCGTACCCGGCCACCAGCCCCAGGCGCTCGGACCTGGTGTTCAGGCCGTGGCGGCGGAGGACCCGCCACACCCCGTTGGCCGACAGGCGGATCCCGCCCCACTTGGTCCGGGCCAGCTCCGCGGAGATCCTGGCCGGCCCGAAGCCGGGGTGGGCCAGGGCGAACCCCAGGACCCGCTGCTCGATGTGGACCGGGGTGGCGTTGGGCATCCGGGGCCGTCGCCGCTCCCGGGGCCGGAGGATCTCCAGGCCGAACCGGTCGGCCTGGCCCTTCCACCGGTAGTAGCTGGAGTGGTGGACCCCCATGGCCCGGCAGGCCCCTCGGACCCCGATCTCCTGGGCCAGGCCCAACAGCCGCACCCGGAACCGGAACAGGGCATCATCTTGGGTCAAGGCGGCGCCTCCTTCCCGCTCGGCTTGCTGGTCAAGCGGCAGGATGCGTCGCCTTCTACGTTGGGTGTGGGACTTTCCCAGGTGTCGCTACAACTCGGGGATGCGACAGACTAGGCCACGAAGATCTCGGTCACCCACGCCAGGCCACCGCGCCGGACCACCCCCACGCCCACCCGCCGGAACGCCGGGTCGAGGATGTTGGCCCGGTGCGGGGGGCTGGCCATGAACTGCTCCTCCACGGTGCCGGTGTCCGCGCCGAACCCCACGTTCTCCCCGAGCTTCCGCCAGTCCCCACCGACGCAGGATAGGCACGAGTGGAACAGCGCGCGCTGGGTGGCCATCTGCTTGCTGTGACGGTGGGCGATCCGCGACAGGCGCTCGGAGAGCCGCAGGAGGCGGATGCCCTCGGGGGCCCGGGTCGCGTTGATCATGGCGTGGACGCCCTGCTCGGCGGTTGTCGTCGCCCGTGCCGGTGGGACGACCAGCCCCAGGAACAGGACGGCCAGGACGAGGGCGCGGGGGAAGGTTGGGCCGGGGAAGAGACGCACCTGATCCTCCTAGCGACCAGTGGAATCTCCCGCCCCGCGCCGTTCGCTTCAAGGGGAAGTTCGAGCGAGGCCGCGGGACCGACAGGGTGGGCCGCCCGGCCGACCGACCACCGGCGGCCCAAGGTGGCTACTGGAGCCTCCCGCTCGAGACGGTCAGCTTGACTCCGGACCCCTTTTGGGCCCACGACTTGGGGGACGGATCCTGGCCGATCACGATACCGGCTTCGTGGTCGCGGCTGCGCGCGAATGTCACCACCCCGGAACGCAGCCCCAGCTCGCGCAGGAGTCCGGACGCCTCGTAACTGAACATACCGACCAAGTCGGGCACCTGCACCGGTCGCTTGGTGCTCGTACCGTCCACAGCAAACCAGGGTTATGGCGGCCGGCGGGGGTTGCGAACTACCTCCAGCGGGCGGCGGTGAGGAAGGTACCGCCGCCCGCGCCGAACCCACGGCCTCACGCGTGCTTCGGTTCGGATCGTTCGGTGGCTGCCTCCCCCTCTCGAGGGGAGGCAGGAGAGACTACCTGCGGGCCTCACACCCCGGGGGATGAGCCGGAGAGCGGGAGGACGTGTCACCCTCGACACTGTTCAGCGCGACCTACTCACAGGCCGCGGTCTGAGTCAAGGTGGTATTTCGTGGGACAAGCCGACCATCCGGGGTCGGCAGCCCTGCCACGAGGAGTGAAGCTCTACAAGAGGTTCAGAACGTCCCTGATCGCCTCGACGAGCCTGGACGGAGCCATGTCCGCCGTGAGGCAAGCCTGGAATCCGTTGTGGGCGGCCTCCCGCTCCAATGCCAAGCCGCCCTTGGGGGTGATCGCCACGACGCGCGCCTCGCCACCCTCCCTGAGGATCCCTCTTACCAGGCGGATCCCACCTCCTGCGAGGAGTCCCAGATCGAGGAGGATCAGGTCGGGCCGGTCTCGCCTCACCGCCTCCATGCCCTCCTCGGGCCTGGAGGGTAGGGCCAGAATCTCCATGCCGTCCTCCTCAAGGAGGGTCCGGAGCGCCTCGGCGGCCAGCCGATGGGCGTGGACAATGAGGACCCGGGGAGCCTGGGGACCTCGACGTCCGAACACGATCGGTCGGTGGCCGTCTGCCGGGGCCGCACGCGGCGCCGGGCGGACCAGACGCCTGCCCGGCCCAGCCACGCGACGAAGGCCATGCTGAGGCCACTCGTGGGGGGGCTTGGGCCCTCCCATCATGAGCGTGACCCGGTGCTGCCCCCTCCAACTCCACCGCGTCGCCCGCCTGCCGACGATCCGCCTTCGATCGCTCACGTTGTCGAGCTCCTTCTGCGCTTGGCCCTGCCCTTCCCATCGCAGAAGGCGTCCAGAATGCACGGAATCTCCCGGATTTCTGGGGGAAATTACGCCTCCGTCCCCTGGACCTTTCGGGCCACTGGGGGTACCGCACGGGGCTCACGCAACGTAAAGTTGTCGAGGCGTGGCGGACCCGGTTCGAACGATGAGAGCCACCCCGCCCGAGGTGGTCGAGCCCGAGCACGTTCCCGTGGAGCGGGGGGACACGGCCACCGCCGAGCCGATTGCCTCGCTGGTGGAACGGGCTCGCCAGAGCGACCGTGATGCTTTCGGGGAGCTCTACCGTCTCTATCACCCACCGGTATTCCGGCTGGCTCAGTTCTATCTCGGTGGGGCCGCCGAGGACGCCGTGGCCGAGACGTTCCTCCGGGCGTGGATCGCTTTGCCTCGCTACCGGTTCACAGATGCTCCCTTCGTGGCATGGCTGTACGGGATCGCTCGTCACGTGGTCGCAGACGAGCGTGCGGATCTGAGGCGGGTCGAGCCACGATCCGAGCTTCCGGACCGGGCAACGGAGCCACCCCATCACGATCGGCTGGCCCTGGCCCTGGCCATGAAGAAGCTGTCGCGCAGCGACCGGCGCGTGATCGAACTGAAGTATCTGATCGGCCTGACGAACGCCGAGGTAGCCACGGCGGTAGGGAAGAGCGTGGGTGCGATCAATACCCAGCAGTGGCGGGCGCTGCGGTCGCTGCGACGGCTGATCGGAGACCGATGAAGATGCGGTTCGATCAGGATCTCGCTCGCTGGGAGAACGGCGAGATCTCCCTGGTGGAGTTGATGGCGCTCCACCCGGATCGTGACGTGCCCGCACTCCTCCGGCTCCGGAACCGGCTCGCGAGCGTGACCACTGCGTCGCCCCCTGAGCCAGGTCCCGGGTGGGAGGCTCTCCGTGGCAGGCTTCCGGATCGCCGCACCAGCCGGTCCAGGCCGATCTGGCGTAGCGCGCAGCGCCGTGTCGTGGTGGCCGCGGCCACGACCCTGCTGACCGCAGGGGTTGTCCTCGCAGTGGAGCCGGTGCGCCACGGGACGGCCACCCTCCTGAGCAGCATCGCCCGCATCTTCGGGGACGGGATCATCTCGCTCCTCGACTCCCAGAACCCTCCAACAGTAGGGGCGCTGATCCTGACCGCAGACGAGGACACCATCCTGCGGTGGACCCCGGACGTCACGGACGACGACGGGGACGCGCTCACTTGCTCGATCGTCTCGCCCGCCGGCCACGGCACCGTGACCGTGAACCACGACTGTACGGGCGGGACGTACCTCCCCGCTCCCGACTTCAATGGGAAGGACCGCTTTGCCTACCGAGCCGGGGACGGAGAGGCCTTCTCAGACACGGCCCCGGTGAGCCTGACCATTCGCCAGGTGAACGACCGCCCCGTGGCCCGCGTCGACAACGTCGTAACCGATGAGGACACCTCGGTCACGATCGATGTGCTGGCCAACGACTCCGACGTGGATGGGGACTCGCTCCTGCTCTCGCCCGGCGCCGCCGGAGGATCCCACCCGCGTGATACCGCCTGGTCCCTTAGGTCGATCCGCGGGGGAAGCGCGACGCTCACCAGCCGCGGTGACGGGAGGCTCTCGTACACACCCCCGCTCAACTTCGGTGGGACGGACTCAGTCAGGTACACGGTGTGGGACCGAGTGGACGGTTTCGACTCCGGCCGGCTTTCGGTACTGGTGAAGCCCGTGAACGATCCCCCTCTGGCAGCGGCCATGTCAGAGAGGGGCGACGAGGACATCGCCATCGAGTGGATCCCTTCCGTGAGGGATGTGGAGAGGGACGCCCTGACCTGTTCCATCGGGACCCAATCGAACCACGGCGACGCCCAGGTGCGATCGGACTGTTCACGCGGCACCTACATCCCCGACCCCGATTCGAACGGTCCCGACGCGTTCACGTACGTCGTCAGCGACGGCACCGACACGTCTGATCCCGCCGCGGTTCGGCTGACCGTCCATCCGGTCAACGACGTCCCCGTGGCGGAGGAGCTCTCGGTGAGTGGAGAGGAGGACCGGGCCATCGAGTGGGTCCCCTCGGTGAGCGACATCGAGGGAGGCCCCTTGGAGTGCTCGATCGAGGCCCAACCGGATCATGGCACCGCTGAGGTGAGTCCGGACTGTTCGCTGGGTACGTACGTGCCGGATCCCGATTCCAACGGTGCAGACTCGTTCACCTACGTGGTCAGCGACGGTGCCGACACCTCGGATCCCGCCACAGTGACCCTGAGCGTTCTCCCGACAAACGACAGGCCCGTGGCGATCGATGATGCCGCCGTCACAGAGGCGGACTCGCCCGTCACGATCCAGGTCACCGCAAACGACACCGACGTGGACGGCGACCCTCTGACAGTGGGACTGGTGACCTCCCCCGCGAACGGGGCCATCGCCGTGAACGGGGACGGAACGCTGACCTACACGCCGAACCCTGGCTTCACCGGAAACGACTCGTTGACCTACGAGATCTCTGATGGTCTGGGAGGGACCGCCATCGGAACAGTTGTCGTCACGGTCATTCCAGCGCCCGCGGAGGAGGGTGAGGGCGATGTGCCGGCGGAAGTCGGCTAGCGTCGTGACGGGCCATGCCGTACCGCTGAGGGGGTCGCCGTGGCAGCTGGGGGGCAACAGATGACCACGAGGCTGGTGATCGCCGTGAAGCAGCCTTTCTTGGGGGAAGCTATCGCCAACTGGTTGGCCGGCACCGGGCGCTTCGAGGTGGCCGGACAGGCGCGGACCGGCCCTCAGGCGATCGCCCTGGTGACGGAGACCGACCCTGAGCTCCTCCTCCTGGACGTCAGTCTTCCCGGGCTCCGGGGCCTCATCGACCTTCTGGCCATCGCCGAGCGCTTCCCCACCGTGAGCGTCGTCGTCCTGGCGGAGGGGGAGGATCGGGAGACCATCGCCGCTTCGGTCCGGCTGGGTGCCGCGGGATACGTCTCCCTCACCTGGGGTTCGAGGGACCTTCTTCGGGTGCTTGGATCCGTCGCGGCCGGGAAACGCCTCCGTCTGCCGAGCCTCCGCTATTCATCGGCGTCCGCGGGCAGCGCGAATCCGCGGGGTTGACGGCGCCCGGAAGGGGGACGCAAGTCACCTAACACTTGAACTTCTTCCGACCCACGCGTTGACCCTCGTACGCCACCTTCACCTTGCACCGAGCGGACCCCGAGGGAATCTTGAACTTCTTTTTGAACCGGCTGTCGGCATTGAGCTCGTCAGACTTCCTGGCTACCCTCGTCCGCGGCGACCCTTTGGCACGAAAGATCAGCATCACCTTGTCGCCTGGCGCCGGTGGGAGCAGCTGACCCAGGATGATGGCCTTATTTCCCCTGACCTTTGCTTTGAGGCCCTTGACGTGTGGTGGCACCCCACCCGACGGTCCGGGGAGGCACGAGGGGACTTGCTCCAGGTCGTCGGAGAACTGGGCGTAATGAAGCTGAGCGACCCCCGAGACCTCGGTGAAATCACCTCCAATGTAGAGCTTGGTGCCACAGGCGAAGGCCGACCACACTCCCCACTGGCTGTTGGCGCTTGCCGTCCAGCTTGGGTCAAGCGCCCCGCTCTCCGCGTCGACGGCAGCCAGGTGCTGTCGGGGCTGCCCGGACATGGACAAGAAATGGCCGCCCGCGTAGACCTTGTCGCCAAGCAGGGCGACAGCCTGAACATCGCCATCGGTCTTCTTGGTCCACACCGTCGAGCCGGTGCTGGCGCTGAACGCTGGGAGCTTCCCCCCCGATCCGCCACCGGCCCCGTACACGCGGGTTCCGGAGACGGCGAGGCCCCAGATTCCGTAGCTGGGGTCGGGGTGCCAGTTCGGGTCGACCGTCCCGCTCCCCGCGTCGAGCGCGGCGATGTGGTCTCGTGGACTGCCCGACACCGTGGTGAAGGACCCGGAGATGTAGACGCGGGCGCCGTCCGGCGAGGTGGCAACGGCACGGACCGTCTGGTTCGCCCTGGGCTGCCAGGCCCCATCCAGGTCGCCGGTCACGGCACTGACCGCGGCGAGGCGGTGCCGGTCGTGCCCGTCCACGGAGAGAAAGGCGCCCCCCAGGTACAGGCGGGTGCCAGACGACGCCAGGGCACGGATCCGATCGCCGACCGCGGGGTCCCATCCCGGGATGAGCTCGCCGGTGACGGCGTCGATGGCTGCCAGCCGGATCCGCGACTGGCCGTCGACGGACGTGAAGTCCCCTCCCGCGTAGACCTTGCTCCCGTCGGCCGATACCGCCAGGGCGTACACGGTGCCGTTGGCCCCCGGGTCCCAGGTGGAGACGACCTGGCCCGTGGTGGCGTCGAGGGCCGCCAGGCGGTCCCTGGTGACGACCGCTCCCGACCCAGCCGCTTCCTGGACCTGGGTGAAGGTGCCCCCCAGGTAGACCCGGTTCCCGGCCCGGGCGATGGCGAACACGGTCCCGTTCGTCATCCAGGTGCCATCCGGGACGGTCTTCACGAGGGCCGAGGCCGGCGCCGGCGTGATGGGGAGCAGGGCGAGCGCGGCGATAAGGGCAAGGCTGGTCCGGCCCAGATCACCCTTCGAAAGCCGGCCCATCGTCTTGGTCGGGACCCGCGAGGTCGCCCGCGCCACGGAGACCTATCCCACGGTGAAGATGTCGGTCTGCCCCAGTGGCGGGCCGGGGCTGTTGCGTCCGTCCGTCCACACCGGATAGGCCAGACCTCCCCCGACCGCCAGGGCGTTGTAGTCGCCGATGAAGCACCCGCAACTGAAGAACGCCTTGTCGGGGTTCCACGCCGCTGTGCTGATGTCGGTGTTCGTCCACGTGGCCCCGCCGTCCGTGGACAATGCCGCGAAGGTCTCGATCAGCTTGTTCCCGGGGTCATTCCGGTTGTCGTACCAGATCGCGTGGATATCCCCCACCTCGTCAACGGCCAGCCAGGGGAAGAACTGATCGTGGCTGGCGGGGGTCCCCGTCGGGGTCACGCTGATGGTCAGAGCATCGGACCAGGTCGCCCCGAGGTCGCCCGAGGACTGGAGGGAGATGTCGGCCCCGGAGACCGCCGAGTTGACGTTGTTCTGGTAGGCGAGCAGGAGCTGACCGCTGTCGGCGTCGAAGGCCAGGGACGAGGATAGGGGGATCCGAGCGTGCTTGGCCGGCAGAAGATCCTGTCGGTTGGGGTTGTCGGCGAACTGGCCCGGCTTGTCGATCCGGATGCGCGACCCGAAGCTCGCCCCTCCGTCGGTAGACCGGCGGAAGAACAGGGCCCGGTCGTACGCCGTATTGCAGTCCTCGCTGGCGTAGGCCACGTTCAGCCCGCCCCCGTCGTCAACTACCGGGAGGGCCCACTGGTTGGCCCCGGGCCCGATCCCCTTGCTTCCGGGGTCGTCGGGCTCGATGGCCACGTGGGTCCACGTGGCAGCCGGCGGATCAGCGGTGGGAATGTCATCGGTGAAGGCCACCTGGACCGGGCAGTAGTCGCTGCGACCTGACGAGACGAGGTGGAACTTGATGAACGTGACGTACAGGCGCCCGTAGTGCGAGCTGTCCGGGTTGTTGTCGACCGCCAGGAGCTCCTTGTCGTAGAACACCGAGCCGTCGATCGTGCCATCGGAGGCTCGGTTCGTGATGGCGATCGCTGCCTGGGTGGACTCCGTCCAGGTGGCCCCGCCGTTGACCGACTTCCACACCTGCACCTCGGAGATGGGGCTGGTGCTGAAGAAGCACAGCGTGGACAGGTAGAAGGCCGCGTCCTGCCGGCTGTACACCACGGAAGGGTCGGAGCCGAAGCATCGCTCCCCGCTGGAGGTCTTGGGATCCTTGAAGATGCTGGTCCAGCTCTGCCCCCCATCGGTGGTGGATCCGATCCAGAACCCGTCCCCGCAGTAATCATTGGCCGCGGCCACCGCGTTGGTCGGATCGAACACGTTGAACGCCACGGACGTCTCGTTCTGGGGCAGCGGCGGATCGCAGTCCGTGTTCATCTGCAGGTTGGACGAGGATGCGGACACGACCCCGGCCTGGGCCCGTCCCCCGTTGTCCTCCTCGGAAGCCGCCAGCCGGGCCCGGACACCATTGGAGATGCCTCCCGGGAACGTCTGGACGTGCTGCACCCACCGGGGGGGAGACGCCGCCGACGCATCCGGTCCGACCAGGGGAACGATGAGCGAGACGAGGACGATCCACCATGATCGACGCATGTCCGACACCTCCCGATTGGCGACGATCATTCTTTCCCCAGCCGGCGGAGGATCGCAACCCGAAGGCTCGACTCCCCCCAACCAGGTTGCTACTGGAAAAACCGCCCGTTTCGTTCCTTGACCACCAGGGCGAACACGTTGGTGGAGCCTCCCGCGGAGGCGTAGGTGGCGCCCCCCGACTCCGCCGTCCAGGTCATCGATGCATCGGTGAGCCAGCCCCTCACTGCGAAGTCCTGCACCGAGTCGGAGGCGTGGTACCGCTCCAGGGCCGGCCCCCAGTCGACGTCGAACGACACAGCTGCCGGTGCGGACGAACCATCCGACAGGGCGTTGAACACGTTGAAGTAGTCCTCCATGTCCAGGTCTGAGATCTCCATGGTGGCGATGGCGTCCGGGAAGTCCACGTGCACTGCGCTCCTGGGGAGCTTGGTGGTCCAGAACAGGCCGCCGGGGAAAGGCTCGATACCGGGGTTGAAGTCGTGGATCTGGGTGGCGAACGACGGGTCAACTGACCCGCTGAAGAGATCGATTCAGACGAACCCGAACGTTCCCTGGCGGGACTCGCCATCTGTGCCGATGAACAGGCCGTTCATGAACCGCATGTCGGCCTCGTACATCGAGGCGGCCGTGGACCCCGGACCATTCCAGTGGCCGCGCAGGACCGCCAGCCCCGTGAACCCGTTGAAGTCGGTGATCGTGGACGGCTCGGCTCCCGGCGCCGGGAGGAAGAGGTGGAAGACTCCGCCCAGCTCGGGAGCGCCGCCGGGGATGGGCTTCGGTGTCCCCGTGCCGGGTGGGGCTGCCAGCGCGCCGATCGGTCCGAGAAGCCGGGACCCGTAGGCCAGGGCCGCGGTTCCCGCGGCGGCGCGGAGGAACGACCGCCGGGACACCTCGTGGTGCCATCGGTGCAGGTTGACGAACGAGCGGTCGGTGGCGATGCGGGCGGGGAACGACGGCGGCAGACGCATTCTTCCTCCTTCCACCGCCGGTCGGTCGCGGGCCGGGCCGGCCGGGCGCGTACCGGGCTTCCGATATCGAGGCTACGCCCGGCCGGCGGCCGAGGGCAAATCCGAGGAGATCGAGCGTGGCGGCCGTCCCGCGTCTGGGCCACACTCTGGCCCGTGACCGCCAGGCGGCGGGCCTCGGCCCTCGTCACCGTGCTGTTCACCGACATCGTCGGCTCCACCGAGGTCGCGGCCGAGCTGGGCGATCGCCGGTGGCGGGAGCTCCTGACCCGTCATCACCGTCTCGTCCGAGCGGCTCTGCGCCGGCACGGTGGACGCGAGATCGACACATCCGGGGACGGCGTCCTCTCCGCCTTCGACGAGCCGGCGGGGACGGTGCGGTGCGCGTGGGAGATCGTCGAGGAGATCTAGGCCCTGGGCATCGACGTGCGAGCCGGCGCTCACGTGGGTCAGGTCGAGTTGATGGGAAAGAACATCGGCGGCGTCGCCGTGCACGCCGGCGCCCGGATCGCCGCCCTGGCCGGTCCGGCCGAGATCCTCGTGTCCAGCACCCTCACCGAGCTCGTCCCCGGGTCCGGGTTCCGGTTCGAGGACCGCGGCGTCCACGTCCTCAGGGGCGTCCCCGGAGAGCATCACGTCCTGGCGCTGGCCAGCGTCGGCGGCCAGGACCTCCCTGCTCCGCTATCCCGGGGCGAGGCTGCGCAGCGACGCGAGACTATCGCGCCGCCGGCCATCCCTCGTCGGACGGGGATCCTGGCCGGGGCGATCGCCGTGGCACTGCTCGCGGCTACCGCTGTGTTCCTCACTCTTCGCCAGGAACAGCCGGCGGCTGGTCCCTCCGGGCCGGAACGAAGCACGGTGGTGCGCATCGATCCCTCCACGAACCGGGTCACGGACCGGATCACCGGCGCCCCGATCGGCAGCCTGGGTGATATCCCGCCCGACATCGCCGCGGGTGGAGGGGCCGTGTGGGTCAACAGCGCCCTGCTGCTCTCCCAGATCGACCCCCAGACCGGCAACGTCACACGGATCACGACCACCCGACAGCCCCAACGGATCATCGTCGCCCACGATGCGCTGTGGGCCACCGCGCCATCGGCCGACCTGGTCCTGCTGATCGATCCGGCGACGCTCCAGGAAACGCACGCCACCACCATCCCAGGGGGGTCGTTCGACCGGCCGCTCGACTCCACCCTGGACGCGGTGTGGGTGGGAGTCGAGGACACACTGGTTCGCCTCGATCCCATCACCGGGAACGTGACCGATCACTTCCGGGTGGGCCAGTCGGTCGACGAGATGGCGGCGACACCCCGTGATCTGTGGGTGGTGGACCGGCTGAACCGTACGCTGAGCCGCTTCGATACCGGGCGGGAACAGATCGTGGAGACCATCGACCTGCAGACCGCTGCCGACGCCCTGGCCGCCGGCGAGGACGACCTGAGGGTGATCAACACCCAGGCCGGGACCCTCACCCCGATCCGGGGAGGAGAGCCGAGGGGGCCGATCCAGGTGGGCAGCCGGCCCGTGGACCTGGCCCTGTCCGAGGACGCCGTGTGGGTTGCCGATCTCGAGGATGGCACCGTCACCCGGGTGGACAGACAGCTCGGCCGGGTGGACCAGGTGATCGACGTCGGCGCCCCGGTCGGCGCCATCACGGTCGACCCGAGCACCGGCGTGGTGTGGGCCTACGTGCCTTGACTCAGAGGAATCTGCCGGCGAAGAACCCGATCGCCGTCGCGACAGTCAGCACGAATCCCATCCAGATGATGAGCTCTCGGGTGATTCGTTCCATGTGCTCGTGCAGGTCGGGTTCGGCACGCGAACTCGGGCTGAGCGCCGCTAGCCCGGCGCCCCGCCTGGAACGGTCCGCCTCGGAGAGGAGCGTCATCAGAGTCAACGCTTCCTCAGGTCCCAGCACCTCTTCGAGTCGACGGTGGAGGCGATACCGGGCGGCTT